>JASEHH010000002.1 GCA_030017685.1 Thermodesulfobacteriota bacterium | reverse complement strand
GCCCTGGAAACGCCAATCCATCGCCCTTAAACCGAATTCTTCAATTGCCTCTATCTCGGAAAGGCTTTCGAGATAGCCTGAGAGAGCCGTCGGCTCTTCTTTCCATTTCAGTTCCAACCCCTCATCGGGAATCTCATCCAGTTTTAGAGTCAACATACCGATTCTGTTAAGATTCGATAAATTAGATTGTTAAATATAAAAGAAAACCTTTCTTTGTCAAGTGGTATTAAAAGAATTAAGGCGTGAATGTTTCGGGTTGTTTCAAAAAACGTTAGTATATTAACAGATTTATGGAATTTACCGCAAGCTTTCCTTAAAATTTTTCGGGGGAAAAAAATGAGGCGCAGGGATGAGGGGTTAAAAGAGGATGAAAGATCATCAATGAGTTCTGGGAAACATCTTCAGGAAGAGATGAAGGGGTTCATTCGACTTCTTAAACTTGATGAGTGCCTCGATCTCAAGGAGGTCAAATCCGGAATAGGTTTTGGGGTCAAGCTCTATCCCAAACCGTTTATGGATTCGCCTGGTGAGGTGGTTTCGTAAGGCTAAGTCGTAGTCCTTGTATTCGGGGTCCTGAGGCCCGGCGAACAGTTTGCCTTCATAAGCATAGATTCGGGAAGTCATTTCCTTTGGGCCGGAAGGCGCAGGACCAGCCATAGCGATGGGACAAGCGAGGGCAAGAATTAAAATAATCCATATCGATTTCATACAGTAAAATTACTCTATCTCATTTCAAAAAGTCAAGTTTTTTTATTTATTTTTTATTTTATTTCTCTTGTCTCATGTCTGTTCCTGTGTTATTTTTTTAACAGGCCATAAAGATGAACTTGTCGATCTTACATGAGATATTTGCTTCGATGGAACAGGGCGTTGTCTTTATCGACGACCAAAACCGTATCTCCTATTTCAATCCAGCCGCAGAAAGGCTTCGAAACACCCCTCTCAATGAGATGCTGGGCCAGTCCATCCTACACTGTCATCCGAAGAAAGCCCATCCAAAGGTGATGAAAATTATCGAAGACTTAAAATCGGGGAAAACTAAAGGTCATCACCGGATGAATCTCCAGCTGGTCAAGGGAAAATTTTATGATAATTCCTATTCGGCGGTCTGGGGTCCGGGGAATGAATATTTAGGCGTGATCGTTGTCACCCAGGAGGTGACGGAACGAAAAAAGGCGGAGGACGAACTTAAAGAGACACTGGGAAAGCTACAATCGGCAAATGAGGAATTACTCCGTTTAGACCGGATGAAGGACGATTTTCTGTCCAATGTGAGCCATGAATTGAAGACCCCCATGATCTCTGTGATGGGATATATCGGGATGATCCTCAAGGAGAAAGTGGGTTCCTTAACCGAACAGCAAAAGAGGTTTTTGGAGATTTCCTATAAAAACCTCCATAAGCTTGGAAAGAATATCGACAACCTTCTGGATCTTGCAGAGCTCGGAATTCGGAAAGAGGTCTATACGTTTGAACCGGTCGATCTGGTTAAGGTCATTCAATTCTCCTGTTCAACCGTTGAACCTCTGGCGAAGGAATATCAGATAGAATTGGAGACTCAACTTCCTGCGGGGCCGTTGGCCATCGATGGCGTGGCGGATAAACTTGACCAGCTTTTCGATAACCTTCTCACCAATGCCATCAAATACAACCGCCGGGGAGGAAAAATCACCGTTACCCTTGCAGAAAATGATCGGTTTGCCTTTGCTCACATTATGGATACGGGTATTGGAATCTCCCACCAATCCCTGAATGAAGTCTTCACCCGTTTCTTTCAGGAAGAAACCAAGCCCCTCGGAGATTCCAGGGGGCTTGGGATCGGCCTTTCACTGGTGCAGGAGATCGTAAAACTCCATCGCGGAGAGGTAAAGATCGAGAGCGAGCAGGGAAAAGGAACCGTCTTTTCGGTCATGCTACCCAAGTGTCCCAATAAATGATGGAACAATCACCAAATCCCAAGCACCAATAATCAAATAATTATCAAATTCCAATCTCTAAACATTTGGTTATTGGGTCATTGGAAATTATTTGGAATTTGGATATTGGAATTTATTTTTCTTTCTTTGCCCCACCCATCTTCCCGATGTCCACAAAGGGGACGGCGCCTCCGGACACCTGGGGCAGAATCCCATTCCACTTCTCAATGCCTTTATACTCGACCAGGATGGCACTGATCGAGCGGGCTAGGGCTTCATTGGCTTTGGCCTGTCCCTGAGCGACCACCAGAATCGATTCCGCCTCTCCTTTGGCCGTAACCACTTTCTGCTGGGCTTCGATCTCCCGCTGAGCAAGAACTTGCCTCTGTGTCTCTACCTGCTGCTGGGCAACCTGTTTGGCCTCAATGGCCTTTTCATATTCGGGTGAAAATCGGATATTAGAAATATAAATATCATCCACGATGATATGGTATCGTGCCAGATTATCCCCCAGTTTGGTCATGGCCCTCTTGCGAATCTCTTCCCTTTTGGGAAGGATTTCGGTAATCGGTTAATTCGGAACAACCTCTTTGACAAAGTCATTAAAGGCTGGGTCAATGACTTTATTGGCAAAGTCATGGCCCACCTTCTGATAGAGGTTATTCACATAGGCTGGATCAATATGGAAATTCATCATCCCGGTCAGTTTTACCATTTGATATTCCTTCGAAGCAGCATCGATCTCTTTGAATGGATGGGGTTGAACCCTGACATCCACTTTGATCACCCTCTCTGCCATGGGGACTTTAAAATTCATACCTTCCCCCATGGCTCTCTTTTCTACGCTTCCCCACCAGAGGACGATTCCCCTGTGACCTGCAGGGACAATGGTGAAGGAACTCCATATCAGGAGGATGAATAAAAAGAGAAGGATAAGGATTCCCAGGGTGCGGGGCTTCGGCCCTTTTAACTCAAAATCTGGCAATGTTCTTTCTATCATGCTCTGTTCCCTCCATTCGATCTCAGTTTGTTACCCTGAGGAAAGAGTTTGCTTTTTATTCCTCAATCCGCATTCCGAAATCCGCAATCCGAAATGGTTTACGGTCTGAGCGTCCAGCCCAATGGTTTGGCGCAGAACTCCCTGGCCGCATCCGTTCGATAAGGAGTGCGCTCCACATCGACGATGACCGTGAAACAGTGGTCAAACCTTTGAAAGGTGTAACGGCTGAAAGGGAACTGGTATTCCGCATAACCATCTGGTCGAATAGTGAGATAGATTGGAGATCGTTGCCTCAAATCGAATCTTCTGGCCCTCCAATACCGGATCCGGAGAGATTTCAAGCTGAAGGACCCGGAGATCACTGGGATGAATCCGAGGCCCCCATCTCTTAAAAAGTTTATCAAAAAGGGGGATGGGTTGGGAGTAGGCAAGCGAAGGAAACAAGACCAAAAGCCCTAAAAAAATAAGAAGGTTTCTTCTTTTCATTCCCTTTCCTCCTTTCCGGGTTGACTAAACCAGTTTTTTTTCCATCAGGAAGTTCATTGAGCTCTGGCATGAGGTGGTGGCAAGGGAGATTCCTTCGGAAAAAGACCTCTGGGCCTCCAGAACTTGTGACACCTGAATCCTTCCGATGATCTCCATCAACTTCCTTTCCAGATCAACATAGTGATCCAGGCCGATCACATTCTGAGCGATTCGGAGTTCTCGGAGTAAGGCCTCGAGATACCAAATCAAAACCTTTCTTCCTCCGGAGTACTCCCCGTCGTCTTTGAGAGTGGCCAACTGCTCGAGAAGGTTCGTCCCTATGATCAGTCCGGACTTCATCTTCTCCGAGTACTGAAAATCGAGAATGGCTTTTCTGGTATCCATGGTAAAATCCTTTAAAAACAATGAACGTTAAACGATGAACATAGCTTCGCCTTTCAGTCAGGGTAACGAGGCCCGTTTCGGTTACCGGTAACGGTTACGTGAAAAGATTTAAAAGACGACAACCGTAACCTTTTATGAACGATACGGGCTTCGTCACCGTTACCTTAACCGTTCTTTGTTCATTGTCCATCGTTCATTGTAGCTCACGGGCTTCGTAGCCTAAACCCTAACCAAACAATTACCGATAGGGCTTAAGGCGTTCCAGCAGTTTCGGATCGACAACGACTCCCAGCTTACCGGCCAGGTCGCAGTGTTCGATGGCGAGTTTAAATTCTCCTCTCTCAAAATAGATGAAAGCCAGATGATAGTGAGGCCATG
Source organism: Thermodesulfobacteriota bacterium (assembly GCA_030017685.1). Lineage (GTDB taxonomy): Bacteria > Desulfobacterota > BSN033 > BSN033 > UBA1163 > RBG-16-49-23. The sequence continues at coordinate 94,056 of JASEHH010000002.1, read as the reverse complement.
CATATCTCGCATCGATCTCGAGTGCTTTTTTAAAAGAGGCCATGGCTTCCTCCGCCCTTCCCTGCTGGCGATGGAGGCTGCCGATATTGAAATAGCCTCTGGCGTAATCCGGTTTGATCTCGATCGTTTTCGCATAGGCTGAGAGGGCGTCGTTTATCTTTCCCTTTCTGAAATAGATGTTCCCCAGGTTGTTATGGGCCTCCACATAATTCGGGTTGATCTGAAGGGCTTTCTGATATTGGACCGTCGCCTCATTCAGATTTCCCTTCTCTCCATAGGCCACCCCTAAATGAAAATAGGCCTCTTCAAAATTCGGGTCGATGCCAATCGCTTTCTTATATTGGGAAATCTCTTTATCCCACTTTCCCTGCCTTCCATAGGCCAATCCGAGATTGAGGTGCGCCCGCGAATGCTTTGGGTCTAATTTCAGAACCTGTTGATATTCGTTGACCGCCTCCTCCAGATTTCCCCTCTCTGCTGCTTTAAAGGCTAATTGAAAGCGCTCCTCAAGACTCAGGGCCTTATCCTCTTTCTTCGTCTTGGCCGATGTCCCGCATGAAATCAAAAGAAGAACAACGATCAAGATGAAGGATGATCTTAATAGAGTTTTCAAAAGTCCTCTCCTTTCTTAAAACTTTTCTGAATCATTAACAAAAAATAGAAGGCAAATCAAGTGATTTATTCTTTGACCTTGACCTCTTTGGACGAAATCCATTAAATTTCTTTCTATCATGGAAAGGTTGATGGCTTTTATGCAGAGACGATTTTACTATGGCTGGGTGATCGTGGGCCTGGCCATGGTTTCCATGGCCTTCTGGTATGCCTTCCGAACCACCTTCTCCATTTTCTTCGTTGCTTTGATCGACCATTTCGGTTGGAGTCGCGCAGAGACTGCAGGAGCCCAGTCCATCGGGATGCTGGTCTATATGGCAATGGCTCCCGTGGTCGGTTACCTCGTCGATCGCGTGGGTCCTCGAAAGGTTATCCTTCCAGGAATCTTTTTGATGGGTCTGGGGCTCCTCCTCTGCACCCAGGTCAAATCCCTTATTCATTTTTATCTCTTTTTCGGTGTGATTGCAGGAATCGGTGTGACCTGCCTCAGCATCTCACCTTTCACCACCATCCTCTCCCACTGGTTCGAGAAAAAACGAGGGATGGCCAATGGTCTGGCCAGCGTCGGTATCGGATTCGGCCCACTCATCTTCGTGCCTTTCTTCCAATACCTGATTACCCTTCGAGGTTGGCCATTCGCATTTCTTATATTTTCTCTTCTTGTCTTCACTATTCCTTTCCCCCTTATCGGTCTCTTTCTGAGACACAGGCCCGAAGGAATGGGGCTCTCTGTAGACGGAGATTATCCAGAGTCCCCTTCAGACACGGAAGACCCCAAAAAAAGCAATGAAGACAAGGAGGTCAGAGATTTGCTGAAAACCGCAAGGTTCTGGTCTTTCCTGCTCTTTCCATCTTTGACGATTTTTGGTGTTTATATCATCATCGTTCATCATGTGAAGTATCTCATTGATCTCGGGGTAGATCGGATCTGGGCCGCTTCTCTCTTTGCGGCCGTAGGCGCCCTGTCCGCAGGGTTTCGTTTCTTCTGGGGATGGTTCTCCGATCGGGCAGGAAGAGAGATCACCTATACTTTAGGCGGGATCTGTTTTTCTGTTGGCATCCTATTTCTTATTCTGTTTCAGACCCTCCCTTCTGATTTTTTCCTTTACCTCTTTGCCCTTCTTTTTGGTGCGGGTTGGGGCTCCACTGCGCCCATGTTTATGTCCATTGCCGGAGACCTTTACAAGGGGAGGCATTTCGGGTTGATCTATGGGATGCTCGAGGGCATGATCGGGATCGGTGCCGCTGTAGGGTCCTGGTTGGCAGGTTATATTTTCGACCAAACCCAGAGTTATCTCTGGGCATTTCTCATCGCCATCCTTTCCTGTGCCCTCTCTGTTCCATTAGCCTGGCATGTCGCCCCTCGAAAGTTCCGACGGGTCCAATCCACCCGTAACTTCTGATCCTCCTTTGCCTTTTTAGGCTCTTCTATGGTAATATTCAACAAAATTAAAAGCCAAGGAGAAGAGCCATGCTTGAATGTATGGAGGAGTATGAGCCTCTCCATGCCTCCGAACAACTGATCAAAGAATTCCTTGAAAAATACGGAACGACAAATAATTGTCTCGATTTCCTCTAATCTCAAAAAGTCCTATCCGTAAAAAAGGGGGCGACCTACGAAATCGATCCTTGTCATTGAAGATGAGAAAGATATCGCTGATTTGATCGAATACCATTTGAAGCAATCCGGCTTCAATGTGATCAAGGCATTGGATGGCCCATTGGGACTTGAGCAGGCCCGAAAAGTTCAACCCGGCCTCATCATCCTGGATCTCATGCTTCCTCGGATGGATGGGAAGGATGTCTGCCGAGCCATCAAATCAAATCCCCTCACGCAATCGATCCCCATCCTTATGCTTACCGCCAAGGCCGAAGAGATGGACCGAGTCATAGGATTTGAACTGGGAGCGGATGACTATGTCACCAAGCCCTTCAGTCCGAGGGAGCTGGTCCTGAGGGTAAAGGCGATCCTGAGAAGAAAGCAGACACCCCAGGAGGAGCAGAAAATCATTCAGATCGGAGACCTCCTGATCGATGCGGAACGGCACCAAGTGTCACTTCAGAACAGCACCGTTCATTTAACTTCCACAGAGTTCAAACTCCTCTTTGAACTGGCCTCAAGGAGGGGAAGGATTCAGACACGGGAAAACCTCCTCAATAAAGTCTGGGGGTATACCTATGAAGGTTATGCCCGAACAGTAGATACCCATATACGGCGATTGAGAGAGAAACTGGGCCCTTTTGGAGAATGGATCGAGACCGTTCGTAACGTGGGATACCGGTTTCGTGACGAGGAAGAATGAAACTCCAGATTCGTTGGAAATTAACCACTATTTTTACCTCCTTGCTCTTCCTTTTTGTTCTGATCCAGTGGGTTCTGATATTTTTTTATGAGAAGTCTCTCTTCGTAACCACCCTCTTCAGTTTTGTCAGTGTTGCCATTTTAGCCTATCTTCTTCTTAAATCGTTTACCCGCCCGATAGAGAGCAACTTTTCGAAAACCATCGATGAGATGAACTTCCGGTTGAAGGATCCGATTAAAGAGATCTCGAGAGAAAAGGATTACCTCCAGACGATCCTGAAAGGGATGGCAGAAGGTGTCCTTGTTGTGGACGGAAGAGGCCGTATCCGGATGGTGAATGAGGCGTTGAGAAAATTATTTCCCATTCCTCCAGAGGTGCTGGATAGAACTCTCCTTGAGCTGATTCGTAACGCAGAACTGGAGGAAGCCATCAAGGAGGCCATCAGGAATGGTAAAAATTCGGCCTTCGAATTAACTCTTCCCTCCTCCCCCGGAAGGAACTTCGAGGTCAATGTGGTCGGTATCCGCCCCGCTTCTGAAAGGATCAATGAAGAAGGACTGGAAATGGGGGGAGCCATCGCCGTCTTCCACGATATCAGCCGCTTAAAAGAGTTGGAAAGGATTCGTCAGGATTTTGTGGCCAATGTCTCCCACGAACTGAGAACCCCGTTGACGACCATCAAGGGATATGTAGAGACGCTCCTGGAAGGGGCGATGAAAGAGGAAGTGGCCTTCCAGTTTATCCAGGTGATCAAAAGGCATACGGATCGTCTAACAAAGATTGTGGAAGATTTATTGACACTTTCAAAGATCGAGTCGAAAGAATTTCAACTGAAGATGGAAGTTTTTCCTCTCCGGGATTTGATCGATGATATCATGGGTTTTGTCAAAGAACCAGCGGCTAAGAAGAAGATAGCCATCTTCCAAAATGAAATTCTTTCTTCCCTAACTCTCATGGCAGACCGAAATTATTTAGAGCAAGTTTTGATAAATCTTTTAGATAATGCCATCAAATATACTCCTGAAGGAGGAAGAATTACGATCTCAGCCATTGAAAATAATTCCAAGGAAATCCAATGTTCGGTCGGAGACAATGGCATCGGAATTCCAAGAGAAGATCTTCCCAGAATCTTTGAGCGTTTTTACCGTGTGGACAAAGGAAGGTCTCAAGAACTGGGAGGAACCGGTCTCGGTCTCTCCATTGTGAAGCATCTTGTTCAGGCACACGGCGGGAGGGTCTGGGCTGAAAGCCGATTGGGAGAGGGATCCACCTTCCATTTTACCCTTTCTTCTCCTGTCAAAAGTGAAAAATAGGGGTAGGAAGAATTATGAAAGGTCTTTGGCCAAATCTTTGATCCGATCGAAATCGGACTCTGCGATATGGACGACGAACATCGCCTCCGAATTATCCTCCATGGCCGACCCATAAATATAATCGATGTTTACCCCCCCTTCTCCAAAACGTTTTGCCACTTTTCCGAGCATTCCCGGTTGATGGGGGAGTTTAAATACCAGGACCTGATCCGTGTGGAGGAGATGGTTTGATCCGAGTAAGGCCTTCTCTGCTTCAACAGGTTTATCCACTAAGATCCGGATCAACGAATAGTCTGAAGAATCCTTTAAAATGCTCCGGTAACTCTCGGCTAAGGCAATCCTTCTTCCCGTTTTTTCCCTCATATTAAAGAGCTCTTTGACCGAGTCCTTCGCATTCTGAATGCTCATCGCCAGGATGTTGATGCCGGCCTCCTTTAACACATCGCACATTTTTGAAAGCTCGCCTGGTGCGTTTGTAAGGATCACCGAAAGTTGTACCTTCTTCTCCATGGAGTCCTCCCTTCCCCACCCATTCAAATACAAGGGGAAGATAACAAATCAAGCCGACAAGGTCAAGGATCAACAAAATAATCCAAAATTCATAAAAATTTCACGTTATCGACATCTCGCTGCCATATTGGCAGGTTAGAGTTTAAAAAATAGAAAGGGGGTGAAAGCATGTTCAACATAAATGTAAAAGAACTGTAACGCAAATGTAACAAAAAAAGTTTAATTTGATTTCTAAAGGAGGAAGGAATGAAAAACAAAAGAAACACTTTATGGATTGGATTCGGGATTTCCCTATTAACCACTTTAATCATTGGAACGATAAACCCTGCCTGGTCTAAAGAGAAGATCATCAAGATCGACGGTTCCAGCACGGTCTATCCCATTGTAGAAGCGGTTGCGGAGGAGTTTCAGAAAGTAAAAAGAGGAGCTGTTAAAGTAACCGTTGGAATTTCCGGAACAGGAGGAGGGTTTAAAAAATTCTCCAGAGGGGAGATCGATATATCGAATGCCTCCAGACCCATTGCAAAGAGAGAGATGGAAGCCTGCAAGGAAGCCATGATTGAATATATCGAACTTCCAATTGCCTATGATGGTCTTGCCGTGATGGTCAATCCGAAAAATACTTGGGTGACTTCTATGACAGTGGCAGAACTGAAAAAGATCTGGGAGCCAGAGGCCGAGAGAAAGATAGTCAAATGGAATCAGGTGAATCCTGCATGGCCGGATGTCCCCTTAAAACTCTATGGCCCTGGGGTGGATTCAGGAACATTTGATTATTTCACGGAGGCGATTGTCGGAAAGTCGCGATCAAGCCGAGGTGATTTCACAGCGAGCGAAGATGACAACGTGCTTGTTCAAGGAACTGCCACAGACAGAGGCGCTCTGGGATTTTTTGGTTATGCTTATTATGCAGAGAATACTGATAAGTTGAAGCTGGTGGGTATCGACGGAGGACGGGGTTCTATTCTTCCTTCGGAGAAGACCGTCATGGATGGAACCTATTCGCCTTTATCGAGGCCCATTTTTATCTATGTCAACAAAAAATCTGCAGACCGACCGGAGTTGAAGGAGTTTATCGACTTCTTTCTGAAGAACGCCTCAAAACTGATAAAGCAAGTAAAATACATCCCCTTACCGGACCGGGCCTATAAACTCGCAGAGGAACGGTTCACCCGTCGAGTGACCGGAACGATGTTTGGCGGGGAATCTAAGGTTGGGATGAAAATAGAGGACCTTCTCAAACTGGAAGAGAAAAAATAAGGAGTATGCCAAGAAGATCATTCACAAGAATGAAAGAGAGGGGCATTGAGTTTATTCTGTTACTCAGTGCCCTCTCCTCTATCTTCATCACACTCAGCATCGTTTTTATCCTTTTATACGAGGCGTTGGGGTTCTTTAAAGACGTTTCCATATTAGAATTTCTCACGGGGAAACAATGGACTCCGTTGTTCGCCCAACCTAAATTCGGTATCCTGCCCCTTGTTGCCGGGACCCTTTTGGTAACAGGGATTGCAGTGGCGGTGGCCTTGCCGATCGGATTGATTGTTGCCATTTACCTCAGCGAGTACGCCCCATTCAGAATCAAGGAGGTGGCCAAACCCATTCTCGAACTCCTCGCGGCTGTTCCAACGGTGGTTTATGGTTATTTTGCTCTCCTCTTTCTTACGCCGATTCTCCAAAAATTCATTCCCAATCTCTCCGGATTTAATGCCCTCAGCCCTGGAATCATTATGGGCCTCATGATCATTCCTTATGTGAGTTCTGTCAGTGAAGATTCCATGAAGGCGGTCCCAATGCATATTCGGGAGGGTTCCTACGCCATGGGAGCAACCAAGTTTCAAACAGCTTTTAAGGTGATCATTCCCTCGGCGTTTTCAGGCATTGCCGCCGCATTTATCATAGGCATTTCAAGAGCGATTGGTGAAACAATGGTGGTGGCGATAGCAGCCGGGATGATGCCCAACCTGACACTCAATCCCCTCGAGCCCATTCAAACACTCACCGCCTACATCGTTGGGGTCAGCTTGGGGGATGTCCCTCACGGGACGGTGGAGTATAAGACTATTTTTGCGGCCGGGATTACCCTATTTTTTATGACCCTCAGTTTAAATATTCTTGGATTCTGGTTCAGAAGGAAGATCAGAGAGGTTTATTAACCTATGCCGACGGACAACGATAAAAATATTCAGGAGATACGGAAAAAGATCGCTCTCAATAAATTGAGGGATCACCTCTTCTGGATCATTGGGCTCCTATCAACCCTGATTGGCTTTGTCCTCCTTTTCACCCTGATCATCGATCTCTTCATCGATGGCTTTCCAAGGCTGGGGTGGCAGTTCTTTACCTCCTACCCGTCTCGATTCCCGGAAAAAGCTGGAATCCTTTCTGCCTGGGTGGGCACGATCCTGGTGATGATCGTCACGGCAGCCACAGCCGTTCCATTGGGGATTGCCGCGGGGATTTACCTTGAGGAGTATGGAAAAAAGAACTGGTTGACCCATCTCATCGAGATCAACATGAATAATCTTGCCGGCGTCCCTTCCATCGTTTACGGCCTTCTCGCTTTGGGCCTTTTTGTTTATTTTTTAAAATTTGGAGAAAGCATCTTAACCGGAGGATTGACGCTGGGACTCTTGATCCTTCCCATGGTGGTGATAGCCACCAGAGAGTCGATCCGGGCCATTCCCAATTCCATCCGAGAAGCCTCCTATGCTCTGGGGGCTACAAAATGGCAGACCATCAAAGACCATGTCCTGCCCTACTCTTTTGGAGGGATATTAACCGGCGTCATTATTGGCCTCTCTCGAGCCATCGGTGAGACTGCGCCGATCATTACAGTTGGCGCCCTCACCTTCATCGCTTTTCTTCCATCATCACTCATCACTTCAGAATTCCCTTTTCTTTCGTTCAAATGGCTCATGGATCCTTTCACGGTGATGCCGATCCAGATGTTCAACTGGATATCCAGACCTCAGACTGCATTTCATATCAATGCTGCTGCCGCTGGTATCGTCCTGCTTTTGATGACATTATTCATGAATGGGTTCGCCATCTATCTAAGATACCGATTCAGAAAAAGAATCAAGTGGTAGAAAAGGATGTGAAAAAACCATGTCAGCCATTCCTTCATCCCCATTAAAAGCTGAAGTTAAAAAGTTAAACTTCTATTACAATCTCGTCCAGGCGCTGAACGACGTTAATCTCCCGATTGCCGAAAAAAGGATTACGGCGTTAATCGGCCCCTCGGGTTGTGGAAAAACAACTTACCTTCGGTGTTTCAACCGCATGCATGACCTTTATCCCGGAAATCGCTATGAAGGCGAGATCATCCTATACCCTGATCAATTAAATATTATCAGTCCCAAGGTGGATCCTATTGAAGTTCGCATGCGCATCAGCATGGTCTTTCAAAAGCCCAATCCTTTTCCAAAGACGGTTTTTGAAAACGTGGCGTACGGCTTAAGGGTAAGAGGGGAGGCAAGAAGAAATCTTCTGGAAGAAAAGGTTGAAAAAGCATTGAAACAAGCCGCCCTCTGGGAGGAAGTCAAAGACAGGATTCATGACCTCGCCTTTAATCTTTCAGGAGGACAACAACAGCGACTATGCATCGCAAGGGCTCTGGCGACCAATCCTGAAATTCTCTTATTCGATGAACCGACTTCTGCTCTCGACCCCACAGCCACATCAAAAATTGAAGAACTCATCATGCAACTCAAGAAAGAGGTCACCATCATTATCGTGACTCACAATATGCAACAGGCGGCAAGAGTCTCCGATTATACGGCTTTTATGTATCTAGGCGAAATCATCGAATTTGATAAGACAGATAAAGTCTTTACCCATCCATCGATCCGTTTAACGGAAGAATACATTACCGGACGCTTCGGTTAAACTGTCCTGGGAATCAATCTGGGAAAGAAAGAGAGAAATCTCTTGATTCGAAAAGAAAATTTTGATAACCTTTGGGGCGATCGTCAAAGTCTTTGGCCGTTTTCCCCTCAACCCCGATGGCAGAGATGAATTCTTCGGTTAAGATTGAAACTCGGAACCTGCATCTGTATTACAGTTCCTTTCATGCCTTAAAAGATATCAACATTGCCATGAAAGATCGCCAGATCACAGCCTTGATTGGTCCATCCGGCTGTGGAAAATCAACTTTTCTCCGGACCCTGAACCGGATGAATGAATTGATTCCTAATACACGAACCGAAGGAAGAGTGATGCTTGACGGGGAGGATATTTACCAGCCGACGACCGATGTGGTCTCCCTCAGAAAAAGGGTAGGAATGGTCTTCCAGAGACCAAATCCCTTTCCGAAAAGTATCTTTGAGAATGTTGCTTTTGGCCTGAGGGTATTGGGGATTTTCTCGAAGAGGGAGATCGAAGAGAAGGTGGAGCAAAGCCTGAAAGATGCCGCCATATGGCCTGAAGTTTCGGATCGGCTTCATCGAAACGCATTAAGCCTTACCCTGGGACAACAGCAGCGTCTATGTATCGCACGCGTCCTGGCGGTTGAACCCGAAGTCGTCTTGATGGACGAGCCCTGTTCTGCACTAGATCCGATCGCGACGCTAAAGATTGAAGAATTGATGCAGGAATTAAAGAAGAATTATGCAATTGTCATCGTCACACACAACATGCAACAGGCCGCCCGCACTTCGGATTGGACCGGATTCTTTCTGCTGGGTGAAATGCTGGAATATGCTCCCACGCGAGATATCTTCACGCGGCCCAAGGACAAACGAACGGAAAACTATGTGACGGGAAGATATGGATAGACCCCCTTTGGGGGCAATGACCAAATTCCAAGCACCAATATCCAAATAATAACCAAACACCAATAACCAAAATTGCAAACAACAAAAACTGGAAATTGGGATTTTGGAGCTTATTTGGATTTTGGAATTTGGAAACTGGAATTTTGGACAAACAAGTGAAGACAAATACGAAAATATCTTATCCATTCTGGCTTTTCTTATCGCTTATGCTTCTCGTATTCGCAGTAGGTTGCCAGCGATCGAAGGCGGGGATCACAGTGGCCGGCTCCACTTCGGTCGAACCTTTCGCTGAGCTATTGGCCGAAGAATATATGCATCTTTACCCTCGATCTTATATCTATGTTCAGGGAGGAGGTTCCACCGCCGGAATCGAGGCGGTTCGGAGCGGCGTGGCACATATTGGAATGTCTTCCCGTCATTTGACTCCAAAAGAAAAAGACCTCCATGCTGTGATGATTGCCCAAGATGCCATTGCCATCATCGTCCACCCCAAAAATCCAGTTCAGGATCTATCATTACAAAAAATTAGAGACATGTTCTCCGGTAAAATAAAAAATTGGAAGGAACTGGGGGGGAATGACAGGATCATCACCCTGGTCACCCGTGAGGAGGGGTCTGGAACAAGGGAAGCCTTTCAGAAAATGGTAATGGAAAAGGATGAGATCGCCCTTGAAGCCCTGGTTCAGGACTCCAATGGCGCCATTCGTCAGGTGGTGGCAGGCGACCCCAATGCCGTCGGTTATATCTCTCTCGGACTCGTCAATGAAAAGGTGAAGGCCCTGAAGATATCCGGTGTGGAGCCTGCCTCAAACAGCATCATGGCTGGAAAATATACAATGGTGCGGCCATTTCTCTTGGTTTTCCATGGCGAACTCATGGGAGAGGCAAAGTCCTTCTTAGAATTTGTGATGAGCCCGGAAGCTCAGAAGCTTCTCTCCAAAGAAGGTTTGGTCACTGGTCATTGAAGCCCCCCGGAGGATGACGGTGGAATTCAAAGAGAAGTTTATTGAAAAAATTCTGCTTTTGATTGCCTTTTCTTCTATTTCGATTCTTGCCCTGATCGCCTTCTTCATCTTCGGGGAGGGGCTCCCGCTGATCTGGAAGATTGGGCCCAAAGCCTTCCTCTTCGGAGAACGGTGGGTGCCGAGCCAGGGTTCCTTTGGGATCCTTCCGATGATCGTCGGGTCCTTCTGGGTAACCTTTGGCGCCCTCCTTTTAGGCATCCCTCTGGGTTTGGCCTGCGCCATCTTCCTCTGCGAATGGACGCCTCCCTGGGCAGGAATGATATTGAGGTCCGCCATTCAGGTGTTGGCAGGCATTCCATCGGTCATATATGGTTTCTGGGGTCTGGTTGTCCTCGTCCCCCTTGTCCGAAATTATTTAGGAGGCCCCGGCCTGAGTATCCTCTCCGGTTCTCTGATCCTGAGTATTATGATTCTTCCAACTATCATCAGCATCTCCGAGGACTCCTTGAAAGCCCTTCCCCCGTCCTATAAAGCAGGAGCGCTCGCCCTGGGCGCTACCCACTGGGAGACCATCTGGCGGGTATTGGTCCCCGCGGCCAGGTCGGGGATCGTGGCGAGCATCATTCTCGGAATGGGTCGTGCCCTTGGAGAAACGATGGCGATGATCATGATCCTTGGAAACGCAGTGAAGATGCCCTCTTCCTTCCTCGATTCGGCCCGAACATTGACCACAAACATCGGCATTGAGATGGGCTATGCAACAGGCGATCACCGCCAGGCCCTCTTTGCTACAGGCGTCATTCTCTTCTTAATCATTATGTTTTTAAATGCGTTGGCCATCGTTCTTTCCCGAAGGAGGGTCGGTTGAGAATCAATCGGAGGCGCTATCTAACACAAAAAGTTGCAAAGATCCTGATCTGGATGGCTGCCCTTTCAACGATGGGGGTGATGGCCCTGATCGTCCTCCAGGTTCTTTCGGAAGGCATTCCTGTCCTCAGCCCTCGCTTTTTTCTTGAATCTCCACGAAGCATGGGCCGCGAGGGTGGGATCTTTTCGACGATCATCGGGACCATTGCCCTGACCGTTGTAGCGATTGTCGTTGCAACACCCCTGGGAGTCGGAACAGCGATCTTTCTCGGGGAATATACCCGTGAAGGCCGGATCAGTCGTGTCATACGTTTTGGAATCGGATGTTTGGCGGGAGTGCCCTCCATCATCTTTGGCCTTTTTGGATTCGTTTTTTTTGTCATCTACCTCAATATGGGATGGTCCATCCTCTCCGGTGGCCTCGCTCTTGCCGCAATGATCCTGCCCACCATCATCTGCACCGCAGAGGAAGCCCTCAAGGCGATCCCATATTCCTTCCGTGAAGTCAGTTATTCATTGGGTGGAACGAAGTGGGAGACGGTTACCCGTGCCATCTTACCGAATGCCATGCCCGGAATTTTCACCGGTATCATACTGGGTGTCTGCAGGAGTATTGAGGAGACCGCCGTGGTCATCCTCACGGCCGGATCCTCTTTGATCATACCGACTTCTCTCTTCTCGCCTGTCCGGACCATGTCGGTTCACTTCTACATCCTCGCTCGTGAAGGGATTTCCATGGAGATGGCTTATGGAACCGGAGCAGCCCTGATCCTTCTCGTTCTCTTCGTCAACATTGTTGCTAATTGGAGGCTCAATCGATATATCCGAAAAAGGGCTTAAGGAAAATCTCATGTCACTGCGAAACAAGGTTAGCATTAAAGAATTTAGTTTTTATTACGGCTCTATTCCGGCTTTAAAAAGCATCAACCTCGAAATCAGAGCCAATGAAATATTTGCCATCTTCGGCCCTGCCCGCAGCGGGAAAACCACCCTCTTAAAAAGCCTCAATCGCCTGACCGATCTGACCTACGGGACGAACCATAATGGAACGATCTTTCTGGAAGGAAAGGATATCTATGATCCGAAAGTGAGCCTCACCCAGTTGAGGAGAAGGGTCGGGATTGTCTTCGACCTGCCGATTCCCCTTCCGATGTCCATCTATGAAAATGTGGCTTACGGTCCGAGTTTAGGCGGGACGACCCAGAAAAAGCGTTTGGACGAAACGGTTGAGAAGGCATTGCGGTCCGGAGTGCTCTGGGAAGAGGTCAAGGACCGTCTCCATACTTCCGCCCTGCGGCTTTCCGGCGGGCAACAGCAGCGCCTATGCATCGCAAGGATTTTGGCCCTGGAACCAGAGGTTCTCCTCCTCGACGAGCCTTGTTCTGGCCTGGACCCCATCTCAACGGCCAGCATCGAGGAGACGCTCACCCGCCTGAAAAAAGAGTATACGATTGTCCTGGTTCCCCATAATATCCAGCAGGCCTCCAGGGTGGCTGACCGGGCAGGGTTCTTCTTAAACGGAGAGTTGATCGAAGAAGGAACGGCTTATCAGATCTTTACCGGTCCAAAGGAGAAACAAACCGAAGATTATGTCACCGGACGTTTCGGTTAACAACATTGTTTTAAAATCTGTGTAATCAGATATAATAGAAGGAGATCACGATGACCACAGAGACCCAGTTTCAGAAAGAGTTGGAAGAGCTGAAGGAAAATCTTTTAAAGATGGCCACCCTTGTGGAAGAAACCATCCATGATGCCGTTCAATCTCTGGTTAAACGAGATAATGAACTGGCCCATCTGACTTTTAAGAAGGAAGACCAAATCAATAAGTTGGAAATCGCGATTGATGAGATGTGTTTGAGACTTCTTGCCCTGAGACAGCCCATGGCAGTGGATCTACGTTTTATCACCTCCACTATGAAAATCATCACCGACCTGGAACGAATGGGAGATCAGGCGGTCAACATTGCCGAACGAGCTGTCTCTTTAAACCAGGAGCCCCAACTCAAGCCATACATCGATCTTCCCCGGATGGCTGAGATCGCCCAGTCGATGGTGAAAGATGTCCTCGACGCCTTTGTAAACCGAGATTCCAAGTTGGCACGTTCGGTATGCGAAAGAGACGACCTCGTTGATGGATTAAATGACCAGGTCTTCAGAGAGCTCCTCACCTATATGATTTCAGATCAGAAGACCATCACGAGAGCAGTCCATTTGATCATTGTCGGTCGATGTCTCGAACGCATTGCCGATCACGCCACCAATATCGCCGAGGATGTCATCTTCATGGTGGATGCCCTGGTCATCAAACATCATGCCGATGCCAAAGAAGAAACAAAGAAAGAAGGTTAAGGTTAAGAAGCCCGTATCGTTTATGGTCAAAGGGTTATGGCTAAAGAAATTTAAAGACGAACAACATAACCTTTTAACGAAACGAGCCCTGAACCTAGCATGGTACAGGGCGGGCATCGTTACCCTAACCATAGAAATCGTAATTTAAAGAGATTAAATCCATGCACCAGAGGTTTGATAACGATCTTGAGATCCTAAAAAAGCAGGTGATCATTGACACCTACCGTTCCTCTGGTCCGGGGGGGCAGAGAAAGAATAAGACGGAGACCGCTGTCCGGCTGAAACATCCTCTCTCGGGCATCACGGTTACGGTTACGGAACATCGGTTTCAATCGCAAAATCTAAGACTGGCCTTTGAGAGACTTCAAAAACAATTGATGAGATTGAACCGACCGAAAAAGAAACGCCGGCCGACATCGGTCCCATTAAAAGCAAAGGAAAGAAGAATAGAAGAAAGAAAGATTCACTCTAAAAAAAAACGATTCCGTCAGAGCCCCTCATTCGATCGAAACCATTTGGATTAAAAGGATGGAAATCTCAAGAAGAATTAGGATCACTTTCCTCATCGGCATTCTGATCACCTTGCTGTTCGGCATTTTGATGTGGATCAGATTTCCTCCTGGAGAGGTCCTGGAAGACAAACTCTATGATTACAGATTTAAGATCAGGGGCGCCATCAAGCCCTCGGAACATATCGTCATTGCGGCCATTGACGAAAAAAGTATCGGCAGGTTCGGGAGATGGCCCTGGAGCAGGGATAAGATCGCACAGCTGGTGAAGAGATTGGCAGAAGGAGGAGCAGAACTCATCGTATTGGATATCATCCTGAGTGAACATGAAAAGCATGATTTGATGCTTGGCCATGGCATCCAGGAAGCAGGGAATGTCCTGCTTCCGGTCGCCTTTGAATTCGACCGGAAACCCGGCGGACCGGATAACCGTCATCTCCTCGATTCGGCCTTTCAGTCCATCCATGATCCCGATAGGTTTCAACAATACGCTCCCATCTCTATGAAGCGCCCCCTTTCTCCTGTCCCGAACCTCATTCGAGAGGCAATGGGTCTGGGACATATCAATATGTTTCCGGATGGAGACGGGACATTGCGATGGGAGGCCATGGCTCTCGAATTCGACGGTTATTTCTTCCCCTCCATCGACCTTCTCACGGCCTCGATCTATCTCGGCGTTCCCCGCGAAAAAATGATCCTGAAGGCCACGGCAGGCATCCAGCTTGGAGAAAAACGGTATATCCCAACGGACCGTTTTGGAAGAAGCCTGATTCACTATTATGGTCCCAATCATACCTTTCCCCATCTCTCCATCGCCGACATTTTGGAAGGAACAATAAAACCTGACTTCTTCCTGGGAAAGATCGTCCTGGTCGGTGCAACCGCCGTGGGGATTTATGACCTGAGAGTCACGCCCTTTTCCGCCGCCATGCCTGGAATCGAAAAACATGCCAATGTGATCTCATCCCTTCTTGATAACCGGATCATGAGAAAAGCCACTTTCCATACCGACCTCATCCTCCTGATCCTATCAGGCATCCTCTTCACTCTTTCCGCAATCTGGGTGAAAGCCCTGGGAACATCTGTGATCACAGGCCTTTTCCTGGCGCTGATATCCTGCACGGGCTATCTCCTTTTCGCCCTACAGAATCTCTGGGTCAATATGGCTTATCCTTTAAATAATGTCCTCCTCATCTATATCAGCATGACCGGTTACAACTACGTCATCGAGGAGCGTTATGCGAGAAAGATCAGGTCCATGTTTTCGAACTATGCCACGGAAAGGGTGGTCAATGCCCTGATCAAGAATCCGGGGATGACGAAACTGGGTGGCGAGAGAAGGGAGATCACTGTCCTCTTTTCGGACATCAGAGGATTTACGACTTTCTCGGAAAAGCATACGCCTGAAGAAGTGGTCGCCATGCTCAATGAGTATCTCGGAGAGATGACGGACATCATCTTCCGCTGGGATGGGACCCTCGATAAATTTGTCGGGGATGAGATCGTCGCCTTCTGGGGCGCCCCCATTTCTCAGGAGAACCATGCTGAACTGGCAGTGAAATGCGCCCTGAATATGGTGAAACGGCTGAAAGAACTTCAGCTCAAATGGGAATCCGAAGGCAAAATTCCTCTCGATTCCGGGATCGGCATTAATACCGGGGAGGCCCTTGTCGGAAATATAGGCGCCGAAGGTAAAAAGATGGACTACACGGTCATCGGCGACCATGTCAACCTCGGAGCCAGGGTGGAGGGGTTGACGAGAAAATATGATGCCCGCATCCTCATCACCGAATTCACCCTGGCGAAAATCAGGGAAGCGCTCAGTAATGAGTCCATCTACAAATTGAAGATCGAGGGGCTGGAAAAGGTGATCGTCAAGGGGAAAGAGAAACCTGTGGCGGTCTATAAACTGGAAGAAGGACCGGAATCCGTTCTCCTCGAATGTAAGGAGGATGTGATTACTACCCTGACAGAGAAATAACCAGACTCCATCCTCTGACCGTGATCAATCTCCCCTTGCCCTGAATTATGTCGTGGGGCCTAGTCAACCCTGGGGTTGAATATATTATCCGCCTTATCGTTCTTTTGGTGGTTCTTGTTGAATCTCTGGTCTGGGTCGTAGGGCGTCGGGATAAGTCTCCGTGATAGGAGGTTGGGTTGAAATCCCGGGTCCGGATGGCGTAGTCATAATAATAAAATCGAGCACGCCTGATGGTTCTTCCATCAACACCAATCTTTCGAACATCTTCTTCTCTTCTTCGGTCGCTTTTCTCGGCTTCGATGCAGTTGCCGGTTGATCCGCATAGATCGTCACAATTTCTCCTGCGTGGACCTCGATCACCTGATCGGGAAATTTGGGGTTAAAAACATAAACCACCCCCTCTGTTACATAGATCGTAGCTGAATTGCCACTCTGATAGACAGAGTATCCGGTCCCCCGAACTCCTGCCACTGCCACCGGCGTCTGGATTTCAAACCGGTTGGCCTTTGGAGAAACAGTAATTCGCTTAACCACCTTCTCGGGCACACAAGCCTCCACCTTCCCTCTCGGCAACTTGATGATTCCCATGCTTTTGGTCTCGTCGGTTGAATATTCACTGATATCGATTCTGCTTCGTTGGGAAATTTTGATTTGATTTCCATCGACGAAAAGAATTTCAGCCTTTGCGCCGCTCTTCGTTCTGACGACATCCTTCACAAAGACGGGATCGCCCATCTTGACCGATAGGGCGGGCATGGCCCCTCCCCTCAGGATATCGACATTCCCCTCGACGAGGGTAAATTTCCCGACCGGATCGGCGGCTCTGGTCTGGAAACCATAGAGAACCACTCCGGAAATCAGAAAGAGGGAAAAACCGAAAAGGACCATCATCTTCTTATATGGCTGTCCTATGAACATGATCGCTCTCCTTAAAAGGTATATTCCACCCCTAACTGAACAACATTTCTTCTGTATTCATACACATCGATGTTCGAATCGGCTCTCGTATGGGCATACTGGAGGTTGAGTTTTAATCCCTTCAGAATTTCCCACCGAATACCGGTGGAACCGTAATAGATTCTGTCGCTTCGTTCCATTCCATAGAAGGTATGGGAATGACGATAATCCTGTAATAAAATGTCTCCGGATACTGACAGGCTCACCTTCTCGAGAATGGGAAGGATGAGGCCCATCGTGAATCGGTTTCCAGTATTCTCCCAGTTTTTCCCTTCGGTGTTATCATCCGAAAATTCATAATGAATGTAGAAGAGTCCCTTTCCTCCCTTGAAGGGACGAAGGTATCCGGGAGATAGGCTCCATATGTTTCCATCCCGCTCTTCGTTCCGATCATGGTTGGGAGGAGATCTCAGCATCTCCCTCCGGATGTATCCCGTGGAGAGTTGAACGATGTGATCGTTTGACAGCATGAGATGGAAGGTCGGTCTGGTCTGGGTGAGATGCATATACTCTTTCTCACGGAGCCATAAGTAACTGAAAGAAACCGGCAGAGTGAACACGCCTCGATTAAAATTGTAACCCGGGGTGAGAGAGATGGACTGGTTGATGAGATTGACCTTATGATTATTAAAATAGGTATTCGTATAGGAAGTGTACTGCCCGGTAAAGACCCAGGGTTCCTTCAGGAGAGGGGTATAGATGAACCTCAGCGTGGTCACGATGCTCGAATCCTTCTCTCCTGATATGTTCAGGTCGGGTATGCGTCTCGAAGGCTTCAGAACCAGATTGTCGTCATATTGATAGGCGACTCCGGCAGTAACACTCCAGGGCTTATATGTTTTAACGGCTCGTGATAGAGCATCCTCATACTCTTTGGCGAAGGAAGCCGTTTCAGAGGCCGGATCCACAGAGATGACGGCCTTCAAGCTCTCTTTGGCTTCGGAAAACCTCTTCTGCCTTGCATAAATCCTTGCCATCTGGATATCGGAGGCCTGGGACAGGGAAGAATCCAGCTCCTTTGCTTTTTTGAACGCTTTGAGGGCGCCCTTTTCATCCCTCTCTTTTAAAAGAATGAGCCCTCTTAAAAAAGTAATGCGGCCGGGTTTCACCCTCTCTTTTTCAGCCCGTGTGATCCAATCCTTCGCCTCTTTAATCTGATTGAGATAATAGAGGGTTTCGATCAGTTCGGGATAGGCATCGTTTGCCGGAGGAGAGAGGCGAAGCGTCTCTTTGAAAAGACCAGTCGCCTCCCGATAATTTCCCATCTGCTTATAAGTCAGCCCGAGATAGAAAGCGATCAGAGAGGAACCGGGCTGTTGAGATTTTGCCTTGGTTAAGACCTCGAGGGCCTCCTCATAATTTTCAGCTTTATACTCTTTTATTCCGATATCGAGAAGGCTTTGAGCAGAAAGATCTTCCGTCTTTCCGATCATGAGAATTCCCACTAAAAAGATAAAAATTATGATCTTCCTCCCGCCCATCTTCGCCTCCCTGAATAAAAAATCAACTTGCCAAAAAGAAAAACCTGGCTCCTTCCTATTTACCGAGTGCCAGGCTTCAATTCAATTCCCCTCCTTCGAAAATGCGCTCTCAAACAACAAATTCTTTTCTGCTCCGTTTAATCCATTATTGTATACTTTTTACACATTGAGACAATGATTTGTCAAGAAAATATTTTCAGGTCTTTCTTGAAGGATTTCGCAATTTTACTGATAAAACTAAATCCGCCTTTTGTTCCTTTCCGTCTCCATCGGCTCCATGTGGACCACCACATCGGTCACCCCCCTGAAATCTCTTTTAATTTTATTCTCGATGGCGTAAGAGAGGTGATGGGCCCGGTGGACATCCATCTCCCGGTCAACCAGGATATGGAGATCGATATGGATATCATCCTCACGCCCCCTGCTTCGGATTTGATGACATTCTTTCACTCCTTTAATGGCGAGGACGACTCTCTCGATCTCCTGGATGGGAATCGCCGCCCCATCGCTGAGCACTCGGGCGCTCTCCCTCAGGATTTGAACGGCCGCATATCCGATGAAGAGAGCGATGAGCAGGGAGGCAATGGGATCGACCATGGGATATCCCAATTTTATGGCTATGAGGGTGATGATGACAGAGGCGGAGGTCAGGATATCCGCACGAGTGTGGAGTGCATCGGAGACGAGGACATCGCTCTTTAACTCTTTTCCTTTTTTATTCTCATAGACCATGACGAAAATATTGACGGCCATGGTCACGATCATCACAAGAAAAGCATTGAGGTTGACCTCCGGTATCACAGGATCAATGAAACGAGCGATCCCTTCTCTGATCACATTGAAACAGACGAAAAAGAGAAGGGCAGAGATGGCCACCGAGGTGAGGGTTTCATATTTTTTGTGGCCGTATGGATGATTTTGATCGATGGGGCGAGAGGCAACCCAGATGCCTAAGAGGCCAACGAGGTTTGAGGACCCATCGGAAAAAGAATGGAATCCATCGGCTTTCATGCTGGCAGAGCGGATCAGCCAACCATAGATCAGTTTTGATGCTGCTACGCCCCAGTTGAGAATGAGGGTGTAAATCAAGACGCGCCGAATCTGTTCAAAACGGGTTCCCGGGTCCATTCTCTACTATTCTGGCCCTCCAAATAGATCCATAATCTCTTGAAATGATATGGCGAATAATGCTAATTGTAGTAAATAGAAAAAACTCGGATGGTTTGCATGATTCGTTCAATTCGTTGCCATTCGTATCATTCGTTACTATGAAGAAGCTTCAACCCGGTGATAAAGTGGTCAAGGTGGATAAAGATCTCGGGATCGCCTGGATTCTTCTGCCTCCTGACCCGAACCTGGGAGGATTCCAAGGGATATCCCCCCGGGTCATGGATGAGGAAAAATTTCTCTCTGCGAAAAAAAGAGCAAAGAAGGAGGCGAATTAAAGGCGAGAGCCACTATCTTTTTTGTTTGAAAAGAACCCTCTCGCTCACCTGCTTCATTGCACTCTTCCCGCCTTTCAATGCCTAACCCTTTCTTCCCTCTTCTTTTCTTGATTCGAGCGATCCAGAATCCCTCCATGGATGACCCGTCCCTCCGGGTCCGCACTGATCGCCTTCAGATAGTAATGTTCCGCCTTCGCCCCCTCTCCCACTCTCTCATAGCAATCACCCATCAGGTTCAGGGCATCTTTAAAGGTAGGAAGGAATTCGATGACTTTCTCAAGTGTGTTGATGGCCGCATAATATCGTTCTAATTCCCAGTAGCAGACCGCTAACCAGTAGTGTCCCTGGTAATGTTTCGGGTTAAGGCGGACCACCTTCTCATAATAAGGAATGGCCTTTTCAAACATCCCCCTTCGAAAGCAGATTCCTCCGAGATTCATGAAAACGGGAATGGAATCGGGGTCTTTCTCCAATATCTCCTCATAGATCCGAATGGATCGATCTGACAGATCGGCCTGGTCATAGGCATTGGCTTTTCCAAAAAGATAATGGAGACGATTTTCCTCCCGGGAGAGGCTCCTAAAAATAATATCCCTGATGAGAGACCAGAGGACAGGAATCATATGGAAGAGGTATCGAAATATTTTCATATTCCTCAGCTTTCCCAGAATACGGAGTTAATCCTAACTAGAACTATAAAACACCAATAACCAAATTCCAATAACCAAATAATATCCAATCACCAAACCTCAATCACCAAAAGATTTTTGGTTTTTTCGAATATTGGTCATTGAGTGTTTGGTCATTATCTGGTTATTGGTACTTGGTGATTGGTTATTGGTCTCCCTTATACATGAAAACGGAAGTGGATGATATCACCGTCTCGGACGAGATATTCCTTCCCTTCCGAGCGGAGAAGTCCTTTCTCCTTTGCCAGATGTTCGGAGCCACAGACGATGAAATCATCGAATGAGACCGTCTCTGCGCGGATAAATCCACGCTCCATATCACTGTGAATCTTCCCCGCAGCCCTCGGAGCAGGAGTTCCTCTGGGAACGGTCCAGGCCCTCAGTTCGGAACTGACCGTGGTATAAAAGGTGACAAGATCGAGGACCTCATAACCCACCCCTACTAACCTCTCTAAGCTTGACCCCTCCAGGCCCAGCTCCCTTCTAAACTCTTCCTTCTCCTCTTCTTTCAATTCCAAGAGCTCGGCTTCCAGATCGCCGCAGATGACCACCACCCTCAATTCCTCTCTCCGTGCCCAGTCCAGCATCGTCTTCAAACAGGCCCCCTCCTCCCTCAACTCCCCCTGATCCACATTGGCCACATAAAAAACAGGCTTTGAAGTTAAAAGATGGAGGTCAGCAAAGACCGTCTTCTTCTCTCCGGTAAAATGGAGGTTTCCTGCGATCTGCCCCCTGTTCAGCACAGCCTGAACCTCATGGTACACCTCTAACTCCAGGGCGGATTCTTTGGCGCCAACCCGGTGGAGTTTCTCCACCTTGGTCATCCTTTTCTCAAGGGTCTGAAGATCTGATAGGAGGAGTTCCGTATTGACTACTTCAATGTCTCTCACCGGATCGAGCGAACCGAAGTCGTGGGCCACCTTCCTGTTTTCAAAGCATCGAACGGTGTGGGCGATGGCATCCACATTCCGGATATGGTCCAGAAACTGATTCCCCAATCCCTCTCCTTTGCTCGCCCCCTTGACCAATCCGGCGATGTCGAAGAATTCAAGTGTGGTAGGGGTCACTTTTTTGGGATGGATCCGTCTGGCGAGTTTCTCCAGTCTCTTGTCCGGAACAGGGACAATGCCAAGATTGGGCTGGATGGTGCAGAAGCGGTAACTCGCCACCTCCGCCCCTGCCGCAGTCAGGCTATTGAAGATGGTTGATTTCCCCACATTGGGAAGTCCAACGATGCCGCAACGAAATCCCATCTTGTCACCCTTCGTTAAATCCGAATATCGAATATCGAAATCCGAAACAATGACCAAAATTCGAATCTCAAATGACCCAAACCCATTTTTTCAGATGTGATATTTTGAATTTTGAACATTTGAAATTCGGATTTGTTTCGAATTTCGCCTGCCTATGCCGAAGCGGCTTCGCGCAGGCAGGTGCTTCGAGTTTCGAATTTAAGTTTTTTATGGATTTCTTCCATATTATTTGTATAATAAAAAGAGAAGAAAATAAAGCCCCTGTGTGATCAGTGGGCTTGCCAACTCAGGGCTCCAGGAGGAGATTGTGAAACAACAGAACCGAATGATGGTTGAAATGGCCTGCACAACAGTCAAGAAGACGAAATCGAAGGGTGTGCTTCTCTATGCTGATCTGATCGAAGATTATGAGGCCCTGGCCAAGATCGGACAGGAGAAGCAGGTTGATCTCATCCTGGCCATCAAAGACGAGGCCTCTTTTCAGGAAGCCCTCTCCATTTCTGATAAGGTGCTTCGACTCCCTGACCTCCCCCTGGGCAGGGTCAACCAGATCAAAATGGCCATCATCCAGGCCCTCTCAAAAGGCCTCGTTCAAAAAGGAGACAAATGGATCTGCCTTTCCGGCATGCCGCAATCCAAAGCCCTTGATAATCTTCTCATCCTCGAATTCGGAAAGGAGTTTGAGATTCTATCCTCCTCCGATCTTCCGGTGATCTCGGAGATTGTTAGGCCGGAAGTCTTCGAGACCGTCCTGAGCCTCGCACTGGAGATTTCCATCGAGGGCAAGGAAGGAAGGAAGCCCGTTGGAACAATCTTCGTCCTTGGCAGGCATGAAGAGGTGCTTAAATTTTCTCATCCAATGGTGATCAATCCCTTTCAGGGGTATCCGGAGGAGGAAAGGAATATCCTCGATCATCGCCTGAAAGAGACCGTAAAGGAATTCGCCTCCATCGATGGAGCCTTCATCTTCCGGGAAGATGGGGTAATCCTTGCAGCAGGCCGTCATCTTGACGCCTCCGGGGAGAATATCGAAATTCCACTGGGCCTGGGGAGTCGTCACCGGGCCGCCGCTGGAATTACCCGACTAACCGATGCACTGGCCATTGTCATCTCCGAAGAGACTGGTGGCGTCCGGATCTTCCATCACGGAAAGATTTTCATGGAGATCGAAAAAGGAGAGTAGAGAGTAGAAGGTTAAGGCTGAGGTCAAGGTTGAGGAAAATGTTTAACCTTAACCTCAACCTTAGCCTTAACCTTTTATAGATTTAAAATAGTGAGATGAGCCAATTGTGGATGACAAGGATCATCGGACCGAAGACCAATGAGACCACGGTCATCAGTTTCAAAAGAATGTTCATCGAGGGGCCGGAGGTATCCTTGAAAGGATCGCCAACGGTGTCTCCCACGACAGCGGCCTTGTGAGTATCTGAACCCTTGCCCCCTAAGTTCCCCTCCTCGATCCATTTTTTCGCATTGTCCCAGGCGCCGCCCGCATTGGCCATCTGAAGCGCAAGGGGAACGCCCGTCGCAAGTGAACCTAATAAGACTCCGGCCAACGCTTCCGGACCTAAAAGGCTCCCCAGTACGATAGGAATGGCCACTGCGGCCACTCCAGGGACGATCATTTCCTTCAGTGCACCGGCTGTGGTAATGTCAACGCACCGTGCATATTCAGCCCGTGCCGTGCCCTCCATCAATCCCTTGATTTCACGAAACTGCCTTCTCACCTCTTCCACCACACTGAAAGCAGCTCTTCCCACGGCCATCATCGTTGCCCCGGCAAAGTAGTAAGGGATGACGGCGCCGATGAAGACGCCCGCCACAATCTTATAACCTCCTGCCGCACTCATGATGTCGATCGAAGTCAGTCCCATCACTTGCGTATAGGAGAGGAAAAGGGCCAGGGCGGTCAATGCCGCAGAACCGATGGCAAAACCCTTTCCCACGGCAGCCGTCGTATTTCCGGCGGCATCCAGAGAGTCTGTGATCTTGCGGATATCTTTCCCCATATGTGCCATCTCCGCAATGCCTCCGGAGTTGTCTGCAATGGGCCCGTAGGCGTCTACGGAGACGACCATGCCGGTTATGGCCAGCATACCGATGGCGGCAAGGGCGATGCCGAAGAAACCAGCCAGTTTGAAGGAGATCAGGATAGCAATTGCAATGACCACCAGAGGGATGATCGTGCTACGGCAGCTCAGGGCAAACCCATGGATGATCGTCGTAGCCGCCCCGGTGATGCTCGATTTGGCCAGACCCTCAACCGATTTCCCTGAGGTATAATAGAAGGCTGTAAACCCGATCACCATTCCGGACACAATGCCTGAAAAGGTTGCCAGGAAGTAAGAGAGATTTCCATCAAACATCACCCAGACCAGGATGAGAGCGCCGATCGAATAGAAGATACCGCTGGAGAGGGTCCCATTATTGAGCGCCTTTCTCGGATCGGATTTCTCATCCGTTCGGACGAAGAAGACTCCGAGGATGGAGGCGATGATTCCGATGGCGTAAAGAAGAAAGGAAAGAATCACTCCCTTTATTTTGAGCTCCGGCGTTGGGAGCGTGGTCACTGCGATGATCACTCCGGAGAGGAGTGAACCGATATAGGACTCATAGAGGTCCGCGCCCATGCCGGCCACATCGCCTACATTGTCTCCCACATTGTCGGCAATCGTCGCAGGATTTCTCGGATCATCCTCCGGAATTCCGGCTTCGACCTTTCCCACCAGGTCAGCGCCTACGTCGGCGGCCTTCGTATAAATTCCTCCCCCTACTCTTGCAAAAAGAGCCACTGAACTGGCCCCCATACTGAAACCGGCGATGATGCCTGCCGCTTCTGTCATCTTTTCTACCAATCCTCCGGGAGCAAGATAGCCCAGGACCATAAAGACGATGGAGAAGACCAGGAGTCCCAGTCCCACAACGGTAAGCCCCATCACCGCGCCACCCGGAAAGGCGACCGCTAAGGCTTGATTAAACCCCCGTGTGGCCCCCTGAGCCGTTCGTGTGTTGGCCCTTGTGGCAATGCTCAATCCTACATAACCGGCCACCAGGGAGCAGGCCGCCCCCACCAGATAGGAGATCGCGGTGAGGATGGAGAAATGCCATCCCTGACCTTTCAGCCCTATGGCCAAGAGGAAGGCCACAATGACCGCAAAGATGCAGATGGCCCTATATTCCCTTTTTAGGAAAGCCATCGCCCCTTCATGAACCGCATCGGAAATGGCAACCATCTGAGGGGTTCCGGGGTCCTGCCTCATCACCTTCCTGGCTGTGAAGACGACAAAAATTAAAGCGATAATCCCTGTTAGCCCAGCAACTCCAATCCAGACCATAATTAACCCTCCTCTGTTCTGATTTTTTTCTGAAACCGGTTCATCGCCGTCTGCAACCCCTCCACAAACATCACCTTGAAAGCCTCTGCTGCCTGATCGAGCACCCTTTCTAAACAGGGTTGGTCAAGGACATTGAAAGCGTTCAGAACATATTCCGCTGGATCCATCCCCTTCGGAGGCCTTCCGATGCCGACCCTCAACCTCAAAAAGGTATTGGCCCCTATCGACTCGATGATGGAGCGAATGCCGAGATGTCCCCCATCTCCTCCCCTCACTTTGAAGCGAAGCCTCCCAAGCGAAAGGTCCAGATCGTCATGAATGACGATCAAATCTTCCACGCCGGAGCGAAAAAAAAGGAGCGCCTTTTTGACCGCCTCTCCGCTCCGGTTCATAAAAGTCATTGGTTTGATGAGGACGACTTCCTGGGAGTCGATCAATCCTTTTCCGAGGATTGTTTTGAAGCGTCTTGTGGAGATCAGAATATGATGTGCGGCCGCAAGCCGATCCGCCACTAAAAAACCGATGTTATGCCGGCTCCCCTCATACAGGGCACCCGGGTTTCCCAATCCCACAATGATTTTCACAATCGATTACTCTTTCTCCTCTTTCTCTTTTACCTCCGCTCCTTCAACCGCTTCTGCGGCCACCTCCTCCACCTTCTTCTCTTCCGCTACGGGTGGAACCACGGTGGCAATGGTGAAATTGGCCTCCGTTAAGATCTTCGCCTTCTCCAACTGAATGTCTTTGACATGGACGGAATCGCCGATTTTTAAAGAGCTGACATCGAGATCGATGCTCTTCGGGATATCTCCCGGAAGGCATTGAATCTCAATGACTCTCCGGACCTGATCAAGGATGCCTCCCATCTTCGTCCCCTCCGGTTTTCCGACAAGATGGATGGGAATCTCCACGTTGACCAGCACATCCATGGCCACCTCATAAAAATCGGTGTGCAGGGCCTTCCGCTGAAGATGGTCGTACTGGAGTTCCTTGACCATCACGACCTTTCGCTCGGATTGGTCGCCCTTTCTGATTTCAAGGTCGATCAGCACATTCCCTCCTGCCTCGGTCTGAAGGGTTAGTGATAATTCCTTGGGATTGACAATCAGAGGAATCGTCTGGGTATTGGCTCCATAGAAGATCGCAGGAATAAACCCCCTGTCCCTCAGTTTCCTCGCCATACCTTTTCCCGTTCCCTCTCTCATTTCCGCTTTTAAAACCGGTCTTTCCATAAGTTCACTCCCTTTCATGGTGCGTGAGGGTGGTCCGTGATGGTAACGGGTGAGGGTGAAATATCTACCACCATTCACCAACGCGATTCACCGACACAGTATTTGTATTTAATGTCTCTTAAATGAACAGACAACTTACCGATTCATCTTCATAGATCCTTCGAATGGCATCTGCGAGGAGGCTCGATACCGAAAGGACCTTGATCTTCCGGCAGGCCTTTGCCTCTTCCTGCAACGGAATGGTATTCGTCACAATCATCTCCTCGATGGGAGACCCTGAAATGATCTCCACCGCCTTTCCCGAAAACACAGGATGGGTGCAACAGGCATAGACCGCTTTTGCTCCCTTTTCCATCAGGGCATAGGCTGCACGGGCCAGTGTCCCGCCTGTATCCACCAGATCATCCACAATAATAGCGACCATACCTTCAACATCTCCGATAATATTCATCACCTGCGAAACATTCGGACCCTCTCTCCGTTTATCGATGATGGCCAGGGAGGTATTCAACCGCTTGGCATAGGCCCGGGCCCTTTCCACGCCTCCTGCATCCGGAGAGACAATCACAAGGTCGTTCTTTAATTTCTTTAAATATTCCAGAAGCACAGGGGCGGCAAAGAGGTGATCCACGGGGATATTAAAAAATCCCTGGATCTGGCCGGCATGAAGGTCAACGGTGAGGATCCGGGAGGCGCCTGCCGTGGTGATCAGGTCCGCAAGCAATTTGGCGGAGATGGGCGCACGGGGCGAGACCTTCCGGTCCTGTCTCGCATATCCATAGTAGGGTAACACCGCCGTAATCCTTTCGGCGGAGGCTCTTTTTAGCGCATCGATCAGGATGAGAAGTTCCATCAGGTTATTGTTCACGGGGTGGCAGATCGACTGAACGACAAAGACATCCATCCCGCGGACACTCTCATCAATCTCGACATTGATCTCCCCGTCGCTGAAATTTTTCACCAGGGATTTTCCCATGGCCGTTCCCAGATCCCTGGCAATCTCCTCCACCAGATCGATGTTCGAATTCCCTGTGAAGATCTTCAGCCAGTCCAGGTTTTTGTCCTGCTCCAATATTACTCTCCGCCTCACCATAAAAACCTCCCAAATCGTGAATGTGGAAAGTGGATGGTAGAAGGTCGTTTAAAAATTTTTTTTACCTTCCACTTTCCGCTTTCTACTTTCCAAAAGATTGGCTGGGGTGGGAGGATTCGAACCTCCGAGTCCAGGTTCCAAAGACCTGTGTCTTACCGCTTGACGACACCCCAATCCCTTTAACTCTTTAAATGCTAAACTCAAAATTCTAAACCCTAAACATGATAGACTCGTAAAAAGTCTGAAAAGCCCATTATCAGTCATTCCTGCGCAAGCAGGAATCCAGTATTTTCAAGTAGTTAGAATTCTCTGGATTCCCGTTTTCACGGGAATGACAACTTTTTACGATTCCATCAAACATTGCTCATCACTAAAAAATTAATCTCTTTTTAAAATTTAGTGCTTGAAATTTAGAATTTCACAACTTAGGGGATGCTATGGGCCTGGATAACCTTCCAGCCTCTTTCCCTGACCTTTTTCTTTAACTGCTGGTATGCCTCTGTTGCCTTTTTCTCTTCCGGGAAGATGCCTAATACGGTCGGGCCACTTCCCGTCATCATAGCTCCCATTGCCCCCACCGAGGTAAGCATTCTTTTCATGATGCGGATTTCTGAATATTCGCCCGAAACCACACCCTCCAAATCGTTCCAAAGGAGGCGAACAATACCCTCTGGTGTTTTTAATAACTTACGAAGATTAAAATGATATTCCGTTTTTGTCAACCCTTCGGCTCCCCAGCTTGAAGGCTTGGGCTTGCTCAGGGTTGACCCTGAGCGGCGCTTCCCTACCCCACCTTCAAAGGCGGGGTTTGCCTTCGACCCGAGCTCACGCCGAGGGTGCGCCGTCGAACGGGTCAATATGAAATTCTGGTAAGCCCAGCGGGTTGAAACTTCAAAATTCGGATAGATGAGGATAAACCATAAGGTAGGTAGTGTAATTTTTCTCAATCTCTCTCCGACACCTGAACCGATTGCTGATCCCTCAAATAAGAAGAAAGGGACATCTGCTCCAATCCCCGCTCCCATCTCCATCAACTCCTTTTTTGTCAGGTTTATCTTCAGGAGTTGATTTAAGGCCTTCAGGGCAGTAGCCGCATTACTGCTTCCGCCTCCAAGCCCCGCTCCAAGAGGGATCCTCTTTTCGATTTTGATATCAATCCCTCCCCCGTAGTCCGATCTCTCCAGTATGGACCTGACTGCCTGATAGACCAGATTCCTTTTTCCGGTCGGAAGGTCTGGGTGGTCTGTCGTAATCCGGACCCCTCTTCTTCGCTCTCGCCGCACCCGCCGTGCTCGCGCACCGTCGCGGCAGGCATCGCGCCTGGCGCAGCGGGTCAGGGAGAAATGGAGCGTATCGTGAAGGCTGATCTTCTGGAAGATTGTCCTGATTTCATGGTATCCATCTTCTCTTTTCTTGAGGATCTCCAGCCTCAGATTGACCTTAGCCGGAGATTCCAAATGGAGTGTATCGGTCATTTCAATCGATCTCAAACCATGAAAATAGTTACGGATTAAAGTTACGAAGCTCGTTTTAAACAATGAACGATGGACAACGAACAATGAACAAAACGGATGATACACTGTTCATCGTTCAACGTTTAACGTTCATTGTCCCTGAATGAAACAGGTATCTTAACCTTAACCCTCAAACCAAAATCTCTCATTTTGACGGGGGAAGGATTTTAATCTCTATGGGACCCACCCGGATTTCGATCCTCTTCGTCTCGTCATCCTGGGGCTGAATATAGATGACGCTACTCCATCCCTCTTTGATAAAGGTAAGCATCACATTGTGAAGTTCGAAATTGCTCACCAGTCTCCATTGATAATTCGGCATCTGCTCCTTAAAAAAGTTGGCCAGCTTCTCCATTTCTCCTTTTCCCTCATAGACAAGAAGCCCGGTCCGGGTTGTCTTGGTTTCATAGACAAAAGACTCTTTTCTGTTGAGAGTCATCCCTGGCGGCAATGGGATATCCTCAAATCGGTAGGATGTGGCGATCGGCTGTTTCTTCTCGGGTTCTCTCTCGCGAACGGTCCGAAAGGAGAAGAAGTCCCCGCACCCATAGGCTCCAACAACAAGAAAAAGAATCATTCCTGCCCAGATTAAACTCTTCCATCTTCTCAACATCTCACTCCTCCTTCAACTTTTTTCCTTATCATAGGAGAGGCCATCTTTTTTTTCAAGTGGTTTGTTTGATCGGTAAGCATCTCTTTTCCCGTGATAGAAATCTATGGGAATGCCAAATCCAGAGGGGCAGGCGGACCAGCGGAGAAAGATTTAGGGCGGCACCGCTTAAGGATTGACTCCAGACGCTCCAAGACCAATAAAAACCTCATTTTCACGACTACGAAAGTTTCCCTTAAACGTCTAATAATCCGCACTCCTAAAGATTTCGGAGTCTGGACTGCCTGCCCCTCCGGAGTCCATTCTATCATCACGAAATTGGAGATGCTTTCTTTGCTCTGGATACCATGGCTTTACTATCCTCGAGAACATCCTCAATTATGCAATTTTTAGCCACCGAAAGAGAAAAAATGGCAAAAAATCTCTCATCCGAACCATTCTAACCTGTCAGGTTTTAAAAAATCCATTTAAAAACAAATAGTTGAAACTTCTAACGGGTTTGGTATCAAAATTGCTCTGTTATGAATATTTCTCTATCTGCCGAATCCGAATTGAGGATTAAAAATGGATACTGCTCTTCTTAACCGCTTAAAGGATATCGCCATCAGTGATTCGGGTTTTATTTTTGATCCCTATTCCGGGGCAACATTCAATACCAATGAAACAGGAAGGTTCATCCTCCAACTTCTCAAAGAGGGAAATGGAATTGACGCCATTCAGTCTGAGATCAGGAAACATTTCAAAACGAGTGAGGAAGACTTAAGAAGTGATATTTACGAGTTTATTAATCTGTTGATGGAAGCCCAGTTATTGCCCAAAAGTTTTCAATGTTAAAGAATCGCGGAGCCGTTCCCATTTTCACATCGGGATAAGTCATGAATCAATTTGACTGGACCATTGGAGTAACAGGTCTCAATGCCACGGATAATCCCGGTCCCGGCATCTCGGTCATCCGTTCCCTTCGGGCGCACCCCGGTTTTAAGGGGAAGATCATCGGCCTGACTTACCATTACATGGATCCCGGATTATATGCATCCGACCTCATCGATTCTGCCTATCTCATCCCCCTGCCCTCTGAAGGGATTCAATCTCTCCGACAGCGCCTCGAATATATTAAAAAAAGAACCGATCTTTCCCTGTTGATCCCAACCCTCGACTCTGAAATATCGGGTTTTATTTCCCTGGAGCCTGAATTAAGAGGAATCGGAATCCGTCTATTTTTGCCGACCCAACAGCAATTTGACATACGCTCTAAGGTCCACCTTGCTGAGGTATGCGAGAAGGCGAATCTCGATTTCCCCCGAACCAGGATCGTTTCCGATATCGAGTCCCTCTGTCAGGTTTCAATGGAGATCCCATTTCCCTATATGCTGAAAGGGATCTTTTACGGCGCTACTCTTGTCAATACCATGGATGAAGCATCCATGGCCTTTCACCGCACCACGGCCCAATGGGGACTGCCTGTCATCATCCAGGAATTTTTAATCGGGGAGGAATATGATGTCCTGGCGGTTGGAGATGGAGAGGGCGGAATCGTAGGCGGACTGCCCATGAAGAAAACTTCTTTGACAGAGAAGGGAAAGGGGTGGGCAGGAGTAGTTGTCAAAGATCCGAAGTTTCTGGCGATGGCAGAAACGTTCTGTCGGATGACGAAGTGGCGAGGCCCCTTTGAGATGGAGGTCCTGAAAACAAAGGAAGAACGATACTTCCTTCTTGAGATCAATCCCCGTTTTCCCGCATGGACCTATCTCTGCGTAGGGGCCGGGCAGAATCTACCGGTTGCCGTCGCCCAGCTGGCCATGGGGATGGAACCCGCGCCTCTGCCGGAGTTCAAAGCGGGAACGATGTTCGTCCGAATCTCACTTGAACAGGTTGTAAAAATCGATAGGCTCGAAGAGATCATCTCAAAGGGAGAGATTCATTACAGATAATATTACCAAGAATCCGGAGATTCATCATGGATCAACCTAAAACATCTTATGAAAAACCTGTTCTGGTAAAATATCAGAATGGATCGTCCGATAAGTTTGGAAGGCTCCAGGCCATTACGCCAATGACCCATATCGACGGCTGGCCGGTCCAGGATCTGATTGAGAAATACGGTTCTCCTCTCTTCGTCTTTTCCGAACGGACAATGGTCCATAAATGCCGCGAGCTCAAGGAGTTGTTAGCCCTTCGTTATCCCAAGTTTCAGCTCGCCTGGTCGTTTAAGACGAATTACCTGAATGCAATCTGCAGGGTTTTTGACAGAGAGGGTTCCTGGGCCGAGGTCGTCTCGGAATTTGAATTTGAGAAGGCCTTGCGCCTTGGTATCCCTTCCAGTCGGATCATACTAAACGGGCCTTACAAAACCGAGTCCGCCCTCGAGAGGGCATTGAAGGGAGGCACCCGTATCCATATCGACCACTTTGATGAACTCTCCCTGCTGGAAAAAGTGGCGGATCGTCTGGGAATGAGACCGGAAGTGGGCATCCGGGTCAATTTCTCCCTCAGCTCTGTTCCAAACTGGGACCGCTTCGGATTCAATCTTGAAAACGGCCAGGCCTCATCAGCTGTCAAGAGGCTGACCACCGGAAAAAGGTTGACTCTTTCCGGCCTCCACTGTCATATCGGCACCTTTGTTCTAGACCCACAGGCCTACCGGGAAGCGACCGCCAAGATGGCCCTTTTTGCAAAACAGCTCTGTGACGAGATGGGGTTATCCATAAAATGGATTGACCTTGGCGGAGGCTTTGCCTCCACCAATACGCTCCATTCCCAGTACCTTCCAGGAAACCAGGTCACCCCTTCCTTCAGCCAATATGTGGAAGCCATTGCAGAGGGATTGGAAAACCTCAATGGTCCCACGTCAGAGCTTCCCCTCCTTTTCCTTGAAACCGGAAGGGCCTTGATCGACGAGGCAGGATACCTCCTCGCCACTGTCCAGGCGAACAAACGGCTTTCAGACGGCCGAAGGGCAGTGGTGGTCGACACAGGTATCCATCATCTCATCACTTCGCTCTGGTACCGGCACGAGATTGTTCCGGCACAGGAGTTCAACGGGACCTTCGAACCCACTGCCATCTTCGGTCCTCTCTGCATGAACCTCGATGTGATCCGGGCCAATATCCTCTACCCTCCCCTGAAAGTTGGAGACCGCCTCGTTATCAAGACGGTCGGCGCCTATAATGTGACGCAGTGGATGCAGTTCATCACCCTGAGGCCCAATGTGGTGATGATCTCGCGCAATGGCCAGTGCGATATCATCCGCCACAAGGAGACCCTGGATCATCTGGTGGCTCTCGAAGAGGTTCCTCCTTGGATTTAATTCGAAACCCCGACTTGAGAAGGCAGGAGAGATGGCTGCAAATGCTCGACTCCTTTCTCCTCAGTTATTCCCAGATCTTCTTCTCCAGGGACCGGTGGGTCGGCGCATTGATGTTCGCCGCCACCGCTTCTCACCCGGACCTCTTCATAGGAGGAGGAATCGCTGTTTTGCTGACCAATCTCTTTGCCCGCTTGCTCCATCTGAGCGGCGAGGCGATCAGGGTTGGGATGTACGGTTATAACGGACTTCTTGTAGGTCTTGCCTTCCTCTACTTTTTCAAGGCCAATCTCCCCCTCCTCGTCATCTTTCTTCTGGCCATCTTTGCCACCGTCCTGATCACGGCCGCCCTGCGCGCTTCTCTGGGCTACTACCTCAACCTTCCTGTCCTGACGCTCCCTTTTCTACTGATCATCTTTCCGGTTCTTTCCGCTTCCCCAAATATTCAGGGGATGTCTTCCAATCTTAAAGAGGGGATAATATCCGTTTTCCAATTTTCATTCCCTGAAATCGTCACAGGATATCTGAAATCGCTCGGGGCCATCCTTTTCATGCCCGATGTGACAGCGGGATTCATCCTCTTGATCGCTCTCCTCCTCTTCAGCCGAATCGCCACGCTCCTCTCCTTCATCGGATTTGCCATCGCTGTCTTTTGGTTCCGCTGGATGTTCAACTTTCCTCAGGAGCACCTCTATGCCTCGGTTGGCTTCAACTTCATTCTCATCTCCATCGCTATGGGAGGAATCTGGTTTGTCCCTCAAAAGTCGTCTTTTCTCCTCGCCGGATCTTCTGTCCTCTTCTGCGCCCTTCTGTGGACGGGAAGCGCCCGACTCTTCTCATCCTTCGGCCTTCCGGTCCTGATCCTCCCCTTTAACCTCACCCTCCTAACTTTCCTCTTTGGTATGCGGCAGAGGACACTGGATGCCCGACCCAAATCTGTTGTTGACTTTGAATCCTCCGGGCCCGAATCGAATCTCATTCATTATCAAACCCGGATCATGAGGTTTGGCTCTCACTTTGACCATCCGATCAGCCTTCCATTCCTTGGGATATGGACCTGCACCCAGGGTTCATCAGGTCCTTTTACCCATCAAGCATTCTGGGAGCATGGCTTCGATTTTGAAGTCAGGGATCCATCCAGAAGGTCCAATAAGAAGGAAGGCCATGAGGTTTCCAACCATTTCTGCTACAAACTTCCTGTCCTTGCTTGTGCCGATGGACAGGTCATCAAGGTTATCCATCATATTCCGGACAACCCTATCGGAGAACCCAATCCGAAAGAGAATTGGGGAAATCTGGTCATGGTTCAACATGGTCCTTCCCTCTTCTCTCTGGTGTGCCATCTCGCCGCAGGTCCTCCCAAGTTCAGGGAAGGCGATTTCGTCAGGAGGGGAGACATCATTGGCCTCTGTGGAAATTCAGGGCGCTCTTCCACCCCGCATCTCCACTTCCAACTTCAGAACACCTCCCGTGTCGGTTCGCCCACCATCCATGGCGAATTTCACGAAGTGGTTCTCGAAGGAGAAATCCCTCTCCTCCTCAGTGCCTATGTGCCGCAAGAAGGTGATCGGGTCCGCAATGTTCGCAGATTTCAGGAGATCGCCGATCACTTTGCCTTTCCCATCGGTCAGAACATCTCATTAACCTGCCGGTCCGGAGACAGGGAATGGAATGAAGAGGTCGAATCAACCATCGATCTCTACGGTCACCTTAAGCTCATCTCCCTGACCAGAAAGGCCCTGCTCCATTTTGAATATAAAAATAGTGTGTTCACCATTTTTGACTTTGAGGGATGCCGCGATTCCGCCCTTTTCATCCTCTATGCCTCCGCACCCCGTGTGCCTTATGAATCTGCGGAGAACCTCTCCTTTTATGATATGCTTTCCCTCAGGTCTTTTCTTCCCGTAGCAAAGAGGATTCTTTCCGATTTGATTTCCCCGTTCTTCAGCCGCAAGGGTCTGAGGATGGACTACCGCTGTGAGCTTAAGGGATGCGATTTTATCATTTCCGGAAGTTCCTCGGACCAAAACCCGTCTGCCTATCCATCGATTGAAACAAAAGCGATCTTTCGTGAGGGGAGAGGGTGGGTCGGAGGTCATCTCGTGCAGAATAAAAAGAAGGTGGATGTCACAAGACTGGAAAGTGAAGACCTATCTAAATGAATCAGGGGGTGTCCTATGAAGAAAAGAGAGTTGATCGCATTGATCGTGTTTCTCTTCCTATTTCCCCTTTTCTCCCATGCTTCAGGAGAATCGATCTCACAAACCTACCAGCGATCTTATGATGAGGAGGGAAAAGGAAACTACACGGAAGCCATCTTCATTCTGATGCAGGCGGAACGTCTCGAGGAGAAGAGTTACCTCTTCCACCTGCGTTTAGGATGGCTCAACTACCTTGCAAAAAAATTCCCTGATTCGGCCAATGCCTATCAGAAGGCGGTGAGGTTGAACAAGGATTCGATCGAGGCAAGGCTGGGGCTCATGCTCCCGCTTATGGCCCAGGGGAGATGGGCCGAGGCGGAAAAGACGGGGAAGGAAATCCTTCTTCTGGATAGGGTATCCTATTTGGCAAACAGCCGGTTGGCCTACATCTATTACAATATGAAATCGTTCAAAGAGGCGGAAACTTACTACCGCAAGGTATTGCAGGGTTATCCCGGAGATGTCGAGATGCAGGCAGGGCTGGCATGGTCCCTGCTCAAACAGGATAAAAAGGAAGAAGCGGATAAGGTCTTCTCAGAGATTTTGAAGATTGCGCCGAATCATGTCACAGCCAATGTCGGAATAAAAATGATCAAAGGGAAATGAGATGTCTCTCCTTTTGGGGCAATGGCTCCTATCGATCTGTCTGGTTTTGACGGGCTGTGCGGTATTGAAAACGAATGTTGGCTATGAGCAAGCCCTCAATGCCTTTCAATCAGGCAACTACGGAGAGGCTGAAACCCACCTTCAATCCGAACTCAAACAGAGACCTCAGGATGATAAATCGCTCTCCCTCCGGGGATGGATCTTTTTCAAGATGGGTCTGATGGAGGAAGCGGAAAAATATTTTGAGAGCGCCAGCCGTATCAATCCCAAAAATATCAGCACAGGTGAAGGCCTTGCCTGGATCTATTATGCGAAGGGGTTGAATGAAGCCTCAGAAAAAAAATTCAGGCAAATGATCGACTATGCGGAAAAACATTTCCAAAATCCTTACTGGGAGGAATACCTTTGGGCGGACCGTCAGTACATCCTTTCAATCCATTCCAATGCAAATTACGGTCTGGGGTTGATTTCCAAAAGGATGGGACGATGGGAACCGGCCCGGAAATACTTGGAGGAGGCGATCAACCAGCCCAATCCATTGATTGACCCTGAAGAGATGAGGTCCCATCTGGTAGAAGTCCTCTTCGGCCTTGGAGAATACAGGCTGGCCTTGCCGCATTATCAAAAACTTCTTTCTGGAAAAGAGGCAGGATTATCTCTT
The DNA here is from genome assembly GCA_030017685.1 of Thermodesulfobacteriota bacterium. Classification (GTDB taxonomy): domain Bacteria; phylum Desulfobacterota; class BSN033; order BSN033; family UBA1163; genus RBG-16-49-23. Next base: position 57,485 of record JASEHH010000002.1, on the reverse strand, counting down.
CTCAATCGCTATGCCTGGTGTCTCTATCAAACGGGAAAGACAGGAGAGGCAAAATCCACCTTTCTCAAAGCGAAGAGCCTTTTTTCTTCAGAGGTGGAACGATACCGGGGATCGTCAACCGTCCAGAATATGACTGAAAAATTGATTGCCAAGAGGATGGCTGAAACCTACTACGGATTGGCCCTCATCCATGCAAAAGAGGGAAACGCTCGGGAGGGAATGAAAGAACTTTCCATCGCCTTAAGCCTCTCTCCCTTTTTTCACTCTCCGGATGAACTCTTAAAGTTTTTAAGATCCTATCCTCAATAATAGGAAAAATCAAAAACAGATCTCATCGCTTCTGAGCCGCAGAAGGGGGCTTAAGCCCCCTTCTGCTCTTTACGCTGTCTCCACACTCTTCACTTCCGGGACTTGCTGTTTCAGGACCCTCTCCACACCCATCTTCAGGGTCATCTGCGACATCGGGCATCCTCCGCAGGCGCCCGTCAGTCTCACCTTGACCACGCCATCGACCACATCGACCAATTCGATATCTCCACCATCCGCCTGTAGGGCGGGGCGAATCTTCTCCAATGCCTTCTCAACGTTCTCTCTCATCTCTTCTCACCTCCTCCGGTTTTGAGTTATCTCATCATTCTGACATGTTTGTTTTTTTTATTATTATAACACAGGAACGAGAAATGTCGAAATAAGAAAGGCCTTCCTGATGCAGGAAGGCCTTTCTTGAATAGATCTTCCATCCTTAAGATTCTCTCCTTTCCTTACTTCTCCTTCTTCTCCATCTCTTCCAATTTCGTCCGGAGATATTTCTTGAGGGCATCGGGCTTTTCGCAGAACAAAACATCTCCCTCACAGATCGTACTGCTACTGTCGATATCGCAATAGCCGATTCCTTTTCCCATGCCCAGGCCTTCCGGCTTTCTAAAAAGGGGGCATTTCTTCTCCTCTACCATCTTGCACCTCCCTCTTTCCTCTTCTCCTCGAGTAAAATTTTTCTCAGGAGATCCACCTTTTTACAGCATTGAATATCCCCCCTGCAAATAATCCAGTCATGATCGAGGTCGCAATATCCTCTGAAACTGCTCTCTTTCGAACTGCCGTACTCTCGATAAAAAGAACATTTTTTGAAACCCGACATCTTCTTCCCCTTTTTTCATGAAACAAGGCTTAAATAAAAAGGCCCGTGTCAGATGAAGCCACGGGCCCTCAACATTTCCTCCGGTCTGGCGATAGACAAGGTCCTTAATGACGGTTAACAGACCTATCTGCCGTCAGTTAAATGTTTCGGCAACCCGGCTGTCCAGGGGATTTCCAGTTGGAAATCCACTCAAGACCACTTTTAACCTTTAGCCTATAGCCAGAAGTTAAAAGGGATGAACCCAATTCGGGTTTATTCCTGGACCCGTAGCTTTCCGTCCCACGATTACTCGTGGTTTGGCTTTATCGACAATATTTAATTTTTCCCTTGCTTATATATTTAGCAATTTTAATGCCAAATGAGTTTTGTTAACTAAACCTCGTGATTTCAAAAGAGTTTATTAAAAAGAAGGATTTCGGCGAAATGATATGTTGCCTCTTTTTGTCCCCATTTTGTAAAAATTTGTGATGAGGAAGGGTCAACGGAATATCCATTCCGGGATTGTGTAGGTTTCATCGGGATTCAATTTTTTTGTAAACTTTCCGGAACCGTCCGGATCCAGGAGAAGGTAATCGATTGGAGGATCCCGGTCCCTGTCCACTGCATAGGCAAATACCTTTCCATTTCCACTGATCCTGGCCACATGGCCTCCATCAGGAGTATGGAATCTCTCAACCACCTTCTCTGCTCCATCCATCCTCTGAATGACGATGGAGTAAGGGACAAGACCTTTCAAATCCGGAACCGGCCACCCTTCTTTACTGATTTCCTCACCGGTTGAAGCAATAGGAATGATCAGAATTCCAAGGCACAAAAGAATGACTGAGATTTGACTCTTCATGACCACTTGCATTACTCAGAAAATAAAGGTTTCGTACAACGGTAACGGTAAGGATGCCCGTATCGTTAATAAAAGGCTACGTTTATCGTCTCTTAATTCTTTGCACGTAACCGTAACCAATAACCGAAACTGGCTTCGTCACCGTAACCCAAAGACCATCTTTACCCTTCTTCCAGGTACTTCTCTGCGGCAAAAGCTGCCGTCGCCCCATCTCCCACGGAAGTCGAAATCTGACGCAGCAGTTTCTTTCGGCAGTCCCCTGCGGTGAATATCCCCTTGATTGAGGTTTCGCAATTCTCATTTGTGACGATATATCCTGATTCATCCAGTTGTACCAGTTCTTTTAAAAATTGAGTTCTCGGCATCAACCCGATGAAGAGAAAAGCGCCTTCGGTCTCCACTTCTTTCACTTCTCCTGACTTTACATTCTTCACAACGACAGAGCGAACCACACTATCTCCTTTGATTTCCTGGACCACGGAATTCCACAGGAATTTGATTTTCGGATGGTTGAGCGTCCTCTCCTGATAGATCTTTGTCGCCCGGAGGGCGTCCCTTCGATGGATGATGGTCAATTCGCTGACAAACTTCGTGAGAAAGAGGGCTTCGGTGAGTGCCGAGTCCCCACCCCCTACGACAATAATCCGGCTATCCCTGAAGAAGGCTCCATCACAGGTTGCACAATAGGAAATCCCTCTGCCCTTAAACTTCTCTTCACCAGGAACGCCCAGCTTCCGGTATTCCGTGCCAGTGCAGATGATGAGAGCCCGACAGAAAAATTCTCCTTCATAGGTCTTCACCCTTTTCAGGTCTTTCTCTAAACTTACCTCTGTCACCTCATCACTGTTGGTCTCCATCCCGAATCGCTTCGCCTGTTCCTCCATGAGGCGGCTTAACTCCTCGCCGCTTACCCCTTGTGGGAAACCCGGGTAGTTCTCAATCAATTCCGTGGTCGTCATCTGCCCCCCGAACAGGCCGTTTTCAATCAAAAGGGTCTGAAGTCTTGCCCTTGAGGCATAAAGCCCTGCGGTCATGCCCGCTGGCCCCCCTCCGATAATGATCACATCATAAGATCTCGCCGCTTTTTCCTCCATCGAATTCTCCTTTTTGTAAATTTACATATGTGATGGAATCGTAAAAAGTCGTCATTCCCGTGAAAACGGGAATCCAGAGAATTCTAACTATCTAAAAATACTGGATTCCTGCTTGCGCAGGAATGACTGATATTGGGATTTTCAGACTTTTTACGAAACCATCATATGTATAGTCGAAGAAATGCTTCTTTGTCAATCTAAAGGACTTAATGAGACAGAAAAAGGGTTGAAAATAGGTTAGATTTGCCTGCCTTTTAAAAGAAATCGCAGCTCCTCATTTATGGGGAGTCACAAAATTCCTGATAAAAGTTTAATTACACCCGATAGGCGGGACATTCCTGTCCCGTCTATGTGGTAGGCGGGGTTAGACCTGCAGCAGGCCCCGCCTATCGACTCCGACTATCGATGAAATGAAATTCCTGTCTTAACTGAGGTATTACAAGAAATCTCAGGCTCACCTTGACAAGGAAGATTTGGGGAAGATAGATTATAAACAATTCATCTGCAGGATAGGAGGAAAGGATGGAACGGACATTGTCAATTGTCAAACCCGATGGGGTGAGTAAAAATCTGATTGGAGAGGTGATCAAGCGCTTTGAGGGTCGTGGCCTGAAGGTGATCGGACTAAAGATGATCTGGATGGATAAGAAGGAGGCAGAGGGATTCTATGAGGTCCACCGTGGCAAACCCTTCTTTGAGAGCCTGACTCAATTCATGTCCTCCGGGCCCTCTGTGGTTATGGTCCTCGAAGGGGACGGAGCCATCTCAAAAACGAGGGAATTAATGGGCGCCACCGATCCCCAAAAGGCTGAACAAGGAACGCTGAGGCGCCAGTTTGCCTCCGATATCGAACGAAATATCGTTCACGGATCTGACGCCCCAGAAACCGCCGCCTTTGAAATCGGGTATTTCTTCAATGCCCTGGAGATGTTTTCATCTTGAGAACAGAAAAAATCGATCTGAAGAATCTCGATCCTTCCGAACTGGAAAGTCTGATTGCTTCGTTCGGAAAAGAGCGATACCGGAGCATCCAGATCCTGAGATGGCTCTATCAGAGAGGCGTCCGTTCCTTCGATGAGATGACCAATCTTTCGAAGAAATTCCGCCAGGCACTGGAGCAGGTCAGTTTCATCTCCGCTCTTCATCCCCTTCTGACAGAGGAGAGCAGTGATGGGACGAAAAAGTTTCTCTTTCAGCTTGAAGACGGAAATCGAATCGAAAGCGTGCTCATCCCTGACAAAAAACGTCTGACCCTCTGCCTTTCTACTCAGGTCGGATGTGCCATGGGATGCCGTTTCTGCCTCACCGGTAAAAAGGGGCTTAAAAGGAATCTTGCCACCGCTGAGATCGTAAATCAGATTCTCGCTGTGAGAGAAACCTTGCCGGATAAAACATCCATCACCAATATTGTCCTGATGGGGATGGGCGAACCTCTGGCCAATTATGAGAATACATTAAAGGCAATCGAGCTGATGACCCATCCCGAGGCCTTCAAATTTTCGTCCCGGAGGGTGACTCTCTCCACGGTGGGCCTCCTTCCCGAACTGGAGCAACTTGCAAGAGAAAAGGCTCGTTTCCGCCTTGCCATCTCCCTCAACGCCTCGGATGAAGAGACCCGAAGCCGTCTCATGCCCATCAACCGTCGTCACCCGCTGAAGAGGATTCTGGAGGTCTGCCGGAATTTTCCTCTCCAGCCCAGAGCCCGTATCACCTTCGAATATGTCCTGCTTCAAGGGGAGAATGATTCCTTGGAGGGCGCAAAAAGATTGCTAAAAATGTTGAAGGGAATTCCCTCTAAGGTCAACCTCATCCCTCTAAACGAAGCATCGGGTATTCCTTTTGAAAAGCCTTCGGAGGAGAGAGTCAGGCAATTTCAGGGCATTCTAATGGAGGGGGGTCTTACAGCGATCGTCCGTGCCAGCAAAGGCGCCGATATCTCCGCCGCCTGCGGCCAACTCCAGGGAAAAGCCCCAGATTAAATCTGCCCAAACGGCTCCACCTACTTATCTGCAATTCCGCATAGGGCATGTAGTTGAAGATTACTGATTGGAAGAGTGGTTAACGTAAAGCGTTAGTGGGAAAGGGTTTTAGAACTGTAAAGTTCTTTGAAATTTTACTACCTTTCCATTCTCAAACCAAATCATTAAAGGACGACTGAGGGTTATAAACAGATCATAGATTTTGCCATGTGAAGTATATTTCCAAATGATCCATTTCGTAAAAAGCTGTGTATTTTTCTCTTGTGGTTCTCCTATCAATTCGATGACTTCCTTCTCACTCATCCAGATTCTCAATGAGTTTTCTTCCATAGCTTTAATTATTTTTTCATATTGTTCAAGAGTTTGAGGATGTGAAATTTTATTGTATTTTACACATTCATTAAAATTAGCGCATCCCGCCCCAAATATCATGGCTAACAGAATCAATAAAATCTCTTTCATTTAATGGCCTTTTTGACCATGGTCATTAACCGTGAAATACGGGTTGTAATATAAATTATTTTAAAACTTTTTGGAAGTGAAAATTTCAGGAAGAAAGCAGTAGGCTTTACGGTCTTATCATTCCGTTTCCATTATTTTTCCTCGACAAGTCTAATTAAGCTTTTTGCAAGCTCCATTGCCTCTTCGGCTTCTTTAGGATCATCAAAGTATCGTGAAAGGACACTCCCTGGAAGTCCGTTGGGATAACGGGTCGGTAGATAATAAAATCATCGGCATCCTGAAATTCGTCCTGCGCTTGAGTGAGCCATCGGAGTGATTCTTCTCTATGCGGCCTTTTCATAAAGCACTTTTCCCTTCATAATATTCTCTAAGAAACTACTGGTGGGTAATTCTTTCCGGAACTCGTCCTGGTTAAAGGCAATAATGTGAAAAGAGATGCTTACTTCCCTGTTTCTCTTGTTTGACAGAGCCTTAGAAATCAATTAACATTTTGAAAAAATGGAGGAGGATAGGCATGACTGAAAAGATGGTGGGGGTGATTGGTGGATCGGGTCTTTATGAGATGGAGGGCCTGGAGGAGGTTCAGACAGTCTCTTTAACAACCCCTTTTGGAAGTCCATCGGATTCTATTGTGAAGGGTCGCCTCGAAGGGACGAAGATTGCCTTTCTCCCCCGTCACGGCAAAGGCCATCGCATCCAGCCTTCCTCCCTCAATTTCAGGGCAAATATCTATGCCATGAAGATGTTAGGGGTTCATTGGATCATCGGCGTCAGCGCCGTGGGGTCGATGAAGGAGAACATCCATCCCGGGGATATGGTCATTCCCAATCAATTCATCGATCGAACCGTCGGGCGTCCCAACACCTTCTTCAGCGATGGAGTGGTCTGCCACATCAGCTTTGCCGATCCGGTCTGCCCTACCCTGAGCCAGATCCTTGGGAAAGCCGGAGAGGAGGTGGGAGCCACTGTCCATAAGGAGGGAACCTATATCTGTATCGAGGGGCCTCAATTTTCAACACGGGCCGAATCAAAACTTTACCGTTCCTGGGGGGTCGATATCATCGGAATGACCAATCTTCCGGAGGCAAGGCTTGCCCGTGAGGCGGAAATCTGTTACGCCACCATCGCCTTTGCGACCGACTACGACTGCTGGCATGAAGAGGCAGAAGATGTTTCCATCGGAGAAGTCCTTAGAATTCTTGCCCAGAGCGCCCGAACTGCCAAAAGCGCGATCCGGACAGCCGTGAAACACTTGCCCGAAAAGAGGGACTGCATCTGTGCCACAGCCCTGAAGCAAGCCCTGATCACGAGCAAAAAGTTGATTCCTGAAAAGACGAAGAAGGATCTGGAGCTGATTATCGGGAAGTACCTGTAGCACTCAGGACACCTTGGGCCCCCTCACCCCATCCCTCTCCCCCCTGCCTACCGGCAGGCAGGCGGTGGGGAGAGGGGGTAGGTAGGGGGCAATGAAGTTTATTGCGGATCGCACGCTGGGGAAACTGGCCAAGGGGTTGAGGATGCTTGGTTACGATACCCTCTATTACCGGGGGGAGGATATTCATCAACTCATCCATCTGGCCCGTCAGGAAGATCGGATCATCCTGACCCGGAATACGAAACTGGCTCTAAGAAGACCGAAAGATCGTATCATCACCATCTCGGAGGATCACCCTTCTTGCCAGTTGAAGGAGGTCGTTCAAAAAGGAACCCTCTCTCTCGGCAAAGAAAAACCTTACACCCGATGTCTCCTCTGTAATGATCCAATCGATGCGATTCCACGGGAAGAGGCAGAGGGAAAAGTCCCTGACTTCATCTTCTCTCAGCAGAGAGATTTTTACCGGTGCCCGAAATGTAGAAGAATCTACTGGCAGGGATCACATCTGGAGAACATGCAAAAAAAGATCGAGGAATTATTTTAACGATCTTAAGCAATATTGATTGTTTCTTGAAAATTAACATGACAAAGGGATTTAAATACGAAGCACGAAATCCGAATTTCGAAACAATCTCAAATGACCAAATTAAAAATGATCGAAACAAATAATAGTTTAGGACATTTGGATTTTGAAAATTCGAATTTGTTTCGGATTTCGATATTCGAATTTTGAATTTACCAAAGAATACGATGCGTATCATCAGCGGGACATCGAGAGGCAGGAGGTTGGCGACCCCAAGGGGCCACGCCCTTCGTCCGACCTCTGACCGGGTCAAGGAATCGATCTTCAACATCCTTGGAGAAGAGGTGGAGGGAAAGGTTGTTCTCGACCTCTTTGCCGGCACAGGCAATCTGGGAATCGAAGCCCTGAGCCGCGGGTCAAAAAAAACCTTTTTCGTTGAGAGAGCAAGAGAGTCCTTAAGAATGATCCAGAGAAATCTTCTCCAATGCGGCTTTTCCGGACAGGCCGAGATCATTCCAAAAGAGGTGAACCGTGCCATCGGTATTCTTGAGGCGAGCGGAGAGTCTTTCGATTTAATCCTGATGGACCCCCCTTACGAGAAGGGATGGATTCAACGAACTCTGGTGAAACTGAATAACCATAATATTTATCATGAAGGTTCGGTCCTGGTGATCGAGCATGGTCGCCGCGAACCCCTTCCGCAAAAGACTGGAAGGTGGGCCGTCATCAAGCAGAGGATGATTGGTGACACCATCATTTCCATCTTACAGGCAGGCGGCGATTCGCAGGAGGATAAATGAGATGGCAAAAAAGATGAAAGGAGATAAAAACGATATGGGAAAAGTGGCTATCTACCCCGGGTCTTTTGATCCCCTCACCTACGGTCATATCGATATTGTGGAGAGGGCCCTCGAGATTTTTGATAAGGTGATCCTCGCCATCGCCCAGGATGCGGAAAAAAAATCCCTCTTTACGATGGAGGAACGGGTGGAGATGGCAAAAATGATCTTTAAAGACACTCCCCATGTCATCGTCGATAGTTTTAAGGGTCTTCTCGTCACCTATGTCGAAAAAACCAATGCCAAGGTTCTTTTAAGGGGGCTTCGGGCAACTTCTGATTTCGAATATGAATTTCATATGGCCTCCATGAACCGGAGTCTCAGCACCCATCTGGATACTCTCTTCATGATGACCAGCAAGGATTACTTCTTCGTCTCCTCCCGTACGATCAAACAGGTGGCCAAACTCGGTGGAACAGTGGAAGGACTGGTTCCGGACCTCGTCGCAAGGCGGTTGAAAGAAAAGTTTAAACTGCCGGTTTCCAAAAAGAGACTGATCGGCTGGGATGACTGAGAAGGTATGAGTTATGAATTATGAATTATGAATTTTAGTATCTAATTTTTTATACACCCATACATACCTGGTTGCACTCAAAGTCGTAGCAAGCTTAAATTCGAAACAATTTCGAATGTTCAAGATTCAAAACAAACAAAACATTTTTCGGACATTCGGTCGTTTGGATTTCGAATTTGTTTCGGATTTAGATATTCTTTCGGGAAACATTTTTAATGAAAAAACTTATTCTTTGTGATTTTGATGGAACGATCAGCATCAAGGATATGGGTTACGTCCTGCTCAATCGGTTTAGCTTTGGGGATTGGGAAGCGATTGATCGCGATTTTTGCGAGGGTAAGATCGGATCAAGGGAAGCATACACCCGTATTGCAAAGATTCTAAAGGGTGATGAAGAGAGTGTCCTCCGTTTTATCCGGGAACATTCCCATATCGATCCCCACTTCAAATCTTTCTATCAATTTTGTCGTGAGAACGATATCGAGGTAAAGATTGTAAGCGACGGTCTCGATTTCTATATCCGGACCATACTCGAAACCCATTGCCTCTCTGAAATTCCTTTCTATGCAAACACGACCCATTTTCTGAGTGATGGGCTGATGAATATTTCCTTTCCCAACGTCAGCGAAGAGTGCGGTCTATGCGGCACCTGCAAGAAGCAGGTCGTCCGGATCCACCGTAAGGATTATGAGCGGATCTTCTTTGTCGGAAATGGCCTCTCTGACAGATGTGCGGCCCGTGAAGCGGATTTCGCCTTTGCCAAAGATTCCCTCTATTCTTACTGCATCGATCAGGACATCACCTGCCACCCTTTTCGAGACTTCGGTGACATTCTCAAAGACCTGAAGAAACGAATCCGGGGGATCATCTTCGATCTCGACGGGACGCTGATCGAGGCCTACGGAGCGATCTATTTAGGGCTGAAGGAGGTGTTTCAACAGTCTGGAAGGGAGATCTTCCCTTACGATGAACTTAAACACTATCTGAAAGCGGATCTAGAATCAACGCTCCATCAGTTCTTCTCTCCGGAGGAGACTCAACAGAATATTCCTGTCATGCGAAAGAAATATGAGGAGGTCTATCTCCACCATACCCATTTTCTCGACGGTGCGAAGGAGGTCATCGAGTCGCTTTACAACAGGGGGACGATTCTTGGGGTGGCCTCCAATAAGTTTGGCCGTTTTTCGAGAGGAGCCCTTCAGCACCTGAAGGTGTCTTCCTATTTTAAATCGGTGATCGGCGCCGGAGATGTTCCCCGAAACAAACCTTTTCCGGATATGATTCATGCCGCTATAAGGGAGATGGGACTTCCACCGGAGGAGGTGGTCTTTGTGGGAGATACCCTCACCGATATTGAGACGGGAGAAGAGGCAGGGATCGATGTCTATGCCCTTCCAACGGGATTTCACACCCGGAAGGAACTCTCGCAAAAAAAACCGAAACGGATATTAAGGAACTTTAAAGAGCTTACCGGTTTGCTGGATCAACCCTTGTGATCAGGGAATGTGGGTTAAGGTTAAGGTGACGAAGCCCGTTTCGGTTATTGGTTACGGTTACGTGTAAAGAATTAAGAGACGATAAACGTAGCCTTTTATTAACGATACGGGCATCTTTACCGTTACCGTTTGCCTATACACACATATTTTCTGAGTAATCGGGCCCAAACCATCTTAAAACTGCTTCGTTCTTCCTCACCCCTGTTTCACCAGGCCATCATACCAGGCTAAATTTTTTCTGATCTGTTCAGGAATCGGCAGTTGGTAAGGGCAGCGTTTTAAACAATCCCCGCATTCAGTGCAGTTTCGTGCCTTCTCTATGAGGGAGTGAAACCAATCAAGTTCTTCAGCGCTGCGCCCAAATCGCCTGACGATATATCTCAGTCCCATCATGTGCTGAATGCTGATCTTCTCCGGACAGGGCTGGCAGTAATCACATCTTCGGCAGAACTGGTGATCCAGCTCCCTCCTCAGGGCTTCGATATAGCTCTGGTCTCTCCGGGTAAGGAAGTGGTCTTGAGTAAAAATCTCCCAGTTGGCTCTTGCCTTTTCAAGGGTTTCCGATCCCGGAATGGGAATGATATCCGGTTGGGCGAGGACAAACCTCAGGGCTGGACCTGGCTCCTCAATCACCCCGCCCGAAAAAGGTTTCATGGAAATCATTCCGATATCTTTCGCCCTGGCCAGAGGAAAAACTTTCCTGTCGGCATCAGGTTCAAGAAAGCTATAACAAGCCATGATCACATCAAAATGGTCATCCTCAACCGCCCTCTTCAAAACATCAAGGCTATGACTCGTAATGCCGATGAAATCGATCCTGCCTTCATCCCGCATGCGCATCAATCCTTCGTAGGCTCCGCCCGGACCCATCACTTTTTCATAATCCTCCGGACGAGAGATGTTGTGGAGATGGTAAAGATAAATCTTTTTCGCTTTCATCTCTCTCAGGCTGATACGGACTTCATCCTCTATCCGATCCGTTCTCACGAGAGATTTCGATGAAAGAACAACCTCTCGATCGGTTGTTTGAAGAGCCAATCCGATCCGGGATTCACTGTTCGTATAGCCGCGAGCGGTATCCAGGAGGTCTACTCCCATATCCACTACCGCCTGGATGACCGATACCGCCTCATCCTCGCTGACCCGCTGGATAGGTATCCCTCCCCATCCCAATTGGTTTACATAGAGGTTTGTCCTGCCCAGTCTTACTTTTTCCATTTACTCTCTTCCGTAATATTTCTCTTTTATCAATGGGAGATTCGATTTTCGGCGGGATCGCAAAGACGGGATGGATGGGAGATTCCGGTTAATTCTCTTTCTTCTCCTCATCCTCCTGTCTCTTTAGAAAGGCTTGAATGTAGACGACCTTATCCTCTTTTGATTCTTCCTTCTTTCCGAAGGGAGAAGGTCTTCCGGGCTTTTGATAAGCCTCCTCCAGCTTGCTGATCATCTCCTGGAGTTTGGGATCCTGGTTGACGAGATCGTTCACCTGCTGGTCGAAATAGTCGCTGGCGCTTTCAAGCCTTGAGAGGTCCAACTCCATCTTCATCAAGCCGCTCAATTTTTTTAGAACTCCACAGGCCACCCTGATGTTCCTTGCCTGGAGATACCGGGGGGCATGGCCCCAGAGGCTGACCGCCTTTAATCCCCTCTTTCCTGCGGCCTCAAGAAGAAAGGTGTGGATGCTGATGGGACCAGCATATTCGGTCAGGTTGAGTCCGGCTTCGAGGACCTCCATTCTTAAATCTTCCCTGTTGAAGACCGCGCTGACCACGGTGGGGTGAGTATGGGGGATATAGTCGTAGGTTCCGCCAAGGGTGAAGATCTGATGGACTCCGAATCTCTGAGCGAGATCCAGAAAGAGATCGGCGAAGATGTCCCAGCGAAGATGGGGTTCAATGCCAGAAAAAAGGATGAGGTCTTTCCCCAGCGGGTCCTTTGAATAGTAAAAATGGTTGCCCGGAAAATTTAATTCCATCAATCTTCCATCCTTGATGATGGCGGCGGGACGATTGGAAGACATCTGATAAAAATTGTCCATCGGAATGGAAGCAAACCTTTTTGCCTTCAGGGTTTCCACCAGATGTTGAAGGGAAAAAGAAGAGACCTCAGCCGCATTCGGCCATCCCTCAAATCCGGCGATCAGATAGGGCTGATTCAAGAGTGGAATTTCATGGTAAATCATTTCATCCATCGTTTGTCGTTCCTATAGCGGCTTCCCTACCAGCCTCTCGTAGGCTTCTAAATATTTCTCTCTCGTCTTCTGAATGATATCCTCAGGCAATTCAGGGGCAGGAGGCGTCTTATTCCATTTAATGGAGAGGAGGTAATCCCTTAAAAACTGCTTATCAAAGCTCTTCTGGGACCCTCCTGGCCTGTAACCATCTTTTGGCCAGAACCGTGAGGAGTCGGGCGTGAGAAGCTCATCGATCAGAATCAACTTTCCATCCTTGATTCCGAATTCCATCTTCGTATCCGCAATCAGAATCCCCCTCTGATCCGCAAAATCCCTGGCCCTTTGATAGACGCCAACGGAGACGGATTTCAATTGCTGGGCAAGGTCTTTTCCGACGATCTTCTCCATCTTTTCGAAGGAGATGTTCTCGTCATGAAGACCCTGTTCTGCTTTGGTGGAGGGAGTGAAAATGGGTTCCTCCAGTTTTGAGGACTCCACCAATCCTTTCGGAAGTGAAATGCCGCAGATCTCTCCTGTCTTTTTATACTCCTCCCAGCCCGAACCGGAAAGGTATCCTCTCACAATACACTCGACGGGAAGAACTTCTGTCTTGACCACCAGCATGGACCGTCCTTCGAGAACTTCCCCATAAGGAAGGCACTCCTTTGGAAAATCCTTAACATGGGTGGAGATAATGTGGTTTGGAACAATCTCCGCCGTGAGATCGAACCAGAATTTTGAGAGTTGAGTCAGAATCCTCCCCTTATCCGGAATGGGGTTCGGCATGGCCACATCAAAGGCTGACATCCGGTCGGTGGCAACAATCAGAAGCCTGTCTCCGAGATCATAGATATCCCTTACCTTCCCCCTCCCCTTCAGGGTCAGGGATTTAAATTCCGTTTGAGAAATGACATGGGTTGGCATAGGCATCCCCTTCATTGAATTTTAAGTCTGTGGTTGGAAGTATAAAATACTTCGGTTGACTTTTCCATAAAAAATGTTAATCTCATTTCCACATTATGCTCAGCGACAAGCTCGGACACCGCCTCGATTCCTATCTCTATCCTCCCTTTAAAAAAATCTTTGGAGAACGGGGCAACCCCAACCTCTTCACTCTGCTTGGATTCTTCTCAACCCTTGCTGCATCCTTCCTGATCCTGAAAGGATTCTGGCTCTCAGTGGGTCTGGCGATTATCCTTTCGGGTCTTTTCGATCTTCTGGACGGGGTCATTGCAAGGAATTTGGGAAAGGTGACCATCTTCGGAAGCTTCTTCGATTCCGTCATGGATAGATATTCGGACCTTCTCCTCCTCCTGGCCCTCAGCATCCATTACCTGAGAGAGGGGAACTCCGGTCTGGTCATTCTCACCTCTGTGGTGGCCATTGGAACAGCCCTCATCCCCTATGTTCGGGCAAAGGCGGAGGCCCTCCGGATTTCATGCCATATCGGACTGATGGAGAGAGCGGAAAGGATCATCCTTCTCTCTTTGGGGGCTCTTTTTAACTGGATGGAACCAGTCCTATGGATCCTGGCTATCCTCACTCATTTAACGGTCCTGCATCGGATCTACTATGTCTGGAAGAAAATGCGTGTCAACGATAAACGTTAAACGATGAACCGTTCATCGTTCATTGTTCATCGTTTGTTCCCCACCATTCCCTTAACTTCATTGAGAATAACTTGTATAAAATCTTTTTCTTTTACCTTCCTAACAACCTTCCCTTTTTTAAAGAGCAACCCGGCCCCTTTCCCTCCGGCAATCCCGATATCTGCCTCCCTGGCCTCCCCCGGACCATTGACCACGCACCCCATGATGGCGATGGTCATGGGCGTAGTCATTTTATGAATCCCTTTCTCTACCTTCTCCACAAGACGGCTGAGATCAATTTCACAGCGACCGCAGGTCGGGCAGGAGATGATTTCAACGCCTCTCTCCCGAATCTTTAAAGCCCTCAATATCTCATAGCCCACGCGGACCTCTTCAACGGGATCTCCGGTCAAAGAGACCCGGATCGTATCTCCGATCCCCTCCCTGAGTAGAAGTCCGATTCCGATGGCGGATTTAACGACGGCACCGGAGCCCCTACCCGCCTCCGTGATTCCAAGATGGAGCGGATAGTCGGATTTTCGTGAAAAGGACCGATAGGCTTCCACCGTCCTTAAGACATCGGATGCCTTCAAAGAGACTTTGATGAGATGAAACCCGAGATCCTCCATGTATTCAATCGTCCGGAGTCCGCTTAAAACCATCGCCTCTGAGGTCGGTCCTCCGAAACGATTTAAAAGGTCTTTCTCAAGAGACCCGGCATTGACTCCGATCCGGATCGGGATGGAGCGGTTCTTCGCTTCGTTCACAATGGTCTTCAAACGGTTTCTTCCGCCGATATTCCCGGGATTGATGCGGAGCCCATCTGCTCCGGATTCCATTGACCTCACAGCCAGCCGGTAGTTGAAATGGATATCTGCAATAAGGGGAATGTTAATCCTTTTTTTTATCTGGGCGATGGCCCGGGCCGCCTCCTCATCCGGGACAGCCACACGGATGATTTCACAGCCTGCCGCCTCAAGGCGCCGAATCTGATTGATTGTCTTTCGGACATCCCGCGTATCGGTCTTTGTCATCGACTGGACAGACACAGGGGCATCGCCTCCTACCAATACGGAGCCAATGCGAATTTGACGGGTCTTTCGACGTGGAATCATAAAATAAAAAAGTGGTCAAGGGTTCGAGGATTCAAGGATTCGAGTGTCAATTAAAAAAGGATTTATCTTCAACTGTCGTATCCCTCGACCCCTCGACCCCTTGAACCCTGGACCCCTAGAATCCTTTCTTACGGCTTCTCCGCTCCTCTGCAATAAAATAGAGTGTGGGAATGAAGACCAGCGTAAGGAACATCGAGACCGTGAGGCCGCCGATCACGGCAATAGCCAGAGAAGCATTCGTCTCAGCCCCTTCTCCGAATCCAAGGGCCATCGGGGCCAGCCCGAAGACCGTTGTGAGAGAGGTCATCAGGATCGGCCTGAGCCTCACCCTGCCGCCCTGCAGGACGGCCTCCTTTAATTCCATTCCCTCCTCCTTCCGGAGCCTGTTGATGTAGTCGATCATGATAATCGCATTGCTCACAACAATGCCAACCATCATGATAATTCCGATGAAGGAGATGACGCTCAACGTATTTCCAGTGAGAAAGAGCGCCCAGATGACGCCGATAATTCCCAGTGGCACCGAAAACATGATCAGAAAGGGATGGAGCAGAGAACCGAACTGAGAGGCCAGGACCATATAGACCAGAAGGATAGCAAGCCCCAGGGCAAAAAAGAGGGTCTGAAAGGCCTCCTTCTGTTCCTGCCGGGCCCCTTTGAGTAGAACGGAGAAACCCTCCGGGACCTTCATCTGCGAGATCTTATCTTCGATCTCCGCGGCGATGGAACCGAGGTCTCTTCCGCTTGTATTGGCCGTAACAAAGACAATCCTCTGCTGATATTTCCTCTCCAGTTGCGAAGGGGAAGTGGTTCTCACCACTTCAGCCACATTCTCCAGAGGCACCATCTTTCCTCCTGATACGGGAAGGGGAATCCGGTACAGGTCTTCGGGGTGGCTCCTGTCCTCCTCACGGAGCCGCACTCTCACCTGACGCTCCCGTCCTGTTTTCGGGTCCACGTAGATGGAGGCTTCAATCCCCTCGATGGCTCCTCTGACATTCTCAGCGACCCGCGAGGTGGTAAGTCCCAGGCTGGACAATCGGTCCTGCCTGAATCTCACCTGATACTCGGGCAGTCCCTCTTCGCGACCGATTTGAATGTCGGTGACCCCTCGGACCTCCCTCAGAATTCCATCTACCTCTCTGGCCAGACGGCTTCCTGTGGTCAGGTCATATCCGAGGATCTCCACGCTGATCGGTTCATCCGCGCCAAAGCTCATCACCCTTGAGATGATCCCGCCTGGAAAGACATTGAGGATGGCGCCTGGAATGGTTCTGACCTTTTCCCTGAGAGATCGTGCAACGGCATCCGAAGATCTTTCTCTTTCCGACTGATCAACGAGCATGAGTGAAGCGGTTCCAGTATGAGGCCCTGCAAATCTCCCCCCGAAGATCACAGACCTGCCCCTGCCCGAACCTGCCCTTACCCAGAGAGATTTCAATTCGGGAACTTCTGAAAAGACGATCTCCTCCACTTCATTGACCACCTTCTTGGTCTCTTCGAGAGAAGATCCCACAGGAAGTCGCATCGACATCCTCACCTGGCCTTCATCCGAAGTCGGAAAAAATTCAGTCCCGATAAGGGGAATCAGGAAGAGTGATCCCGCAAAAACAGTTACCACGCCAGAGACGACCAGTTTGCGATGGGACAGGGAAAAACGGAGCGTATTCTGATAAAGCTCATCCAGCCATAGAAAGAGGGGCTGGGTCTTGAGCAGAACCCTCTGGCTCCATGAGGGTTTCTCCATCGTCTTCCCCGGCCTGAGAAATTTGGCGGTAAGAAGGGGAACAAGGGTCAGAGAATCGAAAAGGGAGGCAAGAAGCGAGAAGGCAACCGTATAAGCCATCTGGACGAATAACAGCGCTGCAATTCCCTTCACAAAAGCCAGAGGGAGAAAGACGATGATGCTGGTGATGGTGGCCGCAATCACCGGTTTGCTTACTTCGGATGCCCCCTTATAGGAAGCCTCCTCCGGAGACTCACCCCGCTCCAGATGCCGGTTGATGTTCTCCAGGACGACGATGGCATCGTCCACCAATCGGCCTACGCCGAGGGCCAGCCCTCCCAGGGTCATGATATTAAGGGTGAACTTGCCGAAATGGAGCATGACAAAAGTGGCAATGATGGAGATGGGAATGGAATGGGCAATGATCAGAGTGCTCGTCCCATTTCTGAGGAAGAGGAGGATGATGACAACGGCCAGAAGGGCTCCCATGATCGCCTCTTTCTGGAGGTTTTGGATCGATTTCCGGATGAAAGTGGACTGGTCTGCCACGACCTCAATGGAGACTCCTCTGGGAAGTTCCTTCTGAATTTGAGGAAGGGTCTTCAGGACCTGATCCACTACAGAGACCGTATTGCCCCCGATCTGCTTCTGGACTCCAATGACAACCCCTTTGACTCCATTGACATGGACCTCTGACTGGGTGTCCTCGTATCCCTCCTTCACCTTTCCGATGTCCCTCAGCCGGATTGGAATCCCGTTATGATGAGAAACGACGATCTCTTCCATATCCCTAATGTCCGGAGAACGGCCAAGGGTCCGGACGCTATATTCCCTCTTCCCGGTATTGAGGCTTCCTCCTGGCCGGTCCATATGGCCTGTCCTGACCGCCTGGGCCACTCTGTCCAGGGGAAGGTTCAACCTCTCAAGTTTCGACCGATCCAGATCAACCTGGATCTCTCTCACCTGCCCTCCGAAAACATTGGCCGAGGCAACCCCCTTCAGGCTCTCCAGCCTTGGAGCAATGAAGTCCTCTCCTAATTCCCTCAACTGGTAATCTTCCAGAGGACCGGAGACAGCGAGGACGATAACCGAAATCTGGGAGGGATCGAACTTGATGATGATGGGTTGTTTGGCTTCTTCCGGAAAGATGTCTAAAATCTCATTGATGTTTCGCTGGATATCCGTGGAGGCAATATCGAGGTCTGTTCCCCAGTAAAATTCAACGGTGACGACAGAAGACCCTTCTCTTGAACGGGAGGAGACGTGTCGGACATTCTGGATGCGGCTGACCCGTTTCTCGATAGGCCGTGTGATCGTGATCTCCACATCCTCTGGACTTGCCCCCGGATAGTCGGTCACGACAGAGACCACGGGATAGGAGATTTCCGGAAAGAGATCAATGGCAAGGTTGGAGAAGGCAATGCCACCAAGCAGGATGATCCCGATGGCTACCATGAATCGGGCCACCGGGTTCTTGAGAGAACCCCGGATCATGTCCATAGGGTTTCAACTCCCCTCTATCACCCGGACCGTGGAGCGGTCCTTGATCAACTCCTGGCCTTTCACAATCACCTGATCTCCCTCGGATACCCCTTCAAGGATCTCAACATATTGATCCTGCTCATATCCGGTGATGATCTTTTTCTGGATGGCCTGATTTCCACTCAGGATGAAAATGGTTTTCGATCCATCCTCCAAAACAACCGCATATCTCGGAATGAGGAGGGCGCGAGGTTTCTCCACGAGAACCACCTCGATCCGCGCAAACATGCTGGATTTGAGCAGCCGTTCAGGGTTGGGAACGTCAATCTCCGCTTGAAGGGTCCGGGTCGCAGGATCGAGGGCACTGCTGATTCGTGCGATCCTGCCTTCGAAAATTTTTCCAGGAAAGGATTCGGTCCTGATCTTCGCCTTCATCCCTGCTTTAAGGAGAGGAATATCCTTTTCCAGCACATTTGCGACAACCTTTACTGTCTCCGTCTGGATGAGGCTCACAATGGGTGTGGAAGGAGAGACCAGGGCTCCGGCATCCACATACTTCCGGCTGATCTCGCCCGAAAAGGGAGCAATGATCTGGGTATGTTGAAGGCGAATCCGTTCCTGGGCCAGGATCGCCTCGGTTTCCTTTAACCTCGCCCGGCTGGCCTCCCTCACCTCCTGTCTGGCCCCTTCCCTCAGTAATTTCAGATGCTCCCTGCTCGAAGCCAATTGGGCTTCGGCAACCGTATATTCCATCTCCGAAATATCCATCTCCTTTTTCGAAATAACCTGCCTCTTGAAAAGAGCCTCTATGCGCTCCCTGTGAAGCTTTGCATTTTCGAAACGGGACTGGGCCCCTTTGACCACTTCCTCAGCCTGTCGCAGTTCCTCGGTCCTTGGTCCTGCTTCGATCTCGGTGAGATGAGCCTTTGCCTGGGCTGCCCGGGCCTCCGTCTCCCTCACTTTCTGGAGGTAATCGGTACGGTCTATCTGTGCGATTGTCTGTCCCTGCCTGACGGAATCTCCGAGATGGACATGGATCCGCTCCAGATATCCGGAGACCCTTGGAAAAAGGTCGACCTGCATCTGGGGTGTGATATCTCCGGTCATCGAGATCGAATAGATGAGAGGTTTGGAAACAACAGTGGAAACCTGGACGGGAATGTCACCCCGCTTCGTCCTCTGAACCGAAGCCTTCTTCTGCGTCAGCGCCCATCCCCGGTAGAGGGCAAATCCCGCAAAAAGGAGAAGCAGGATGAGAAAAAACCATCTCCACCTTTTTATCACTTGATTCATGTCCCCTGCTCCCATGAGGTTAAATAGCGTTCCTGTTCCTTAGTGAGCTGGTCGATCTCGATTCCCATGGAAAGGAGTTTCATCCGGGCGATCTCCTGATCAATGTCTTCGGGGACCGAATAGACCCTTCGCTCTAAAGTCCGGTGATGTCTGACCAGATATTCTGCCGAAAGGGCCTGGTTGGCAAAACTCATATCCATCACACTGGAGGGATGGCCTTCTGCTGAGGCGAGGTTGATCAGCCTTCCCTCTCCGAGCAGATAGACCCTACGGCCATTCCGGAGTTGAAACTCCTCGACAAAGTCACGGATCGTCTTTCGAGAGGCAGTGATCTCCTCTAACCCTCCTAAATCGAGTTCCACATTGAAGTGCCCCGAATTTGCGACAATGGCCCCATCCTTCATTTTCAGAAAGTGCTCCTTCCGGATCACGCCCACATTTCCGGAGACGGTGCAGAAGATATCTCCTATCTCAACGGCCTCGGCAATGGTCATGACGCGATAGCCATCCATGACAGCCTCCAGGGCTCTCAGGGGACTGACTTCTGTGACGATCACATTGGCTCCCATCCCCTTTGCCCTCATGGCCAACCCTTTTCCGCACCATCCATAACCTGAGACGACGAAGCTCGATCCTGCCATCAACCGGTTGGTGGCCCGGAGGATTCCATCGATCGTGGACTGCCCTGTTCCATAACGATTATCAAAGAAGTGTTTGGTCTCCGCATCGTTCACGGCAATCACAGGAAATCTTAATACCCCGTTGCGCTCCATGGACCGGAGCCGGATCACACCGGTCGTTGTCTCCTCGGTTCCGCCGATCAACCCATTGATCAACTCTTTTCTCTCGGTTGTCGACAGCCCCTTTGCCCAGCTCCTCAAAGAAGGGATGAGGTCCTCCCATTTTTCGAGGGCGATGAAGTGGAGGGATGAGACAAGGTCTGCTCCATCATCCATGGTGAGATTGGGCCGGAAGGCCAGCGTCTCCCGGATATGACCATAATAGGTTTCGCTATCCTCGCCTTTGATGGCAAAGACAGGAATCTTTAACTCCTTGACCAGGTAGGCGGCCACATCATCCTGCGTGCTTAGAGGATTGGAAGCGCAGAGGCTAAGCTCCCCTCCTCCCGCCCGTAACGTCCTCATCAGAGCCGCTGTCTCCGTGGTCACATGGAGGCAGGCTGAGAGCCGGATTCCCTTGAGCGGTTTCTCCTTCTCAAAGCGGCTCCTGATCAGCTTTAAAACAGGCATTGCCATCTCCGCCCACTCCATCCGGAGACGGCCCTTCTCCGCCAATGAAATATCCTTCACGTCATAATCCATGGTTCCCTCATCAAATCTACCTGATTTTTATCCCCATCTCCCCATCACCCTATCTCCTTATCACCCCATCTTCTTCTTTTTTAAAGTTTCGCCGCCTTCTTCAGTTCGTCTGCCCGGTGGATCCTCTCCCATGTGAAACCGGGCTCGTTTCGACCGAAGTGGCCATAACATGCGGTCTGTTTGTAAATGGGCTTGAGAAGGTCGAGATATTGAATGATGGCCTTGGGCCTCAGGTCAAAGTGCTCCAGGGCAATCCTGGCGATCTCATTCGGAGGAATCTTAAAGGTCCCGGAGGTATCGATCATAAAGGAGACAGGTTTTGCCTTCCCGATCGTGTAGGCGATCTGAACTTCGCATTTTTCAGCCATTCCGGCAGCCACGATGTTCTTGGCCACGTGCCTCGCCATATAAGAGGCGCCCCGGTCCATCTTCGATGGATCTTTTCCTGAAAAACAGCCCCCTCCGTGGCTTCCAACGCCGCCATAAGTATCGACGATGATCTTCCTGCCCGTCAGGCCGCAGTCCGCCTTGGGGCCACCATGGACGAACCGGCCGGTGGTGTTGATATAATACTTTGTGTTCTTATCCCGAAGCTCCGGAGGAATGATTTTAAAGATCACCTCTTCGAGAATCCCCTCTTTCAGCGTCTCATTGGCCACCTTATCCGAATGCTGGGCCGCAATGACCACGGAGTCCACCCGGACCGGTTTATTATTGATATACTGAATGGTCACCTGAGATTTTCCATCCGGCCTCAAAAAATCAAGGATCTTCTTCTTTCTCACTTCTGCCAGCCGTCGGGTCAGACGATGGGCATAGATGATGGGCATGGGCATCAATTCCGGTGTCTCATTACAGGCATAACCGAACATCAACCCCTGATCCCCTGCTCCCTGTTCATGGTCTTTGCTTTCTTCGACCCCGATGGTGATGTCAGGGGACTGTTCATCGATCGAAGTGAGCACTGCGCAGGTCTCCCAGTCAAACCCCATAGCCGAATCATTATATCCGATCTCTTTGATCGTCTCCCGAACGATGGTGGGCATATTTACATAGCAGGAGGTCGAGATCTCGCCTGCAATGATGGCCATTCCTGTTGTCACCATCGTCTCACAGGCCACCCGTGCTCGAGGGTCCTGTGCGATAATGGCGTCCAGAATGGCATCGGAGATTTGATCCGCCACTTTGTCCGGATGCCCCTCAGTGACGGATTCAGAAGTGAATAAGAAGTCTGTCATGGACATATTCTGTTTCCTCCTTAAGGTTTATGTTTTCAACTCTTCTGGGATAGATTTAACAAGATCCTCTGAAAATCTTTCAGCCATCCATCTTCGGACATACCGTTTGATTTCCGAAGCGGTGGAAAATTGGAAAAGCCTTTCTGTCATGGACCTCGTTTCTATGGCTTTCGCCATACGAAGGAATTTCTTCACCTTTGGAATGGCGATCGGATTCATGCTGAACTCCTCCAGGCCCAGACCCAATAAAACTAACACATAGGCAGGCTCCGATGCCATCTCCCCGCAAATGGCCAGAGGAATTCCGGCATTTCGGGCGGACTGAACCACGCTCCGGACGATTCTCAAAATGGCGGGGTGCAGAGGTTCATAGAGATAGGAGACATGCTCATTGATCCGATCGACGGCCAGGGCATACTGGATGAGATCATTCGTCCCGATGCTGAAAAAATCCACTTCGCGTGCCAGAATATCGGCGGTGACTGAAGCCGAGGGGATCTCAATCATCGCTCCGATCTTGATCCCCCGGTCAAAAGGAACCTTTGCCCGGATGAATTCCTTCTTCACCTCTTCCAGGATGGCTTTCGCCTTCCGAATCTCTTCAATCCCCGAAATCATCGGAAAGAGGACTCTCAGTTTCCCGTGAACGCTCGCTCGCAGTATTCCCCTTAACTGGGTTTTAAAAATATCGGTCTCCTTAATGCTGAACCGGATCGCCCTGAGCCCCATCGCGGGATTCATCTCATTCCCTGTGGAGTAATCGGGGAGGAATTTATCTCCTCCGATGTCCAGTGTCCGGATCGTGGCAATACCGGGGGAAATATTCTCTACCAGCTTCCGATAGGTTTGGTAATGTTCTTCCTCCTTGGGCAGATCCTTTCGGTTGAGGTAGAGGATTTCGGTCCGGTAGAGTCCGATTCCTTCTGCGCCATGGCTTTTGGCTGAGGGAATCTCTTCCACCATTTCGATGTTCGCCTGAAGATGAATTCGAACGCCGTCCCTTGTCTCGGCTGGCAGGGAGGCATATTTCATCACCTCCCGTTCCTGCAATTTTACCCGCCTCCTCCTCTCCATAAAGGATTCGGAGATCTCCTCGGTCGGATTGATGACCACCTCTCCGGACTCCCCGTCGATGATCAGGGGATCCCCCCCATTGATGAGGGAGGTGGCCACCTCTAACCCCACCACAGCGGGAATGCCCAGGGAACGGGCAAGGATGGCCGTGTGGGAAACTTTTCCGCCAATATCGGTTATGAAACCGGCTATATGGTTTAAGTTCATCTGTAGGGTATCTGCAGGGGAGAGGTCATGAGCCACCACGATCACCTTACCTTTGATCTTGGTGATGTCATCGTGCTTCCTCCCCATGAGGTTACGAAAGACTCTCGATGAGACATAGTGGAGATCACTCCGGCGTTCTCTCAGATATTCGTCCTCAATCGCTTTAAAAGCGGAGTCCAGCTTTTCGAGGGTCAGATCTAAGGCCCATTCCGCATTCACCTTTCTCTTCCGGACATGCTCCTCGGTGTTCTGGATCAGCATCTCATCATCCAGAATCATCAGGTGGACATCAAGGATGAACGTGTGTTGCCTCACCTCCGGATCCAGTATCTTTTCTTTGATCTCTCTCAATTGATTTCGGGATTCGTCAAGGGCGCGATGAAACCGCTCCACCTCTTCATCCACCTGGGACGAATTGATCCTCTTCTGGGGAAGACGGACCTTGAATCGTTCTAATAGAAAGGCTCTTCCGGTGATGATTCCCGGAGAAGCTCCTATGCCATGGATGCTCTTGTTAATTTGCTGCTGAATCGCCATCCTTATTCCTCGCCGAACTTATTTTCAATCAGTTTGCCCAGAGTCTCGATCGCTTCTTCCGCATCTTTTCCCTCCGCCTTCAGCGTGATCCTGGTCCCTTTTGTAGCGGCTAACATCAGGATCCCCATGATGGACTTTCCATTCACCTCCAGCCCATCCTTTTCAAGGCTCACATTCGAAACGAACCGATTGGCCGTTTTTACCAGGAGGGCCGCTGCCCTCGCATGAAGCCCCAACTTATTCTTAATGGTGAATGTCTGAACCTCCATATCCCATTTGCGCGGTACAGGCGTGTGGCGTGTGCCGCTTATACGGGCACGTTGCCGCTTGTCCCTACTTCACTCCTTTTTCCACCCGTTTTTTAAGCACCTCGCTGGCCAGATTGATGTTTCTCTGACCATAATCGGTGATGTAAGCGGCCAGCGATTCGAGGTCCATATTGTCCTGGTAGGTGGCCAGTTTCAACAACATGGGAAGATTGACCCCTGTGATCACCTCAATCTTCTTCTCCTCCAAAAAAGAGAGGCTGATGTTGGACGGTGTTCCTCCATACATATCTGTCAGGATCAATATCCCCTGCCCTCCCTCCACCTTCCGTATGGCGGCGATGATCTTCTCCCGGATCTCCTCTGATCCTTCCCGGGGATCGATCGATACGGATTGAAACTGTCTTAATTCCTCTCCCACCACCAGTCGGGCGGCAGCAATCAGTTCTTCTCCCAAACGACAATGTGTAACCACGATGACTCCCACCATTTCATTCACCCTCTCTCTGCGTCGCGGTGCCGCACGGATAAAAGCATGCCTTTCTGCGCCATCTCATCCCTCAGCATCTCAGCCAACCGGTTGACCATGACAATAGACCGATGCCTTCCGCCTGTGCATCCCACTGCAATGGTCAAATGGGTTCTTCTCTCCCGGAGATAGAAAGGAAAAAGAAACCGAACGAACTCCCGGGTCCGGGTCAGAAATTCCCTTGTCTCCTCCCACTGTAAAATATACTCTTCCACTTTGGGATCATCCCCCCTTAATCGTTTCAGCTCATCCACAAAATAAGGGTTGGGTAAAAAACGGACATCGAACAGCAGATCTGCCTCGTAGGGAACTCCGAAACTGTATCCGAAAGAGAGGAGGGTCACGGTCAGATGGACTCCCTGCGATCCCTCCTGGACATACTGCTGGATCTTCTCTTTCAGTTCATGGACATTGAACAGGGAGGTATCGATCACCTGATTGGCCATATCCCGTACCCCTTCGAGCCGCTCCTTTTCGAGGCGAATCCCTTCCAGGATCGAGCCTCCCAAAGCCAGGGGATGCTGACGCCGTGTTTCACTGAAACGCCTCATCAGGATGGGATCGGAGGAGTCTAAGAAGAGGATCTCGATGGGGTAGCCCTCCTTCCGGAGGTCTTCAATAATCTTCCTCGAATCCTCAAAGAAATCCGTCTCCTCCCGCTCAGGGAACGGATGGGAAACCGCATCCCGGATATCCTCTACCACAGCTATTTTTGAAATCTTGCCGCCGGACTGTCCGCAGAGTTCGAGGAACTTGGGTAAAAGAAGGATGGGAAGGTTGTCAACGCAGTAGAAACCGATATCTTCTAATGCCTTAATGGCCGTCGTTTTCCCTGATCCGGAAAGGCCGCTGATGAGAATGACCCGGAGGCTCTTCACTCCACCTCGCCCTCGACTTCAGGTTTATTTTCCCCCTTCTCCTCCATCCTGCGAAGGAGCTTTTTCTCAAATTCCAGCGCTGAATCGTACCCCATCACTTTGAGGAGGTGATTGCGGGCGGCCACTTCGATGATGGTCGTTAAATTCCGGGCGGGTGTGACAGGAATTCTCAACATCGGAAGTTCAACTCCCAGAACCGCATACTTCTCCTCCTCAAATCCGAGACGATCATATTCCTGTTGAGTGTCCCATTCGACCAGTTCCAGGACTAACTCGACCTTCTTCTGTTCCCGGATCGACTCCAGGCCGAAAAGGCTCCGGATATTGATAATCCCGAGTCCCCGTACTTCCATATGGTGCTGAATCACCTCAAAGCCGCTTCCTACCAGAACACCGGGGGAGCGCTTTTGAATAGAGACCATATCATCCGCCACCAGCCGGTGGCCCCGGAGAATGAGATCGAGGGCGCACTCACTCTTTCCGATGCCGCTCTTTCCGAGGATGAGCACACCGACCCCGAAAACATCCATGAGCACGCCATGGAGGCTCTGTGTCAAAGCCAGTTTCTCCTCTAAATACTTCGTAACCCGGTCGATGAAATCGGTAGAGCTGAGGCTGGTCCGGAAGAGCGGGATCCCTTTTTCATCTGCGCTCCGGAGGAGAATCTCAGGGACCTCAAGATTGCGTGTGACCACCAGGCACGAAAGATCCGAGTTGCATATCTGCCGGATGACCTTCTCATGGATCTCGGGGACAAGGGTTCGGAGGTAAGCCGCTTCGGTATTTCCGATGACCTGAAGCCGTTCTGGGTTGATGAATTGGGTGAAACCGGTCATGGCCAATCCCATCTTTTGAACCTGGAAATGGGTGATCCTCTTCTTCAATCCCTTTCGTCCCGCCAACAAGGTCAGGCCGAGATGGGACTTTTTATCCTGTTCCAGCTCCTGAACCAAAAGACTGCTCATGCCCTATCCCAATGCCAAATTTAAAAGATCAACGTTTACCGTGCCTTCCCCTGCCCTTGAATCTTAAATCCCAATCACCAAATTCCCTGCCTACCGCAGGCAGGCAAGCTCCAAATAATATTCAATCACCAAGGTCCAATGACCCAAACACCCAAGATTTTGATTGATCTGGAATTTTGGTCATTGAGCGTTTGGTTATTATTTGGTTATTGGTGCTTGGGATTTGGTGTTTCATATCTAACGAACTAAAATTTTTCCATTTGGATTTTACCATTTGAAATGGATCCAACTAATACCTCTCATCTTCATCGGAGATAACCTGAAAGATCTCTTTCTGAGTTTTGGCCCCCATCAGCTTCTTCTTGAAGGAAGGGTCTTTCAGTAATCTGGCAATCCGACCCAGAAGGTTGAGATTCTCCACCGCCGAATTCTCCGGAGCTATCACCATAAAGAAGAGCTGGCAGGGTTTATGGTCGATCGAATCGAAGTCCATCCCGCGTGTCGAACGACCAAAGGAGATGAAGAAATGCTTCAACCTCTTCAAACGGCCATGAGGGATCGCCACTCCTTCCCCTATTCCCGTGGACCCCAGCTTCTCCCTCTCAAGAAGAACCTGGATGAGTTCTTCGGAAGAAGTCGCCCCGCAGGGTTTCATCAGGACTTCGGATAGTTCTTTCAGAATGGAGGGTTTATCCGTTCCGCTGAGTTCCGGAATGACCCACTCCTCTTTTAAAAAGTTCAGAAGTTTCATGCCTTCCTCTCTCCCCCTCCCCTATTCGGGATAAGGCTCCATCCATTCATAATCGCCATTTTTCCGATGGAGGGCATTCATCTCCCCGGAGTGAGAATTGATAAAGAAAAGATAGGCCTCCCCTGAAAGTTTCAACTGCGCCATCGCCTCTTCGAGAGACATGGGTTTCGCAGGGATATGCCTTCTCCGGATAAGGGAAGAAATCCCCGTCCTCCCACTCTTTCTGGTCGATATTTCTTGGCCGCCGGGTTCAGTCTCCTGGGGAAGGGGATTCCCTCTTTTCCGCTTCACCTTTTCCCGCCGCTCACGGATCTGACGGTCCATCTTATCCACCATCTGATCGATGGCCGCATAGAGATCCCTGTCTCTTCCCTCACTATTGACGGTCAGGCCATCTCTGACGATGGTGAGTTCCGCGGAATGACGGAATTTTTCAACCGAGAGAACGACATGAGCCTCTCTTGGATTCTCCATGAATTTCTTCAACCTCTGGACTTTTTCCTTTACATATTCCTTCACCCCTTCGTCAGCTTCCATATGTCGGAATGTCACGGAAATCTGCATCAATAGCCTCCTTTATCGTTCTTCCTGCATCTTGCATCTTTCAACTTCATAACTCCCCCTCGCCCCCTCTTAACTTAAGAGGGGGTTGGGGGGAGTTATTATTCTGGATTCATTGTTCATTGTTTATCGTTCATCGTTTCCTAAACGACTTTCCTCCGTTCGCTCGAGGACAGGATCTTCATCATTTCACGGTATTTCGAAATCGTCCTCCGGGCAATATGAATGTTTCTCTCCTTCAGCATCTGAACCAGTTTCTCATCGCTGTAAGGTTTCCTCGGGTTCTCCCGGCCGATGATCTCCTTCAGCAAACTCTTGACGCTTTCGGAGGCCATCGCCTCCCCTTGTACGGAGGGAATACCGGCGTTGAAGAAGAATTTTAACTCATAAATTCCTTGAGGGGTATGCATATATTTGTTGTTGGTCACCCGGCTGACCGTGGACTCATGCATCTGAATATCTTCCGCCACATCCCTGAGGACGAGGGGCTTGAGATACTGAATTCCCCGATCCAGAAAGTCCTTTTGAAACTTGACGATGCTTTTGGCCACCTTGTAGATCGTCCTCTGGCGTTGATCAATGCTCCGGATCAACCAGAGTGCGGAACGCAACTTCTCCTGAATATATTTCCGGTCATCCTGTTGGGCGTGATGGCCTTCGGCGAGGATACGGCGGTAATATGAATTCACTTTTAATCTGGGAACCCCTTCATCATTGAGGGAGACGATATATTCCCCTTCCACCTTATAAACATAGACATCGGGAATGATCTCCTGGGCGACTTCGCCTCCATAGGCCCTGCCGGGTTTGGGTTCCAATCTCGAGATGAGAGACGCGGCTCGATTCACCCTTTCGGCAGAGACGCCTAATCGTTTGGCGATCGCCGGATAGTTCCGGTTTTTCAACAGGGAGAGATGTTCCTGAACGATCTTTTCTGCAATGGGATCCCTGGGGAATAACTGATTCAACTGGATGAGAAGGCATTCCTTCAAATCTCTTGCGGCGACTCCGATCGGATCGAACTCCTGTATCTTTCGAAGAACCCCCTCCACCCTCTCGAGGGAAAGTCCGGCCTCGGCGCTGAACTCCTCCAGGGAAATCTTTAAATATCCATCCTCATCCAGATTTCCGATGATCCATGTTCCTGCCCGTTGTTCTTCTTCGTTTAAATCGGAGAGATGGAGCTGCCAGTAGAGATGGTCGAAAAGTGTGGTGGCCTTGGCCATGAAATTTTCAAAAGAGGGCCTTTCTTCACCATCCTGTTCTCTCTGTTTGGAAAAGGAGGCAAGGTTATAATTCTCAAGATAATTTTCCCAGTCGAACTCATCGCTTCCCTCCCCTTCTCCTTTCACTTCAGCGGTATGCTCCACAATAGGAACCGGCGCTTCGGCCTTCTCCGCGGGGGCCTGTTCCTCTTCATCAAAGGATTCTTTTCCCTCCTCAAGCTCCTCGAGGAGCGGATTCTCTTTCATCTCCTGGCTGATCATGTCCACCAGTTCCAGTCGCGTCAACTGAAGAAGTCGAATCGCCTGCTGGAGCTGAGGCGTGATCACCAGTTGCTGAACAAGTTTAGGTGCTAGTTTGAGCTCTAAGGCCATCTCACTCGAATAAAGGACCGGGGCCTTCCTTCCCGGCTCCTTTTCTCTCCTCTTTTTTTATCCGTTGTCCTTCGTCCAACCGAAATCCATCTCCCAGATAGATCTTTTTTGCTTTCGGGCTACGTGCAATCTCCTCCGGAGTTCCTGATTCTAACAGATTGCCTTCATTCAGGATATAGGCCCGATCACAGACTCCCAGTGTTTCTCGAACGTTATGATCCGTAATTATAATTCCAATGCCCTTCGATTTCAATTGACGGACAATGGCTTGAATATCCAGGACAGCAATGGGATCGATCCCTGCAAAGGGTTCATCCAGCAGGATGAAAGAGGGGGAGAGAACCAGAGCCCGTGTAATTTCCACTCTCCTCCGTTCCCCTCCTGAGAGGCTGTAGGCTTTCTGCCTCCGGAGGGGCGAGAGCCCCAATTCATTCAAGAGATCCTCCAACCGGTCCATCTTCTCCTCTCTTGAGAGAGGCAGGGTCTCCAGGATCGCCATCAGATTTCCTTCTACGGTCAGCTTTCTGAAAACGGATGGTTCCTGTGGAAGGTAACCGATTCCCTTTCTCGCACGCAAATACATCGGAAGGGAGGTGACCTCCTCTCCATTGAGATAGATATTTCCTCCGTTGGGATGAAGCAGTCCGACGATCATATAGAAGATGGTGGTCTTTCCTGCACCATTGGGCCCCAACAGCCCCACCACTTCCCCTCCATCGATCTCAACACTGACCTGATCCACCACCTTCCGGCGATGAAATGACTTCGTTAATTGGTCACACCTGAGATGGGACATCCTATCTCTTATCAGTGATAAATTTAGAATTATGAATTATGAGTTATGAGTTATCTGTTTTGGTTTTTTACCAGTTCCAAATTTTCTTTTCCTAACTCTTAATTCTTAACTCATAACTCTTAACTATTTTTTCTTTTCTTCTTTCGAGGATGGGGTGATGGTCGTGACGACCCGGCCTCCCTTTCCTCCCTCCACATAGCTTCGCTCTTCGTCCACCAGGTAGACAACCCGCTCTCCCCGGACGACATTATCTCCTTCGCGAATCACAGCCTCTCCGTCGAGGACGATCTTATTCTCATTTTGATAGAAGGTGGCCTTCTGGCAGGTCGCCCTGCGATCCAGCTGCACAATCCTCACATTTCCTGTGGCGACGATCTCTTTCATCTTCTTCATTTCCGTATCGTAGTGGACGACCACCGTGTTGGCATAAAGGGTAGCATCCTCCTGTTTGGCTACGACATTTCCCTTAAAGGTGACCTGGTTCTGTTTCTGGTCTCCTTCGACGGTGTCAGAGGTGATCTCAACAGGAGAGCGCGAACTCGTAAACCCGAACCCCTTTGCAGAGCCGGTCTTCGTCTTCTTCTCCTGCGCTTCTCCAGATGCGAAAAAGAGACTGAGAAAGAAAAGGATTATAAGAAGTCCGATCCCCTTGACTGGTTTCATCCCTTCTTCCCCCCTTTCCACTGGGTCTTCGCCTGGCTGAGGACTTTAAAGGTCTTGGCTTCCATATCGACCAGCATCCCTTTTCCGGTCAGACGAATCTGTTCTCCTTCGAATTCGACCGGATCAGGAGTCCTCGCCTGTTTGCTCAAATGTTGATAGGTCATCGATTGCGTCTTCAACCGGTATCCATCGGTTGATGTGAGAATCACATTGCCAACCAGTTCCATATCTTTTGAGTCCTGATGGACTTTCCCCTTATCTCCGGAAAGGGTGAAGGATCGTCCATCCTTCGCATAATAGATTACCTTCACATCCTCTAACAGGAGGATGTTCTGCCCCTGATACTGGTAGATCGCTTTGGCCTCTAATTCCCATGTCTTTTTCCCGTGTTTCTCTTCTACAAAATGGATCTTCTCCAGCCGTTGATCCGCACCCTCCGTCGAGATATTGGGAACCTTCTCTGCTTCCTCCAGAGCCTTTTTTCTCTCCTGGAGGTTCACCCAGAGGCTGACCAGGACGACCCCCCCGATCAACAGAATCGAAAGCATGATGGCAATCTTAAGTCTTTTCATAACAAAACCGGGGTACCGGAATAGTGGAATGCTGGAATATTGGAATATTGGGTCTTAATTCTATTTCGCCATAAATAAGGTTCAACCCATCATTCCATTCTTCCAATATTCCATTATTCCGTGAAGCTTAAACCACTCCCGCCTTCAAAAGGTCATGGAGGTGGATGACTCCAACCGGCGCTCTATCTCCAGCCTTGTTAAACACGAAAAGAGAGGTGATCGAATACTCCTCCATCATCTGCACCGCCTTTGCGGCGAGTCCATCCTTCTCAATCCACTTCGGGTTTCTGGTCATCACCTCTGAGGCGGTTCGCTGGAGGAGGTCTGCATACTTCTCCAGAGCCCGTCTCAGATCTCCATCCGTGACCACGCCGACCAGGTGTCCCTCTTCATTGCAGACACCGGTCACACCCAGCCGTTTCGAGGTGATCTCAAAAATAACCTCCTTCATCAAGGTCTTCTCATATACTCTTGGAAAGGCCTCTCCGGAATGCATCAACTCCTCCACCCGCAGGAGAAGTCTCTTCCCCAGGGCTCCTCCCGGATGGAGAAGGGCAAAGTCTTCCTTCTTGAATCCCCTCTTCACCATCAGCGCCACAGCCAGGGCATCCCCTATGGCAAGGGTTACCGTGGTGCTTGCGGTTGGCGCCAGACCCAGTGGACAGGCCTCTTCTTTGACCTGGATGTCAAGGGAGATATCACCGGCTCTGGCCAGGGTGGATCTCTGGTTGCCGGTGAGGGTGATCAATGGGTTCCCGTACCGTTTGATGAGAGGGAGGACTTCCAATAGTTCCCTTGTCTCTCCGCTGTTGGAGATGCCGATGACCACATCCTCTTTGGCCAGCATCCCGAAATCTCCATTCAAACCTTCTGCGGGATGGATGAAGAATGCAGGAGTCCCCGTGCTCGCAAAGGTGGAGGCGATCTTTCTTCCCACCAGTCCGGATTTCCCCATCCCCATGAGGACAACCCTTCCCTTGCAACGATGGAGTATTTCCACGGCCCTTGAAAACTGATCATCGATCCTCTCCGCCAGATCGAGAATCGATTGCGCCTCAATCCTCAACACCCGTTTTGCTTCTTCAATCACATTTATATCCACCTCTTGTAATCTCCTCTCTTCTGTCGTCTGTCGTCCCTATGCCCTTCGCGAGATAGCTTTATTGGCCTCAACCTTCTTGACCTTCGGCTTCGTGCCCCGTTTGAGAGAGGCTTTGACGAAATCCCTGAAGAGCGGGTGGGGATCCGTTGGCTTCGATTTGAACTCCGGGTGAAACTGACAGCCCAAGAACCAGGGGTGGCCTTTCAATTCCATGATTTCCACCAATTCCTTGTCAGGAGAGGTCCCGCTGAAGACCAGCCCCGCCTTACTTAAAGCTTTAAGATAGTCATTATTAAACTCGTAGCGATGACGGTGTCTTTCATAAATTAATTTCTTGCCATAGGCATCAAAGGCCAGGCTTTTCTCTTCAAGCCTGCAGGGATAGGAACCCAGTCTCATTGTCCCGCCTTTGGGGGTATCTGAATTCCTCTGTTGCACGGTTTGCTCCCTGTCCAGCCACTCTTCGAGGAGATAGATGACCGGATGGGAAGTATGAGGATTGAACTCCGTACTGTCTGCCCCTTTCAAACCCGCACAGTGTTTCGCCACTTCGATGACCGCACACTGCATCCCCAGACAGATTCCGAAAAAAGGGACTTTTTTCTCTCTGGCGAACTGAATCGCCCTGATCTTCCCCTTGATTCCTCTTGTTCCGAATCCTCCTGGCACAAGGATTCCGTCAACCTCCTGAAGCAGATGGTCCGGCCCCTCCTTTTCGATCCTTTCCGAATCCACATATCTCAGGTTCACTCTCGCATCGTTGGCAATGCCGCCATGAATCAACGCTTCGGTCAGGCTCTTATACGACTCGACTAAACTGACATACTTCCCCACGACGGCAATGGTCGTTTGAAATCGGGGGGACTTGATCTTTTTGACGATCCGCTCCCAGCCTGTGAGATTGGGTCGGGCCATCCACATGTTCAGTTTTTCGGCGATCTTCTCATCCAGGCCTTCCTGGTGGAAGACGATGGGGACCTCATAGACAGTATCCACATTCTTTGCCGTGATGACTGCATTCTTGTCCACATTGCAGAAGAGGGCGATCTTGGCTTTGATGTCTGGAGAAAGAAGACGGTCGGTCCGGCAGAGGAGGATATCGGGCTGGATGCCGATCTCTCGAAGCTCCTTCACGCTGTGCTGGGTCGGTTTGGTCTTCAGTTCACCGGCAGTCTCGATGTATGGCACAAGGGTAAGATGGATATAGAGCGTATTCTCCCTGCCCACATCCCCCCGAATCTGACGGATCGCCTCCAGAAAAGGAAGGCTTTCGATATCTCCCACCGTTCCTCCCACCTCTACGATCACGATATCCCCGTCCTGGGCGAGGTCGAAGACCTTCGACTTGATCTCATCCGTGATATGGGGAATCACTTGAACCGTGCCGCCCAGGTAGTCTCCTCTTCTCTCTTTGGAGATGACTGAATCGTAAATCTGTCCGGTGGTGTAGTTGTTCTTTTTTGAAGTTTTGACGCTCGTGTAGCGTTCGTAGTGTCCCAGATCGAGGTCAGCCTCTGCTCCGTCATCCGTCACATAGACCTCTCCATGCTGAAACGGATTCATCGTCCCAGGATCGACATTAATATAGGGATCGAATTTGAGAAAGGAGACTTTTAATCCTCTCAGCTCAAGGAGGGCACCGATGGAGGAGGACGCCAGCCCTTTCCCCAGGGAAGAAACCACGCCTCCTGTCATAAAGATATATTTTGTCCTCGTATTGGCCAATGTGCTTCTCTCTCCTCCTTTAGCGTTACTTCAATGGCCTAAAAATCTTTCGATGAGCTCATGCCCTTTTTCAATAAAGGTTCCGCTCCTCTTTGCTGAAACCTCATCGAAAGTTTCGATGGACCCACCCTTTCTCTTTTCTTCACTCGAATAGATCACAAAGGGAACGGGATCCGCCGTATGGGTCCTGACGGCCAGTGGAGTGGGATGATCCGGAAGAACCATCACCTTAACCTTCTCAAAATCCTTGATCCCTTTCAGGATGGTTCCCACCACCTTCTCGTCGAAAGCCTCAATGGCTTCGACCTTCAGACGGAGGTCTCCCATGTGGCCGGCTTCATCAGGAGCCTCCACATGAACATAGACAAAATCTTTCTTCTCCAGCCCTCTCAGGGCATACTCCCCTTTTCCTTCATAGTTGGTGTCAAAGTATCCGGTGATGCCTGGAACCTGAAGAACTTCCAATCCGGCAAGGAGTCCGATCCCTTTGATCAGATGGACGGCTGAAATCACATAGCCATCGATTCCAAACCGTTCCCTCAGTGTCACCATCTGCGGAGACCGGCCCTGCCCCCAGAGCCAGACAGAGTTGGCGGGTCGGAGTCCCCTGGCCTTCCTGTCAAGGTTAACCGGATGTTCCTTGAGAAAACGTTGAGACTCCGTCATCAATGTGAGAATCCGTCTTCCGGAGCCTTCATTTTCAGGGAGAAAGGAAGCGATCTCCTGGCCGATGATATCATGGGGTGGAGTGAGTCCAAGCCTTTCCAGACTGGAACAGGTTGAGGCTCCGTTTTTCATCACCATCAGATGGCGGTAACTCACTCCGGAATAAAATCGGATCTCCTCCGTCCCGATCGTTTGATCCAGATCAACGATGATCTCATTGGCCTCTCTGTCTGAGATGTGCCCGGCAGCGAAATCCTCCATAACGACCTTTGGGCCCTGCGAATGAAGGGTAACCAGGTTGCATCGGAAGGCAAGGTCATCCTTTTTCAGCTCGACGCCGAGGCTGGCGGCTTCCAGTGGACCTCTCCCCGTATAGTATTGAAGGGGATCATAGCCGAAAATAGAAAGGTTGGCAATTTCGCTTCCAGGATTGAAACCCTCAGGGACTGTCCTGACCAGACCGAGGCTGCCATGCTTTGCCAGCCAGTCCATGTGAGGTGTTCTTGCCACCATCAACGGAGTCTTCCCGTTGATGCTTTCAACCGGATAATCGGCCATCCCATCTCCGACAATCACCACATATTTCATTCCTTCGGCCATTTCTTACAATTCCTAAAATCTAAATATACCATAAACTTACAAATGTCAAACGAAAACCGAAAAATGAAAGCAAAAGATGTGCCAATTTTAAGGGGGATTACAATCATAGCCATTGGATTTAGCGGTGTTGATAAGGGCTTTATTCAGAGGTTGAGATATTCCAGCACCTTCTCTTTCTTCGGAGGCAGCGAGGCGGGTTTTTGAGAGACTCGAATGGCAATGTCCGGGTCCTTCAAGCCATGACCGGTGATCGTTAAAACGACGACATCATCCTTCTTGAAAAACCCCTTTCGATCCAGTTTCATCACCCCAGCCAGAGAGGCCGCTGAGGCAGGTTCGCAAAAGATCCCCTCCAAACTGGCCAACATCTGATAGGCCTGAAGAATCTCATCATCGCTGACCATATCTATCAAACCACCTGATTCATCACGGGCTGCCTCTGCCTGTCTCCAGCTTGCCGGATTGCCGATCCGGATAGCAGTGGCAATTGTCTCCGGTTTCTCCACCATCCTCCCTCTCACAATGGGCGCTGCTCCCTCTGCCTGAAATCCTAACATCTTCGGAAGAGTGTCAGCCCTGCCCTTCTCCCAATATTCTTTATACCCTTTCCAGTAGGCAGTGATATTCCCCGCATTGCCGACAGGAAGGCAGTGATAGGCTGGCGCAGATCCCAGATGATCGATCACCTCAAAGGCAGCTGTCTTCTGCCCTTCGATCCTGTAAGGGTTAAGAGAGTTGACCAGGGTGATGGGTTCGGTCTCGGAGATCTCCCTCACAATGTGAAGGGCCTCATCGAAATTCCCTTCGATCTGAATCACCTTGGCGCCATGGGCCATGGCCTGAGACAACTTTCCCAGAGCGATCTTCCCTTCAGGAATGAGCACATAGGCTTTCATCCCCGCCCTTGACGCATAGGCAGCCGCCGAGGCAGAGGTATTCCCTGTGGAGGCACAGATCACCGCCTTTGAACCATTCTCCTTTGCCATGGAGACCGCAACAGTCATCCCCCGGTCTTTGAACGAGCCGGTCGGGTTGAGGCCTTCATACTTGAAAAAGAGTCTGACTCCAGAGAGGACCTCTTTGCTGATCCGGGAAGATGGAATGAGAGGCGTATTTCCCTCCGAGAGGGTAATAACATTCTCTTCCTTCATCACCGGCAAAAAATCCCAATACTCCCTGATCACTCCACGCCACATATTTTCACCTAAAGTAAGGAGTTCGGAGTGCAGAGTTCGGAGAAAAAACTAAATTATTTTAACGCTCCGAACTACCTGCCTGCCGGCAGGCAGGCGAACTAATTACTCCGAACTTATTTATTTTTACTCCAGTTCATTCTCCATGCGGATGACCATCGTTTTTCCAAGGATCACGCCCAAACGATCAATCTCTTTCAATGCCTGATGGACGTTCTTCTCCTTCGCTTCATGAGTCATCATGACCAGAGGCACAGCGCCTCTGATCTGCCTTCCCTTCTGGATGACGGCGGCAATGCTGATGTCATTTTTTCCTAAAATCCCCGAAATCTTCGAGAGGACTCCAGGACGGTCCAGTGCGGAAAACCGCATATAGAAGGGCATCACCACATCATCCATCTTCTTCAATGGAACCTTTGCTATGGAAGAGGGTTGGTAAGACAGAAGAGGGACACGGCGGCCGCTGGCGCGTATGAGATGATTCCTGCCCAGTTCTACCAGATCGCCCACAACGGCGCTCCCCGTGGGCATCTGTCCTGCTCCCTGCCCATAGAAGAGGGTTGGCCCCACGGCATCACCCTTAATGTAGATGGCATTAAAAACCCCTCCAACCGTTGAGAGAAGATGTTTCTCAGGTATCATCGTGGGGTGAACACGAGCCTCTATTTTTCCACCATCCACTTTCGCAATGGCCAGGAGTTTAATCCGGTATCCGAATTCCCGACCGAATTGAATGTCGACGGGCGTGATTTCGGAGATTCCTCCAATAAAGACATCTTTAAACTGGATGGCCGCCCCGAAAGCCAGCCGGATAAGGATGGTGAGCTTGTGGGCTGCATCAATGCCCTCGATATCATAAGTTGGGTCTGCTTCGGCATATCCTTTCTGCTGAGCTTCTTTAAGGATTTCTTTAAACCCTTTTCCTTCGTCTGTCATCTTTGAAAGGACATAGTTCGATGTCCCGTTGAGAATCCCGAAGATTGATTGGATACGATTCGCGACCAATCCCTCCTTGATCGAACGGATGAGGGGAATGCCTCCTCCGACCGAACCCTCAAAGTTAACATCCACCCCACATTGATGGGCAGCCCTGAAGATCTCATCGCCGTGAAGGGCAAGAAGAGCCTTGTTGGCTGTGACGATATGTTTTCGATTGCGGATTGCCTGAAGAATAAAGGTTTTAGCCGGCTCGATGCCGCCGATCAGCTCCATGACGATATTAATTTCCGGATCCTTGATCACCTCTTCGGCCTTCCGTGTGAGGACTCCGGGCCTCAATCTCACCCTGCGATCCGTTTTCAGGTCCACATCGGCGATCCGTTTCAGGATCACCTTTGCCCCCATTCTACTTTCGATGAGTTTTGAATTTTTCTGAAGGATCTTCACCACACCGGTCCCCACCGTCCCAAACCCAATCAGCCCGACCTTGATCTCTTTCATGTCACCCTTCCCTTTTAATCTGATCAATTCATTCTAAATATATCAGCCCCAAATAACCAATAACCAAATTCCAATAACCAGATAATAACCAAACTCCAATCACTAAAAGATAAACCCTTTGAATATTGGTGATTGGAACTTATTTGGTTATTGATGTTTGGAATTTGGAATTTATCTTCATCAGCCTTATTTCAGCGCTTTCTGAATTCCTTTGACCGCCTGCTTGATTCTGGGCTCATTCTCCACCAGGGCAAATCTTACATATCCCTCCCCGCACTCTCCGAAACCGATCCCCGGAGAGACAGCCACCTTACCCTCTCTTAAGAGAAATTTTGTAAAATCGAGGGATCCCATCTTCTGAAAATCCTTCGGGATCTCAGCCCAGACGAACATCGTTCCCTTCGGTTTTTCGATCTCCCAGCCTACCCTTTTCAGACCATGGATGAGGGTATCCCTTCTCCTCTTATAAATATCCGATATCTCTCTCACGCAGGCCTGATCCTCATTGAGCGCAATGATGGCCGCAATCTGAATGGGTTGAAAGACCCCATAGTCAAAGTAACTCTTCAACCTGGCCAATGCGGTCAACATCTCCGGGTTTCCTGCGGCAAAGCCGACCCGCCAGCCTGCCATATTGTAACTTTTGGAGAGGGAGAACATTTCCACTCCGATCTCCTTTGCCCCGTTGACCTGTAGAAGGCTCGGCGCCCGGTATCCATCAAAGACAATATCCGCATACGCCAGATCATGGACGACCATCAGCCGATGATCTTTAGCGAACTCCACCAGTCTCTCGAAGAAATCGAGATCGACCACCTTCGTCGTCGGATTGTGGGGAAAACTGACGATCAACATCTTCGGATGAGGCCATGTCTGTTTCGTGGCCGTCAACAGCCTTTCAAAGAAGTCGCCCTCGCCCGTCAGAGGAACCGATCGCAGGTCACCTCCTGCGATCACCACCGAATAGGCATGGATGGGATAGGTCGGATCAGGAACTAGGACCACATCACCCGGACCCAGGGTCGCCAGAACCAGATGGCCGATCCCCTCTTTTGCGCCGATCGTGACCACGGCCTCGGATTCCGGATCGAGGTCCACATCAAAGCGGTTCCGGTACCAGTTGGTGATGGCTAATCGAAGTTTATGAATTCCCTTCGAGGCTGAATACCGGTGATTCTTCGGGTTCTTCACAGCTTCGATCAGTTTATTGACAATGTGTTTGGGAGTGGCCAGATCCGGGTTACCCATCCCCAAATCTATGATGTCCTCGCCTTTTCTCCGCGCCTCCATCTTCAATTGGTTGACGATGCCGAAGATATAGGGAGGCAACCTCATCATCCGATGAAAACCAGAACCCTCCGGGTGAAACACCATGTCTCGCTCCTTTAATAAAAGGTTAAGGTTTTCTTAACCTCAGCCTCAACCTTAACCTTGTTTTTTTTGCGTTGACCTCATCCTCAACCTTTATTTTCTCAATGGTCATTCAGTTAACACACTTCATTACCCTTTTCAATTCTGTTAACCCTGAACCTCACATGGTTCAGGGTTAGCCCTGAACCGAATAATGTCATCCTGAATTTATTTCAGGATCAGGGTCATCCAATCGTGGCCAACTCCAACCTCCCCTTCCAGCGCTTCTTCAACACATCCTTCAACGCGGAATGCGAAGGCTTCTCCATATCCGGATCCCCCTGGACCAATCGAAATGCTTCCTTTCTCGCTTCGATGAGAATCGAAGTGTCCCGAATGAGATGGGCCACCCTGAAATCCGGCAGTCCGGATTGACGAATCCCAAAAAACTCTCCAGGACCTCTTAATTCCAAATCCTGCTCGGCAATTTTAAATCCATCGTTTGTCTGCTCCATTGCCCGAAGCCGGACCTTCGCCTCTTCGGAGGAACGGTACTGGGCCAGAAGGACACATTTTGAAGGATATTGGCCCCGGCCGATCCTTCCCCTCAATTGATGGAGTTGAGAGAGTCCGAATCGTTCTGCATGTTCCACGACCATAACCGAGGCATTGGGAATATCGATTCCGACTTCAATGACCGTCGTGGCCACCAGGATATGGATTGCTTTCTCTTTAAACTCCCCCATGATCGCCTCTTTTTCATCGCTCTTCATCCGGCCGTGCAGAAGCCCGATCCGAAATCCCGGGAAGACATCTTTTTGCAAGTGTTCCGCCATCTGGGTCGCATCCATGAGGTCCAGCTTTTCAGATTCCTCCACCAATGGATAGACGATGAAAACCTGGCGGCCTTTCTTCACCTCCTCTTCAACGATCCGGTAGACCCTGTTCCTCGCAGATTCGGGGAAGACCCTCGTTTCTACAGGCATCCTTCCGGGAGGCATTTCGTCGATCAGTGAGATGTCCAGATCTCCATAAATGGTCATGGCCAGAGTTCTGGGAATGGGGGTAGCGGTCATCACCAGAACATCGGGGTTTCCCCCCTTCTTTTTCAATAATCCCCTCTGAACCACACCGAACTTATGCTGTTCATCGATGATGGCAAGCCCCAGGCGATGAAATTCGACCTGTTCCTGAATTACCGCGTGGGTTCCGATCACGATCTGCACCTCTCCCCTCCGGATGCGGTCATAAATCTCCTCCCTCTCCGAGCCCTTGATGTTGCTCGTAAGCAGGGCCACCCCAACTCCAAGGGGTTCCACCCAGCGATGGATCGTGAGATAATGCTGCTCGGCCAGCACTTCGGTAGGCGCCATGATGGCGGCCTGATAGCCGCATTCCACCACTCTCAGGCTGGCCAGGAGAGCCACAATCGTCTTTCCGCTTCCCACATCTCCCTGGATCAGGCGGTTCATGGGATGAGGTTTTTCCATATCCTCCACGATCTCCGCCAGGGCCCTCTCCTGGGCAAGTGTTAATTGAAAAGAAAGTTGATTCAGTAATCTTTGTGAAAGGGTGCCTTGGGTTCTAAAAGAGATGCCTGTTTCAAGGGCCACCCCTCTCTTCTTCAATGCGAGCCCCAGTTCCAAGAAAAAAAACTCATCGAAGATGATCCTCCGGTGCCCGTCAGAACGTTGGAGATTGAGCTTTTCGATCGATTCTCCATCCGGTGGGAAATGGACCCTCCTGAAGGCCTCTGAAAAATCGATGAGGTCCTGCCGCTCCACGATCTCCTCAGGGATGGGGCTTGTCAGTTCATCCGAATATCCATCCACAATGCTCTTCAACAAACGGCGCAAAGTCCTCTGATAGAGACCTTCCGTTTCGGAATAGATGGGAACGATCCGTTTGAAGTTGATGTAATCCTCTTCGATATCGCCCTCCACGATCTCCATATCGGGATGATGAATTTCTTTCTGGTAATTGAACCATCTCACCTCCCCTGAAAAAATCATCCTTTGCCCTTTTTTAAATCTCTCTTTCAGATAACGCTCATTTCCACGGAACCACTTCAAGGTGATCGTGCCGCTCCCATCACCCACAACAACCTCAAAGACTCTTTTCTTTTTG
This sequence comes from Thermodesulfobacteriota bacterium, assembly GCA_030017685.1. GTDB lineage: Bacteria > Desulfobacterota > BSN033 > BSN033 > UBA1163 > RBG-16-49-23. The sequence continues at coordinate 15,683 of JASEHH010000002.1, read as the reverse complement.
TTCTGATAAAATGCCGTGCCCGAAAGAAGGATCTCACCGAAGCCTGTTTCTTTTCCTCCGGCCCTGAGCTCCGAAATCTTCTTCAAATGCCTCCGGTCTTCATAACACCGGGGAAGAAAGTAGAGGCCATCCTCAACGGTCAGTATGCCCTTTTTCTCAAAGAGTTTGGCCCGCTTTGGCCCCACCCCTTTTACGTATTGAATGGGAGTCTGGAGGCGATTTTTAAAGTGTTGGGGTTGTGACCTATTCATCTACTTTTTATTTTCCTTGATTTTTTTCCTCCCCTTCGATTGAACCTTTCATCCCCTCCCCCTCGACGGGGGAGGGTGCCCGCTGCGCCAGGCGCGATGCGCAGCGAGAGGGTGGGGGTAAATCATCAAGTACCAACTTAATATAGGTCCTTTTACAAAAAGGACATTCGATTTTATTCTCCCCTACCTTCAAATCAAATTTCTCATAAGATACGACCTGATCACAATAAGGACACCGATAAGGAAACTCCTGAACGACTTGTTCTTCCAACTTCTTTTTCATAAAATTATTTTTTCACAATTATTTAAGATTTATTCTTCTGATCACTGATTACTGTCTTCCCTCGTCTATCGTCCTACTGCCCTCGTCCCTCTTCCTTCTGTCTCTTGTTCTTGACCTTTTCCTCTTGCCTCAAGCCTCCAACCTCTAACATTCATGGACTATACAAAAACTACCTCAAATAATCAAATTATTCTCCCTCTCCCTTTGATGCCTGCCTGCCGCAGGCAGGGGTTGTAGGTGATAATTGACACTTATCTTCTCTAAAATAGTGGAAACAAATTACCACTTTTAAGGGAAACGATTTTCCTAAAAAGAGTAAAACTTTTCCCACTTTTAGGATGCAATAATTTAGACGTATAAAATTAAAATACTCCAAGTATCTGCGGAAATTACTGGTTTAAGGTCTCTCTGTACCGGAGAAATGAAGTAGATTTGAATGGAAATACTCGCTTCTGGGATGTTAAATTTCCCGGACTTTTCGGCTCTGCTTATTCATTAATTTAGGGACGGCTTTTTTAGGAGGGACCATCTTTTGCATTTTGGAAATGATCTCTATCTTCTTTGCAAAAGGAAGTTTTCTCAATTGCTCCCTTCTCTTCTCCCGTTCTTTACTGAATGCTTCCCAGAACTCTTCGGAGTCTTTGATCCAGAGGAGTTTTTTCACTATTATACCTCTTCACAATAGATTTAAGTTTCTTCATATCCGTAAGTTTTAGTAGAGAAGGAATGACCATTTTGTCCTTTGGTCTAAAGGCCATAAGGAGCGTAGCAACCAGATGCTCCACTTTGAGGACTTTCGTATAAACACCCTTAACCCTAATTCTCTTCGCCCTCTTTACGGCTTCATCAATGAGTGGATGGATAGAACTCGGTAAAAACTGTACGGGAGTTTCTTCGATCACAATATACACATTTTCGATTTTATACTTCGCTTTTCTGAAATATCCATACAGGACAGAAAATTCCTCATCGGTATCCATTAAAATGAATATATCCAGATCATAAGTAAGGATAGGCTCGAGGTAGTAATTCACCGCATACCCCCCACCTATAGCATAGTCTCTTAGAAGACCCTTTTTCTTAAGGTGGTTCAATGTCCTAAGAGCCTCTATCAATCTTATTTATCCCTCCTTCCGAATAGATTAGATTGCATACCGCCAATACTTATTATCTTAATTATCTCTTATAAATCAACTCTTTTTTACAAACCCGCCACCATGCTTCTCATTGGTTCTGGACTGGTTGGCCTGGCGGGGGTGAGGAAGAAATTTAAAAAGTAAGGATTCACCACAATTCCAGCAAGAAAAGGCAGGGGCAGTATTGGCTTCTGCTTTTTTTTATGAAAGGGTTTTGACATCCGAAATATTTTTTGTCATAATTCAAAATTATGATATGGATTAGCAAGCTTGGAGAAATAACGCTTTCCTTATTAAATCGAATCGGTAGGATGGGTCTTTTCCTCGCTAAAGCCTTCCTCTGTGCGATCACCCCTCCCTTAAAATTTTCCTGGATCATCAAACAAATCTGGTTTATCGGATTTCAATCCACCCTGGTCATTTTCCTGACAGGCGCTTTTTCAGGGATGGTTCTCGGCCTTCAGGGATTTCATACCCTCAACCGGTTTGGTTCCACTGCACTCCTTGGACCCATGGTGGCTCTATCACTCATCAAGGAATTGGGACCCGTCCTTTCTGCCCTGATGGTGACCGGAAGGGCTGGGTCAGCCATGACCGCTGAGATCGGGATCATGCGAACCACCGAGCAGATCGATGCCATGGAGTTGATGGGGCTTAATCCCTTTCGATATCTCATCGTTCCCAAGCTGATCGCAGGAATCATTGCCCTGCCCCTTCTGACCGCCATCTTCGATGTGGTCGGCATCTTCGGCGGCTATTTCGTGGGAGGAAAGTTGTTGGGGGTCGGCGAAGGAACCTATTTCGGTGAAATGGCCAACTACGTGAGGATCGAGGATGTCCTGGAGGGAATTTATAAATCTCTCAGCTTCGGCGTCATCATCACCTGGGTCTGTTGCTATAAGGGATATTCTGCCGGGTTTGGAGCCGAAGGGGTGAGCAAGGCAACGACCCAGGCCGTGGTGCTCTCATCGGTCTTGGTCCTTTTCTGGGATTATATCATGACTTCTCTTCTCTTCTGAGGCGAAAGATGATTCGGATTGAAAACATCTATAAATCATTCAATGGATTTGAAGTGCTCAAGGGCATCTCTTTTCAGGTGGAAAAGGGAGAGATTTTAGCTCTGATAGGCGGAAGTGGCAATGGAAAGAGCGTCATCCTCAAACATATCGTCGGGTTGATGAAACCCGACCAGGGACATGTCTTTATCGACGGGAAAAACATAGGTCACCTTAAAGGAAATGACCTCGAAGAAATCAGGGGCCGGATAGGATTTCTATTTCAAAATGGCGCTTTATTTACTTCCTTCACTGTTTATGACAATGTGGCCTTTCCCCTTCGGGAGAAAACGAAATCGAGTGAAAAAGAGATCAGGGAAAGGGTGCTAAAGGAACTGGATCAGGTCGGTTTGGCTGGAGCAGAGAATAAATATCCGGCGGAGCTCAGCGGAGGGATGATCAAGCGCACGGCTTTTGCACGGGCCCTGGTCATAAAACCTGAGGTCATGCTTTTTGACGAGCCGACCACCGGACTGGACCCCATCATCGCCCATACGATTCTCGATCTGATTAAGTCGCTTCACGAACATCTTGGTTTTACAGCCATCATCGTCAGCCATGAACTCTCAAGGGTATTCCAGATCGCTCATCGCGTGGCGATGTTGCATGAGGGAAGGATCTGGACCGTAGGGACCCCTGAAGAAATATTATCTTCAAAAGATCCGGTCGTCCGACAATTTATCAGCGGAGTTACCGGCGGATCCCTCAAGTTATATTAGAGGTGAAGAGATGAAAAAATTTAACATTGAATTAGCGGTCGGATTATTCGTGCTTGCGGGTATTCTCTGCCTCGGCTACCTCTCGGTCAAATTGGGAAAGATGGAGATTGTGGGAGGGAAGGGTTACGAAATCTATGCCATTTTCTCCAATAGCGGGGGAGTCAAGGAAGGATCGAATATCGTCATCGCAGGCGTGGAGGTGGGTCGCGTGAAGAGTATCGTCCTTGAGAATTATCAGGCCCGGGTCGTCCTGAGCCTGCCCCGGGATGTAAAAATCCAGGAGGACGCCATCGCCTCCATCAAGACGAAAGGGCTGGTGGGAGAAAAGTATATCGAGATCACACCGGGAGGGTCTGATAAATTCATTTCTCCGGGAGGGAAAATCAGAGAGACCCAGCCTTCCGTCGATCTCGAAGAACTGATCTCCAAGCTTGTCTTTGAAAAAATCTAAAGAGACCGGGGGGACCGTTATGAACCGGACCTTTCTCATTCAAGCGATGCTCTGCCTCTCTTTCACTTTCGGGATGGTCGCTCCTGGATTTGCAGGAGACCCCCAGGACCAACTCAGGGAGACCACGGATAAGGTTCTCTCCGTATTGTCCGACCTGGATCTTAAAAGTCCTTCCAAAGCCAAGGAGAGAAGAGAGCGAATTCAAAAAATAGTGGATGAGCGTTTTGATTGGGAAGAGATGGCGCGTCGTTCCCTCGCAAGACACTGGCCTCAGAGAACTCCCGAGGAAAAGAGAGAGTTTGTCCCTCTCTTTAAAGCCTTGCTTGAAAGGGTTTATGCGGACAAGGTGGAAGGCTATTCCTGGAATAAGATTCTCTATGAGGGAGAGACTATCGACGGGGATTATGCGGCCATCAAAGTCAAGATCTTCACCGCAAAAGACCAGACCCTTCATGTGGAGTACCGAACCTTAAAAAAAGGAAATCACTGGCTTGTCTATGATTTCTCGGTGGAAGGAGTGGGTCTGGTGAACAATTACCGGACACAATTCAATGAGATCATTCTCAAATCTTCTTACCAGGAGCTGGTCAAAAGGCTGAAGACCAAATCAGCTCAGAACTGATTTGGCCATTCCGTAATTCGGTGACGGCTTCTGTTAAAAGAAAAGGTAATCAGGCAATGAGAACATCCTTCAGATGGCTTCTGTTACCTGCTCTGTGGCTCCTGATTCTTTCCGGACCTGCCCTTGGCGAGCCTGCGGCGCCCATCGGGTCTTCCCTTGACCCATTCGGCGGCACCAGTATAAATCGCCGCTCAGGGTCAACCCTGAGCAAGTCGCAGCCTTCGGTCTGGGAAGTCGAAGGGCTTGACTCCTCTGCCTGTTATCAGCCTCCTGATCTTCCTGTCCTGGTCGCACAGTCCTCTAAACCATCTTTAAAAGAGGAAGAGCTGGAATTAGAGGAAAAGCTCGATACCATAGCCGATCCCCTTGAACCAGTGAACCGAATCTTTTTTCATGTAAATGACAAACTCTATTTCTGGGCTCTTAAACCCCTGGCCTCCGGATATAACGCGGTGGTCCCTGAGGATTTGAGACTTGGCGTTAAAAATTTCTTCTCCAATCTCACCACCCCTATCCGTTTGGTCAACTGCCTCCTTCAGGCCAATTTTAAGGGCGCTGGGAATGAAACCATTCGCCTCCTTTTAAATTCCACTCTCGGCTTAGGTGGTTTCCTCGATCCCGCAAAAACAGAGCTGAGGATCGAAAAGAGGGATGAGGATTTCGGTCAGACCCTCGGTTTCTGGGGAATAGGACCGGCCTTCTATATCGAATGGCCGATTTTGGGAGCCTCCAGTTTACGCGATACCTTTGGTTATGCCGGTGACCTTCTCCTCGATCCAAAGACCTATCTCATTCAGTCCGCGCCTGTTGGCCTCGCCATTAGAACCTATGATCAGGTCAACGAAACCTCCCTCAGGATAGGCGAATATGAGGATTTCAAAAAAAGTACTCTTGACCCTTATATTGCCAAGAGAGAAGCCTATCACCAAAACCGCAAACACAAGATCAAAAATAGATAAATATCCACAATCTGGGAACACATAATTCCTGATAAAATTTAATTACACCCGATAGGCGGGACATTCTTGTCCCGCCTATGTTGGAAGCGGGGTTAGACCTGCAGCAGGCCCCGCCTATCGACTCCACTTATCAATGGAATGAAATTGCCCCTACGGCTGAGGGTTACAATTGGCGATAAAAAACGATTGACTTTTGTTTCTAAAATGTTTAGCCTTTTTAAGTCCTCTGAAAATACGTCTGATGCAATAAGGAGACGATCATGAGTCCTGCAAAACCTACTTTACCAAAAAAGAAGGAGAAAAAAGAGGAAAAGGCTCTTTCTCGCAAAGGGGTGTTAGCCATTGAGAAGAGAAAACATCCCAGATTATTTCTCGAACTTCCTTTCGATTACTCGCGAAAAGACAAGAAAACCGATTTCGGTGGAATTGTTAAAAATGCGAGTGAAGGCGGCATTCTCGTCTATCTCCCCGAAAAAATAGATGTAGGAGAACTGCTGAAACTCGAAATCTATTTTGCAAAGGGTCTGGAACTGAATACCGTCCAGGGAGTGGCTAAAATTGTCTGGGCTGACTTGGCCGCAAGGGAGACCTGGAGAGAACACCGGTATGGGCTGGAATTCCACTCCATGCCAAAAGGGATGATTCAGAAATTGAGAAATCTGCTGAAAGATGTGGGGGATACTCACAAGACTTAAGCATGTGGCTCATTCCGGACACGCTCTCCCGCTCACGGAGGCCTTCGCTTCACTTACTCCATACTTTTGCGGTTCCCTCGATGTTTAAGTTATATTCAATTGGATTTGAAAACCCATGGCTGTCAATAAAGGAACCCGCCAATTCTTTCTCCCATCCCTAACCCCTGCCTTTCTGATCCGGGCAGGTTGTGTCGCACTCCTCGCCTATCTCATCTTTGGACATCTGCTGACTCCCTTCCGCATCAAAGGGCACAGCATGGAACCCACCTATCAAAACGGGGGGGTTAATTTCTGCTGGAGGATTCGATACCTCTTTTCCACACCCAAAAGAGGGGATGTCGTGTTCATCCGTTTCACAGGACAGAGGGTGACGCTTCTGAAGCGAGTGGTCGCGCTGGAAGGTGAAGAGGTTGAATTTCGGGATGGAAGGCTCTTTATCAACGGAAAAGAGTTGAATGAACCCTACATCCATTACCCTTACCACTGGACTCTTTCGCCCCGCCGGGTGGAGCCCAATTCCGTTTATGTGGTTGGAGATAACAGAAGTGGACTGATGCAGAACCATTTTTTCGGGCAGGCCTCTCTACCTCGCATCTTAGGAGGTCCTCTATGGTGAACCCCGTTAGAAATTTCAGCGGTTCATCAAATCCCACCGGAATTGGATTAAAATGCAAGCCCGCTGCAGCCGCCGGCCCAGAGGGCCTCTGGCCCGGAGGGAGCAGTGGCATTATTTCTAACGGAGTGAAACTCAAATATATCCTGATCGCCCTGATCCTGATTGCGATTGGGGCAGGAGTTTCCCTCACTCTTTTCCAAAGCGAAGAGAAGAGAGTGAGGAAACAGTTTCATCTGCTTTCCGAAGGGGTTTCGAAAGAACCCGGTGAAAACATCTTTACGATGGATCAAAAGATCAAGAAGATCGGCTCCCTTTTCGACGAAACCTGCGAAATAAATATTCCGGCTCATTCCGTCTCGGGCCGATTGACCCGTGATGAAATAACCGGTTATGCGGCTCGCGGCCGCCTCCATTTTGCAGAACTCCATTTAAAGTTCTATGATTTTAACATTGCCTTTCCGCAGGAGGGAGGGGCCAGCGTCCATTTGACTGCCCGATTGACCGGAAAGACGACAACAGGAGAGAATGTGGAAGAAGCCCACGAGCTGGATTGCCTCCTGAAAAAGATCGAGAAGAGATGGTTTTTCGATCGGATCGAAGTGGTTGAAGTTCTAAAAAAATAGGCAGACCGCTTCCTGTTAACCCGGGGGGATTGAAGGGTTGACAGGAATTACACATTAAATATAATTGCTAATCATGTCTCTTCAGGAGGAGAAAAATGGACTACCAATCTTTTGTAAATGGACAAATTGCTGAAATTAAAGCATCCGTCGGAAATCATCTCGCCATCAATGCGCTCAGCGGCGGAGTCGATAGTTCTGTCGTTACCGCCCTCGGCCATAAGGCTATTGGCGATCAACTCAAAACCGTCTTCATCGAGAACGGCCTGATGCGGCAGGGAGAACCTGAAAGGGTGGTGAAGATCTTTGCCGACATGGGGATTCCTGTCCGGTTGGTCGACGCAAAGAAAGAATTTCTCGGAGCCCTGAAGGGCTTGACCGACCCGGAAGAGAAGCGAAATGCCATCACCCGGACTTTCTATGCTACCGTCTTCGGAAAACTGGTGCGGGAGACCGGTGCAAAATACCTCTTTCACGGCACCATCCTCACCGATATCGAAGAGACCGTGGCTGGCATTAAGCGTCAACACAACATCCTTGCTCAGATCGGCATCGACCCGGAAAAAGAATACGGCTATCAGGTGCTCGAACCTCTTAAAACCCTGCGGAAAGACGGGGTGAGAGAGGTTGCAAAACTATTAATCCTGCCCCAGGAGATTACCCGGAGGATTCCATTCCCTGGTCCAGCCCTTGCGACCAGGATCGTGGGAGAGGTGACAGAGGAGCGAATCGCAACCGTCCGTGCAGCCACTGCCATCGTTGAAGAAGAGCTTGGAGACACGGGCGCCTTCCAGTATATGGCAATCCTCTTAAGTGACAGGGCAACCGGAATAGTCAATGGAAAGCGGGAATTCGGACAGATCATTGTTGTACGATGCATTCATAGCCTTGACGCCAGAACGGCAACGCCTGTCGAACTTCCCTGGGAGAAACTGAAACGGATTTGCGAACGGATTACCGCCATCCCGGACGTGAATCGTTGCCTCTATGATCTCACACCGAAACCACCCGCAACCATCGAATACATCTGATAGGATAGGAATGGAGGGGAAAATGGAAGAAAAGAAGAGGCTCTCAGTTGTCATCGACCACTGGATAGAACATAATGAAAGCCATATGGCCGAGTATAGGAAGTGGGCTCAAAAAGCAGAAGAACTGGGCTTGGATGTCGTGAAGGCTGAAATCGAAGGCGCTGTCGAAAAACTCGATCAGTGCAATCATAGCCTCCAAAAAGCCCTGAAGGGACTTTAAATTATGTTCAATAAATAAGATATCCGAATATCGGGTGAAGCTTCCCCAAGGGATCCATCCGAAACAAAGATGTTAAACCCTAAACTCGAAACCCTAAACTCTAAACAAACTCAAATGTCCAAAACACAAAACTCATAACCAATTAATCTTTTGAGTTTTAGATTTTGTGTTTGTTTAGGATTTAGAGTTTAGTGTTTGGAGTTTAAACCTTTTCGTGCTTCGGCCTCCGGCTCAGAGGGCCTCTGGCTCGGAGAGATTTAGACCCCGCTCGATCACTAAAATTTTGTTGCCATTTCGCGCACAATTTCATTCATAAGGGACTAAGGAGTGGCTATCTTTCTCCCTAACTCATAGGCCTCTTTTTTAGCCTTCTTATTCTTATCCATCTCGCCCTTTCCAAAGGCGGAGGCCTGAACCACAGGTAATAATTTAAGTCCGGAGAACTTGCAGGTTGCCCTGAAACTATGAACAATGGGATCTGCCGTATGAACATTTGGATCCCCGCAGACGGTCATCAGACCGATCCTCTTCCCCTTCATCTTCGGCGCATACGCCTTGTGCCAATTCCAATTCCCATCAAAGAAGGCGCACCAGCGGTCCAAATAGGCCTTCATCTGGGAGGTCATCGCCCAGAAGTAGAGGGGAACGCTGTGGATGATGGCATCGGCTTTCAGAATCTTTTTATGAATCTCAAGCATGTCATCCCGGATCACGCAAATTCCTGTCTCATTACACTTCGCACAATCGATACACCCTGAGATTTTCTTCCGGCTCAGGATCATCTTCTCCACCTTTGCTCCCATATCCTTTGCCCCAGCCAGGGCTTGATCCAGAAGAATATCGCTATTTCCACCCACCCTCGGACTCCCGAGCACTCCCAGCACTTTCATCGCTTTCCTCCTCTCAAATGATTTTAATCTGCTTATAAATCTTTGACCTAACAAAGTCAATCTTTCGATTTTTTCAATAATGAAAGATTCAAAGTGGCTCACTTCTTCGAGCCCCCTTGACACTCTGTTTTATATTTAGTACGCTTCATTCAAAGTCTAACACCCTATTAGGCCTATCAGGAGTGAGCGGGCATGAAACGAACAACGAAGGCGAAAATAAGCATTAAAGGAAGGCCGAAAAGCCCTGAATTAGAGATAATCGACTTAAGTGAACTAAAGAAAAAGATCAAGGAAATCAAAAAGAGAAAAACAGGGCTTTACCACAGGTGGAAAAAGAGTTCATGAAAAAGGTGAAGGTTGAGGTTCAGGTTTAATGAGGATGAAAAAAGCCGGAAGAAAAGAAGGCGCTTCAGAAAAAAATATTTCACAGAAGCAGGAGGGATGTTCCTTCGGCTGGGAAAAATTGATTGAGATGAAGGATAGTAAGACCCAATTTTTTGCCGGCGATGGGTTTAAGCGGTTGCGAATACTGGACATCGATGCGAAGACAAAAAATATCCATATGGTCTGCGAGTTAGGGAAGAAGACCTGGCCTTTAAATTTCAGCAAGTTAGAGGAATTACATAATATGATTCACGACGGAAAGATAAAACTGATCCCCTATGAAATCGATCGACTGATGCCCACCTGGGGAAACTTCATCACCGGCCTATTTAAATATCTGGGGTGCGAAAAGAGTTAAGGGCTAAGAGTAAAAATAAAAAGGGTTAGCCGATGGCTAACCCTTTTTATTTTCTGGTGCCTAGGGCCGGACTTGAACCGGCACGGTGGGGGACCACCGAGGGATTTTAAGTCCCTTGCGTCTACCAATTCCGCCACCCAGGCGTATTTCGTGATCTGTGACTCGTGTCTCGTGAATCTCAAGTCATCATTTATACTCTTTGACGAATTTTGTCAAGATATGTTAGAAATCTGAATAATTATTTCTGACACGAGACACGGTCACGGACACGCTTGTTGAGGAAGGAGAAAACCATGCGATCAGATCGGATGAAGAAGGGGCTTGAAAGGGCGCCCCATCGTTCTCTTTTTAAGGCCCTGGGATTAACGGATCGGGAGATCCAACAGCCCATGATCGGCATCGCCAACTCTGCCAATGAGGTCATCCCGGGGCACCTCCACTTACAGCAGCTCTCCGATGCCGTCAAAGCGGGAATCCGTATGGCAGGAGGAACCCCCCTCGAATTTTATACCATCGGCATCTGCGATGGGATCATCATGGGACATGAAGGGATGAAGTATTCTCTCAGTTCCAGGGAATTGATTGCAGATTCCGTTGAGTCGATGGCCATGGCTTATCCCTTTGATGGTCTTGTCCTTATTCCGAACTGTGACAAGATCGTCCCCGGTATGATGATGGCGGCGGCCCGGCTTAACATCCCGACCATCCTCATCAGCGGAGGTCCCATGCTTGCCGGTGAGTTCCATGGGAAAGAGATCGATCTTGCTACTGTCTTCGAATCGGTCGGAAAGATCAAGACGGGAGAAATCGACGCAAAGGATCTGATAGAGATCGAAGGATGCGCCTGCCCCGGAGTAGGCTCCTGTGCCGGAATGTTTACCGCCAACTCGATGAACTGCCTCGCCGAGGTCCTGGGACTTGCCCTTCCATATAATGGAACCATTCCAGCGGTCTTTGCGGATCGAATCCGGCTGGCAAAGGAATCAGGGATTCAGATAATGGATCTGGTCAAAAAGGATCTCAGGCCTTCAAAAATTCTGACGAAAAAGGCTTTTGAGAATGCCGTCACAGTCGATATGGCCTTCGGAGGTTCTACCAACACATCTCTTCATCTTCCCGCTATTGCTCATGAGGCTGGAATCAAGCTTCCACTCCCTACTTTTAACAAAATCAGTGAAAGGACTCCCCACCTCTGCAATCTGTCACCGGGAGGATCCCATCATCTTCAGGACCTCCATCGGGCCGGTGGCATTCCGGCATTAACGATGGAACTGAGCCGTCGGGGTTTGATTGATAAAGATGCTTTAACCGTTACAGGAAAAACGGTGGGGGAAAATATCAAAGGCAAAAGAATCCTTGAGCCGGAAGTGATCCGTCCTCTTGAAAAGCCCTATCATCCTGTGGGAGGATTGGTCTTTCTCTTTGGAAATCTGGCGCCGGGCGGAGCCGTTGTAAAACGATCCGCCGCGGATGAAACCATGCTCACGCATCGTGGGCCTGCACGGGTCTTTGACTCCGAAGAACGGGCATTAAAAGTCATACTCGATCGGAAGATCCGCAAAGGGGAGGTTATCGTCATCCGGTATGAAGGACCAAAGGGGGGACCGGGGATGAGAGAGATGCTGGCTCCCACTTCGGCCATTGCCGGAGTGGGAATGGATAAGGAGGTTGCCCTGCTCACCGATGGGCGCTTCTCAGGAGCAAGCCGTGGGGCAGCCATCGGCCACATCTCTCCCGAGGCAGAGGAAGGAGGACCCATTGCAGTGGTCCAAAACGGAGACCTGATTGAGATTGATATTCCCGGAAAGAGACTGAACCTCCTCATCTCCGACGAAGAGATGAAGAAGAGGCTCTCGCAATGGAAACCCCGGAAGAAAGCGCTGAAGGGTTATTTAAAAAGATATGCGAGGCTCGTTCAATCGGCCTCGGTTGGCGCTATCGTCGAATAGGAACGGCATAGGGGCCTTCCCGGATGAAGGCCAGGGTGGGTTCGATTCCCCTTTCCCGGTATCGATAAACGGCAAAAAGAACCGCGTTCTGTACCATCTCCTGGACCTTTTCAAGAGAGGGTTTTATCCTCTTGCCTTTCAAAAAATCGAGACCACAGACGCCGGGCAGAAGGCAATAATTTTTTCTCTCAATTTCGAGAGAACAATAGATCAATCCCTCCTCTCCCACTTTTTTCAAAACCTTTCCCCAGACCTCGGGCTCCCATTGATCTTTGGTAAATCTCCAGGCGGGGGTTCTCAGCAAATCGAGATATCCATCCGGTCCCTGTAATTTCAACAGGTGGATCAGGCTTCTATATTCCGGAGACCCGATGGGCTCGATTAAGTCCCTGTTGTTGGCTGCGATGATAATGACGCCGCCCTCTTTCACCGCAGGAAGAGCCCCGACGCCGGCCTTTGCGGTCTGGTAATGATCCCTTCCGACATATCCGCTATGAGTGAGCACGATATCGAACTCCTCCTTGAGAGGGATCTCAGCATAGCCCTTGATCATTTCAAAGGCCCTCAAGTTCGCCTCCACCATATCCCCTGTGAAAATGCGGATGAGCTGTAGATCCTTATTGAGATTGACATTGATCACAAAATCAACCCCAACGGCCTGAGCAACCTCCAGGGCCTCCTCATGGCAGGGATTCCCTTCGAGGACAAGGTTCGTCGCATTGGGATCTTCAAGATAGGTGGGACCATGAAATTTCTGTATGGTCTTTACATCGACCAATCCGGGGCAGATCGACTTTCTCCCACCGGAGATCCCGGTAAAAAAATGGCTTTCGACCAGTCCTGTGGCGATCTTCAAATCCGCAAAATAAAAATCCCGATTGACATAGACATGCGTCCCTCTTTGGGTCGTTCCTATGCTCTCCAGAAGATCTTTGTTCTCGCAATCGTGGTCAAGGATCGTATACTGTTCAACAACCTCCTTTCCATACATCTCCACCTTCTCTTCATCGGTGCTTGCTCGATGCATTCCCGTTGCCACAATGATTCTGATCTTCTCTTTCTTGATCCCTGAAGACTCTAACCGCCTTAGCAAAGGTGGAAGAATGCCGGTTTCTCCCTTATAGGGAACAGGCCGGGTGATGTCGGAAACCGCGATGGCCACGGATATTTCTTCCGGAGGTTTCGCTTTTTTCCGGATGATCTCCTCCAGAGGAGGACTGCTACTGGGATTTAAGAATGCCTCCTCAATCGCTTCCCGGGGATTGGGCAAAATAGGCATCTCCTTCATGGTCAGTTCAGCACAGTGACGGGGAACGAGAATCTTCAACGCATTCCGGCCAAACTCCACATCCACGGGTTTCCAATCCTTCGTTTCAATGTTTTTCAGGGCTTTCTTCAGATCAGGTCTCATCGTCTCCTTCCCTTCAGGCAGTTCAAGATTCTATTAGGTTCATCTCCGCATTTCTTCCAATTTTATAAACCTTATTTAATATACAGACTTCGCCTTGTCAAAATTCCAAATCCATTCCCTTAACCTTTCCATCATTTCTGAATTGATTAGCGGAAAACCGGAAACATACAGTGAGGAGTATGATGAATTTATTGATAGGATAAGGAGTAATTCCCTGGCCGTAAAAGTGAAAATTACCGACCTGAAAGACAATTCCAATCTGGAAAGAATCTCAGAATCAAAGGATACGTGACTACACGTATTGATAAATATAGGTCAGGGTCTAACATCTTTGGGTAATCGTGATAGAACTGCTTGAAACATCTCACGAGCGATCGTTAGCGCCTCCTCCACCTCCTCTTCCGAAGGCTCCACAGGGTCTCCCGGATAACGAAAAAGCCAGGCATATTCTGTAAGGGGTACCGCTCTGTCAACAAAAGCCTTGAGTGTTATATCTTTGTCAAGACATTGCTCGCCGATTTCTTCAAGACTGTGTGTCTTTCTGAAAGGGATGTTGTGCCAGACAAGAAAAGCTTTAAGTGCCTTTTCGGTGGCCTGTTGGCAGTGATATGCCACATCTCCAAGTAATGGCGGTAAGGCGGTTAAAGCATGCTCAGCAGATCTAAGATCCTGTGTTGCTTTGATAAGCCATTCTTTGGTCTCGGAGACCAGAACAGGATCATGAGGCATACAGTAAGACCCCTTCTCGGATAACCGTTGCTGGCAGTGAAGCTTTGAGGTGCAATCGACTCTCAAAGGCTTGGTGAGGCAGGACCAGCACATCTGCTGCAACTCGGGTACCTCGAAGCGCTTGATAGGCCAGTCGGCTGCGTCGTTTCTCAGGTGGAGCATTATCCGGAACCACGATCATTAAATCATAGTCGCTATCTCTGTTTTCATCTGATCGAGCCTTTGATCCGAAGAGATAAATCCGCTCTGGCTGGAAGGCCTCAACCAGACGACGGACGATTCCCGCTAAAACAGGGTCGTCTTGAAATCGATCTGGACCCAGCCCTTTTACGTTCTCTTCCAAGGATTGAATTCCTCCATCCTGTTCTTTATGTGATGATTTTTTATGACTATATCATAAGGGATTCAATTGGAAAGTCAAGTAATTTCAATATATTTCATGGTAAGCAATCCCGTTAGAAATTTCAGTCGTTGCGATTTGAAACCGAGCTGTCCATTATTTCTAAGGGGATAAATAGGTCAAAGAATGCCCGGGAGTAGAATGTTTTTGGCTGACCATTTAATCAGAGAAGGCAAACTCATGGCCTTCAAAGGGATGATGTTCAAACAATGGCAAGAATGAAAAAAGGATCAGGTCACAACACCTGATCCTTCTATTTCCCAATGGAGGCGGCAACCGGATTTGAACCGGTGAATAACGGTTTTGCAGACCGTCGCCTTACCACTTGGCTATGCCGCCTCTGGAGCGGGAAACGGGATTTGAACCCGCGACTTCAACCTTGGCAAGGTTGCACTCTACCACTGAGTTATTCCCGCTTTTTCTAAGGTAAAAATTAAAAGATTTGGGATTCAAAGTCAAGAGCAGAACATAGTTCGGAGTGCGCCTGCCTGCCCCGCCCTCGGTCGGGACCGGGGCCGGACAGGCAGGGAGTTCGGAGTGCGGAGTAAAAACAAAATCTAAGTGATGATGGTTTTCAGGAACTTTTTGAAATAGTCGAACCCTGAGAATCCAGCTAAAATTAAAGCGACCCAGAGAAGGGCGATCCCGACCAGGTGGAAATCAATGGACAGGTATTTCCCATCTAAAATCAGAAAGAAGATGGAGGTCATCTCAAAGGCTGTCTTATACTTCCCCATCATGCTTGATGAAATGACGATTCCCTCAGACATGGCGATCCCTCTCAGCCCGGTCACTGCAATCTCCCTTCCGACGATGACGATCACCATCCAGAGGGGAATTCCTCTCGCAGAGATAAGGGCGATCAGGGCTGTGACGATGAGCAGTTTATCGGCAAGGGGATCCA
>JASEHH010000099.1 GCA_030017685.1 Thermodesulfobacteriota bacterium | reverse complement strand
GTCCGGTGGCAGAGCATTTCGATCTCGCTCCCAATCAATTGATGCGGGCGATTCAGTTCGGTCAGAAGGAGATGGTCCTCCATTCAACAACCATCTGGCTATGCGCCATGTGCGAGACCTGCGCGACGCGCTGTCCCCACGACATCAACATTACGAAGATCATGGATGCCTTAAAGATCATGGCAAAGAATGAGGGCATTACACCCAAAGTCCCCTCTGTTTCTCTCTTCTATCAGGCTGCCCTGAGAGGGATAAAATGGTTCGGAAGGATGTACGAAGCCGGACTGATGGGTGAAATCTATCTCCGCCAGATGATGTCAGGGCAGTTCAACTATCAGCAGGTCTGGAAGAATGATATGCCCCTGGCCCTGAAGATGTTCAGGGCAGGGAAGCTGAAACTCCTTCCGACGTTTGGAAAACCAAAGGTAAAAGGCAAGGCTTCAGAAAAAAAGGATGGGATTGCCTATTATCCAGGCTGCAGTCTTCATGGAACATCAAAAGAATATGATCTCTCCACGCAAGCCGTATTCAAGGCGCTCGGAGTCTCCCTTCATGAGCCGGAAGGATGGGGGTGTTGCGGAACGACTCCAGCACATTCCACAGACCATTACCTATCAACGCTTCTTCCGATGAAGAATGTGGCCTTAATGAGGGAAGAGGGTTTTGACCATATCACCACGCCTTGCCCATCGTGCTTTCTCAGAATGCGTGTCGCCATAAAAGATATAGAAGAGGATGAAGGACTGAGGAAGAAGGTATCCCAGGAGATCCCGAATCTTTCGTCAAATGGAATGAAGGTTGAACACCTCCTGAATACCGTCACTGAAAAGATTGGTTTCCAACAAATGGCTTCTAAGGTTGTTCAACCCCTTAAAGGTCTTAAGGTCGTCTGTTATTATGGCTGCATCATTACCCGACCTCCCAAGATAACCCAGGAGAAGGATTACGAATACCCAACCAATATGGATAGACTGATGAAGGTTCTCGGGATCACTTCGCTCGATTGGTCCTATAAAACACGATGCTGTGGGGTCTCCCTTGGGATTTCTCAACTTCCGATCGCACTTGAGTTGAGCAGAAAGATTCTTAAGGATGCCAAGGGGGTTGGAGCCGAGGCGATCGTTGTGGCCTGCCCGCTCTGCCATGTCAATCTGGATGCCCGGCAGAAACAGATCGAGGAGGAGTTTAAAGAAGCTTTCAACCTTCCCATCATCTATTTCACTCAATTGATGGGATTGGCCTTCGGTTTAAAACCGGAGCGATTGGGCCTCGATAAACACTTCGTCAACCCGATTCCTGCTTTAAAGAGGGCAGAGAATATATCTCTTTAGAAAAATCGAAATAGGAGGTCCATATGAAGAGCCATAAGATCGTGACACTCATTCTGTTAGTAGTCCTTATCACATGGGGGACCCTTTCTTCCGCCTATGGGCAAGAAAAACCTAAACCCGAGCAGGCTGGAATGGTGGTGGCACGACTCGTTGTGGGAACAGGAGTGGAAAAAGGGGAGCCTGTTGGTATTGCGGAGAAATTTTCCGCAACCACGGAAAAAGTTTACTGTTTTTTGGAGGCCAAAAACATTCCCAAAGATACGGAAGTTTCATTTGTCTGGATTCACGGTCAGAAGGAGTTATTGAAAACGACCCTGCCGTTGAAGATGGGTTCGAAATGGAGGACCTACGCCCATAAGAATTTGAGAGGGTTAAAGGGGGATTGGAAAGTGGAAATTAAGGATGCGAATGGAAACCTTATCAAGGAGGTTCAGTTCAAGGTTGAATGATTTTTATTTCATCCTTCTTGAAAAAAGGGGCACGAGAGTGTCCCTTTTTTATTGTTACTCCTATCCATGTATGTTAAATTGTGTATCACGTCATTTCTGTGAATAAAATGGCAAGAAAGATTTTATGGAGAGCGAAGAGTATTTAGACCTGAAGGCCATTCTGGCCATCCTCATCTTGACCCTCCTGTGGGGGTTTAATTATTCTGCCATCAAATTTTCCAATGAGGGAATATCTCCGGTCTTCGCATCCGCCCTTCGTTCCCTCATTGCCTCGATATGCGGTGCGATTTACTGCCTCCGGAAAGGAGAGAAATTATTCCATACGGATATTCGGCTTTTCCACGGAATAGTTGTCGGACTCCTATTCGGCCTGGAATTCGCCTGCATCTATTTTGGGATGCTTTATACGGATTCGGCCCGTTCCGTCGTCTTCGTCTACCTGAGCCCTTTTGTGGTGGCGGTGGGCGCCCATTTCTTCCTTAAAGGGGACAGGCTGACACCTTTGAAGACGTTGGGCCTCATGACTGCTTTTGTGGGTATTCTTTTTGTCTTTTATGGAAAACCCAAGACAGCCAAACCCAATATGCTCATCGGCGATCTCCTGGAAATTACCGCGGGGATATTGTGGGGAGCGACCACTCTATATATTAAAAGGTTTATGGCAGGAAAGGTTCAGCCGATTCATACCTTTCTTTATCAGCTCTTCTTCTCCATCCCCATTCTATTTGGGGTGAGCCTTATTCTCGAACCCAATTGGATTTATCGGATCGACCCACTCATCTTAACCTCTATTTTTTATCAGTCGGTGATCGTGGCATTTATCAGTTATTTTGTTTGGTTCAAGTTAATCCATCAATATTCGGTGAGTCGACTCAGCGCCTTCACCTTCTTCACTCCCATTTTTGGCGTTCTCTCCGGCATTCTTTTTCTCGGGGAGGAATTCACATTTTCTCTAATGGTGGGCCTTCCCATGGTTTCAGTCGGAATCTTTGTTGTGAACTGGAGAAAAAAGACTGCAACCTGAGGGGGGTAAGAGAATCACCCAATCCCAAGCAATCCTTCATGACGGTGCGTCACCCTCGAACCATGAAAACACTTCGGGTGTTTGGGTTACGGTTACGAAGCCCGTTTCGGTCACCGGTTAAGAAGGTTACGTGCAAAGAATTAAGAGACGATAAACGTAGCCTTTTAATAACGATACGGGCCTCGTTACCCTTACCGTTAGACTTTTTTTTAGGCAACATGCATGAAAAACCCATTACCCACTTAAAAGTCTAATGAACCATTTTTTAGGGGGGTTCATGGCGAACCGGAGGTTTACCCATTATAATGTTTGAACCTCTATGCGGTTCTTCCTCTTTATCAGCGTTGTCCAATCGATCCTCGTTTTTGGCCACTGGTTCCTATACAGGACCCTCGTCCCCTTTTTTGGAGTAACCCACCCGGCGAAGCTCTGGACCTTGCGGGTCGCCGTGGGGTTACTGTCCATCAGCCTTATCGGTTCGTCTTTTTTTTCCTTCCGTTATTCCAATCTTCTGGTGCGAACCTTTTACACAGCCTCCGTATCCTGGTTGGGAATCTGTTATCTCCTCGTTCTTGCCTCCCTCCTTGCCTGGATCGTCTATGGTCTGACTAAATTATTTCACCTTCCCATGGATCGAAGAACATTGATCATAGTCCTGTTCGGGATCGCCTTCATGGGAAGCCTTTACGGGTTCATCAATGCCGGAGTCATTCGCATCAACACAGTGAGCCTACCGCTTCCTAATTTACCCAGCACCTGGGAAGGTAAAACCGCCGTCTGGATCAGCGACACCCATTTGGGCCAGGTAAGAAATCACCGGTTTGCTCAACACCTTGCGGGCATGATTCAGGATCTTAGGCCGGACATCGTCTTTATCGGCGGGGATCTCTATGACGGCGGGGAGGCGATGGACCTGAGTCACATGATCGAACCTCTGTCGCGGCTCTCTCCTCCTTACGGCAGTTATTTCGTTACCGGCAATCATGAAGAATTCTATGACAACACGCCATACCTCCAGGCCGTTCGCCGCGCCGGAATCCGTGTCCTGTATAATGAAAAAGTGGAGATCGATGGCCTGCAGATCATTGGCGTTGGTTACAGGGATTCGAGAAATCAGGAGCAGTTCAGAGCGATTCTGCAGAAAATGGAGATCAACCGCCAAAAACCCAGCCTCCTCTTAAAACATGTCCCTTTCGATTTGGAGATTGCCAGAGATCAGGGAATCTCAGCCCAGCTTTCCGGTCACACGCACCAGGGACAGGTTTTTCTCTTTCGGTTCATCACCTCGAAGATCTACCAGGGTTACGATTATGGGCTCAAAAGGTTTGGTGACCTTCTGGTTTATACCTCCAGCGGGGCCGGCACCTGGGGACCCCCCATGCGCCTCGACACAAAACCGGAAATTGTGGTCATCAAATTTGTCAAGAAAAATTGATGGGACGTTCGTGCAGGACGTGCCTGTCACACCTGGTTCCTTAACCTCACATCTTCCGTTTCCCTCAATGTTAAGCACGCCCTGCACGAACGTCCCCATAGTCGCCCATATGCTATGTATCTTCAACCAAGAAAACGTCATGAATCTTTTTTGCAAGGTCTTTCTTGATCGTATCTATTGCTTGAGCGCCGCGCCCAGCATATCGAATATTGGGCCGAAGGTAACGGTTTATTTCACGAGCAATATCGATGACAGGATGTCCGTATCGTCTACCTTGACTACTTGAATTCTCGTTAACTATGATTCTTAAGATTAGATCAAGGGTAGTCTCCAATTGTGTTGCCTGAGGTGACTTTGGTAACATGCTGCTGAACGAAGGGGTTAACGTTTTTTATCAACTGGCAGATTAATTCTTCCGCATCATGTGACCGACTGCTTTTTCGAGGCCGTCGAGGGTGAGTTCGAACATGGGAAAGACTTCCTGGATATGGAGGATCGTCCTTGTGTATGCCCATTCCACAGGGGGCACAGGATTGAGCCAGACAGAGTGAGGAAAGGTTTTGGCAATGAACTCGATTCTCATATAACTGGGTTTTCCTGACCGCTCTCCCACATAGATTGAACCGTCCGTGGAGAGTAGTTCATAAGGAGCCATACTTGCATCCCCGATGATGATGAACCTCGTCTCGGGATCGAGGCGAATCAGTTCAGCAACAGGAACCGGCTTAGACCTTCTCTGCGGATCTTCCCAGAGATAATCATAAATCGTATTGTGAAAATAGAATGTCTTAAGATCTTTGAACTGTGACCGTGCATAGTTAAAAAGGGTCTGCACGAGTCCGATATAGGGGTCCATGGACCATCCGCCATTGTCGATCGCCAGGATCACCTTTAGCCGGTCTCTAAGGCTTTGATCGAATACGATCTCGATCTCCCCCGCCTTTTTCATCGTTTCGTAGATCGTCTCGTCGATATTGACCCTGTCCTTCGGGCCATGAGGAACCATGTTCCTCAACCTCTTGAGGGCTTCTCCCATCTGAGATTCGGTGAGCGGACCCTCCTGGGAATAATCTCGATATCTTCGCTCCATCGCCACTTTGACGGCCGACTTATTCCTGGAGATCCCTCCGACTCGCATCCCGCCGGGATGATATCCGGAATGGCCTACCGGAGAAGTCCCTCCTGTCCCGATCCATTTGCTCCCGCCGTGGTGGGCTTCGGTCTGTTCCTTTAAGCGGTCGAGAAAGTACTGAAGGAGCTCCTCAGGAGTCAATTTACTTAAATCTTCCTCCTTGATGCCGAGGAGATCCGCCAGTTCTTTAGGATTTTTCAACCATTCTTCGAGAAGGGCGCGGGCAACCTCGGAGATTTCGATGGCCTCCGGTTCCTTTAACTCAACGCCCTGGAAGCGGTGGGCAAAGACCTGATCGTAAAGATCGAAATATCTCTCGCTCTTTACAAGAATCGACCGGGCGGCTGTATAGAAGTCATCTACAGAATTGACCAGCCCCATATTCAAGGCCTTTTGAAGCCTTAAGAAAGAGGTGGGGGAGACCGGAATGCCCACTTTTTTGAGTAAGTAGAAGAAATCAACGAACATAAATCACCACTGGAATAATGGAATAATGGAATATTGGAATGTTGGATTTATGCTTTTCCTGTAACAACCGTTATTCCGAATTCTGCAATTTAATTAGAGTCTGTTTATAAATGTCTTTTTCCGTCATGCCGGACTTGAGAAGCCTGCCCCGTACTTGATACGGGAGCATCCAGACATCGTCCCGACGAAAGTCGGGAACAATCTCAAAGACTGGGTCCCGGTTTTCACCGGGAACCCTGGATTCCGGCTTTCGCCGGAATGACAATTCTGATTGATGGGGCAATTTATAAAAAGACTATAATTAATCAAACTCTGAACCGACCGACTGCATTCTGGGCCACGGCATGATCGGGACTCTTCTTGTAGAGAATGCCCAGATAGGGGACCTCTCCCTTGATTAAATCCTTTACCCGGAAATCGGGATCCGATCTCAACGCCCTGATCCAGTTGATCAGTTCTCTGGTCGCTGGTTTCTTCTCAATGCCCTTGATTTCTCTGAGGCGGTAAAATGTCCTGATAGCGCTTTCCAGCAAATCTTTGTCGATATCGAAGAAATGGACTTCAACGATCCTTCTCATCATGTCAGGCTCCGGAAAAGCGATGTGATGGAAATTGCATCGTCCCAGAAATGGGTCGGAGAGGTCTTTCTTGGCATTGGAGGTAATGATGATGACCGGCCGGTTTTTCGCCCGAATGGTTTTATCGATCTCAATGATATCGAATTCCATCTGGTCGAGCACATCGAGCATGTCGTCCTGAAAGTCGGTGTCGGCCTTGTCGATCTCATCGATTAAGAGGACCACCCTCTCTTCGGAGTTAAAACCCTGTCCGATCTTGCCCATCCGGATATACTCTTCAATATTGCTGACATCCCTTTTGGAATCTCCGAAACGGCTATCATTGAGCCGGGTGAGGGTATCATACTGATAGAGGGCATCAATGAGCTTCATGCTCGACTTGACATTGAGGACGATCAACCTCAACTGAAGGGCTTCGGCAATGGCATGAGCGAGCATGGTCTTGCCCGTTCCAGGCTCTCCTTTGAGCAGAAGGGGCATTTCAAGGGCGATTGATATGTTAACGATTTTTGCCAGTTCCTCATCGAGCACATACTTTGAACCACCGGTAAATGTTCTGTTTTGAATTGCTTTGTTCATCTTTTCTGCTCCTTTTCGGATTCGATCCTGTGAAAATTTGTACTAAACATCATAACCATTCTTGCTTTAGGTTTCAAGCCGGGCATGGGTAGTTCCTTGCATAAAGAATGGAAATTTGTTTAAATTCCTATCTATGTCCACTCCCAAGATCGATAGCCGGTGGTGGGCCACCCTCACCATTTCCATCGGCGTCTTTATGTCCACGCTGGATGCCAGCATTGTCAACATCTCCCTTCCCACGATCGTTCGATCTCTGCATACCGATCTGAAGACCGTGGCCTGGGTGGTGATGGCCTATCTGATCATCATCACAGGGTGTCTGCTTTTGATGGGGAGATTTGCCGACCTTTTCGGCCGGGGAAAGATCTTTCTCCTCGGTTTCTTAACCTTTACCCTGGGCTCAACCCTCTGCGGATTTTCCCCCACCATCTATTTTCTTATCGGTTCAAGGGTGATTCAGGGACTTGGGGCTTCTGCTTTGATGGCCATTGGCCCTGCGATCATCACGACCTCGTTTCCCGAAAAAGACCGGGGGCGGACCCTGGGAATGCTTGGGTCTATCGTCTCCTTAGGATTTATTACCGGTCCATTGATAGGAGGTTTTTTGGTTGAGCATTTAGGATGGCGATCGATCTTTTTCATCAACCTTCCCATCGGAGTGATCGGGACGAATCTCTCTTTAAAAATTCTAAAAGGGGACCGGGCCATAGGCAAAGTGGAGTTAGATCTTCGAGGCGCCTTCCTGTTCTTTCTCTTCGTGACTTCTCTCCTCCTCTTTCTGAACCGGGTGGGTTGGGAGTCCACGCCTTTCTTCTGGGGGTGGATCTTTTTAGCTCTGACCTGCTTCGGGTTGTTCATTGTGTTCGAACATCGCTCCTCGTCGCCCCTGGTCGATCTTAACATCTTCAGAAAGCAGCTTTTCATCTCCTCCCTTGGAGCCAGCCTCCTCTCCTTCTGGATCAATGGCGCCCACAATTTCGTCATTCCGTTCTTCCTCCAAAATATTGCGGGATATTCTCCCTCCAAGGTCGGATTGTTAATCTTTCCGGTTGCCCTGACTGTGATGGTGATGGCACCGATCGGCGGTAGGGTGTCGGACTGGGTCGGAGTAAGAGTCCCCGCCACCATAGGTTTAATTCTCACTTCTCTGACGATCTTCTCTTTTGTTTTTCTTAAGGGGGAGGTCAGCGATTATGAAATCTTATGGAGACAGGTGATCCTTGGAATCGGAATCGGATTCTTTAATCCGGCCAATAATAGTGCTATCATTGGATCGCTTCCTAAGGTGAATGTGGGTGTGGCCTCAAGCTTTTTAGCCCTGGCGAGGAATTTGGGGATGGTGATCGGAGTGGCCTTTGCAGAGATGGTTATTGCTTTTAGAATCCCTGCAACCTCACCGGAGGCCGGAAGAGGCCCTTCTTTCGAAGGCATTCAGGATGTCTGGCGGATTCTTCTCGTCATCGGGTTGATCGCTATCTTTCTCTCCTGGAAAAGGGGAAAAAAGGAGGTTTGATGATGGAAAAGGCAGGAACAGGTAAAAAGGAGAATTTATCTGGCGTGAGCAGAAGAGATGTATTGAAGATCATGGGGGCAGGGGCGATCTACACATTACTCCCCAATGAAAGGCGTGGAGAGAGTTCCGGGAATTTTTCCCCTTCCGGTGGTGAAGGGCTAATTTTTGTAGTGGGGGATGGAATGCCTCTGGGCGTCATCAAAGGGATGCATGAGATCAGGACAAGAATTCATGGGGACAAAGGGACGAATTTTTATTCGAAGATGAAAGATGTTCATTCGAATCTGGGATACATGTCCACAGAAAGCCTTTCGAGTATTGTCACAGACTCTGCACCGGCATCCGTCGCCTGGTCCACAGGATCCAAAACATTAAACCGGGCGCTGGCCTCGCTTCCCGACGGCAGGCCGCTCAAGACCATTATGGAGCTGCTCAAGGAGCAAGGCTATGCGTGTGGCCTGGCAACGACCACCCGAGTGACCCATGCCACCCCTGCGGCATGGGTATCGCATCAAATGCAGAGGGACGATGAAGATGCGATTGCCCTCGATTACCTGAAGTTCAAACCGGATGTCCTCCTCGGCGGCGGGAACAGGTTCTTTGACCCCTCGGGGAGAAAAGACGGAAAAGACCTTTTTAAAGCCTTCTCTGATGAAGGGTATGATGTGGTCAGGGAGAGAGCAAACCTCCTCAGGCCGGAAATTGCTTCTTCTCCGAAATCTCTTCTGGGCGTCTTTAGCTCGTCCCACATGAGCTATTATCTGGACAGGCTCAACCAGCCGGAGCTTGGAAAGAGACAGCCATCCCTGCCGGAGATGACGAAGATCGCCTTGCAGAAACTTTCCAGTAACCCGAAGGGGTTTATCTTACAGGTGGAGGCTGGAAGAATAGACCATGCCAATCATTCGAGTGATGCGTGGGCCGCCATCCTCGATACCTATGAACTCGATTTGACTTTGGCCGTCATCGATGAGTATCTGAAGGTCAATCCGAAAACACTTGTCATCGTCACCTCTGACCACGGCAATTCAGGGTGGGGCATCAACGGGACCGGTCCTGAATATAATGATTCCACCGAGGCATTGAAGAAATATCAGCCCATCAAGGCCTCCTTTGAGGTGATTAAAACACGATTGAAAAAAGAGACCACTCCGGCGGAGATCAAGGATATCTTCGAGCATTTCACCACTTTCAGAATCACAGATGGAGAGGCAGCAATGATCCGGGCTGCGATGCAGCCCGATTACATACCTTTTCACGGAGACTACCTCATTCAACCGGACGCAATGATGGGGAAGATCCTGGCCCATAGCCTCTATACCAGAAGAAAGGATGTAATGGAGGGGCCCGCCCTTATCCGAAGAGGGAATGTGGGATTTACTTCCACCAATCACACGGGAGAAGACCAGATCCTGCTTTCCTATGGCTATAAGGCAAAACAGTTGGGTCTCCACAGACATGTGGACAATACTTATCTCTTCAGCGCGATGTGTGAGTTCTTCGGTATCAAATATAAGAATCCGACCATGACAGAAGAAGAGGCAAAACTATTCATCAAAACCGCTTCCCTGGAGGAATGGAGAAGGCATATGGAGTTGCATGTCGCATAATCTCATTGCTGCAATTCAGACACTTGACTTCAGACTTTAGACATCAGACTTTCCAGTATAGGATGGAGAAGGCTTAAACCACTCGGGGTTGCAGAGGAAAACCCCTTAGAATCCTTTGAACCCTATGAGGTCTTTGTATAATCTCTAACCATTTCATCATTTTCACCACTTTCAATCTATGGTCTAAAGTCTATGGTCTACCGTCTGAATCACAAAATCTCATTGACTCAGGAATGATTTTGAGGGAATATATTTATAAAGGAGGTATTGGGTGAAACGTTCGGACGGAAGATTGCCTGAGGCTTTAAGGCCTTTAAAGATCACAAGGGATTATATGAAGCATGCCGAGGGATCGGTCCTCATCGAGATGGGGGATACGAAGGTGATCTGCTCGGCCAGCGTGGAAGAGAGGGTGCCGCCTTTTTTAAGAAATACGGGCAAAGGCTGGGTTACAGCCGAATATTCGATGCTCCCCCGCTCAACCAATACCCGCACGCCAAGAGAGTCGGGCAAGGGAAGCGGCCGGACGTTTGAGATCCAGAGATTGATCGGCCGCTCTCTGCGGTCAGTGACCGATCTTACCGGATTTGGGGAAAAGACGATCTGGGTCGATTGTGATGTGATTCAGGCGGACGGAGGAACACGGACCGCTTCCATCACCGGGGCCTATGTGGCGCTGGTCGACGCCTTTCGAAGGATGGTTAAAAAGGGTGTGATCAAGAAGGTTCCTATTCACAATTCCGTTGCGGCAGTAAGTGTGGGCAAGGTGGACGGGAGAATTCTGCTCGATTTAAATTATGGGGAGGACTCACGGGCCGAGGTCGATATGAACGTGGTAATGACCGGCTCCGGGGAGTTTGTGGAGGTTCAGGGAACCGCAGAGAATGCCGTCTTTTCGAAAGGAGAGATGGATGCATTGATCCGGGTCGCAGAAAAAGGAATAAAAAAACTTACGGCCTTTCAGAAGAAATCTCTTGGAGGAGGGGAATAATTACTCAAAGGGGATTGGAAATCATTGTAGCTACGAAAAACCAGGGTAAGTTGAGGGAGATACGAAGTGCCCTAAAAGGATTGCAGGTCCACCTCCACGGTCTAAACGATTTCCAGAATGTTCCTGAAGTTGATGAGGATGGAAAGAGCTTTGCTGAAAATGGACTGAAGAAAGCCCGATTCTATTCTCAATTCTTCGGAAAGTTAACCATTGCGGATGATTCCGGATTGGAAGTCGATGCTTTGGGCGGGACACCCGGCATCTATTCTGCGCGTTATGCAGGGATCAGGGCATCGGATCAGGAAAACCGGAAAAAACTCCTGAAAGAATTGGAAGGTGTTCCGATTTCAAGAAGAGGAGCGGGGTTTAAATGCGTCATGGCGATGGTATCGCCAGACGGGAGAGAAGCGCTGACTGAGGGGTCCTGTCGAGGGAGGATTGGATTTAAAGAGGTCGGGAAAAGGGGGTTTGGATATGACCCCATCTTCATCCTGACCCGACACGGGAAGACGATGGCCCAGCTCAGCCTCGAAGAGAAGAACAGGATAAGTCATAGGGGCAAGGCGCTGAGGAAACTGAGAAAAATAATAACCAAATTCCAAGCAATCTTTTATGACGGATGCGTCACCTACGAACGATGAAAATATAATGAGATCCCCTCCCTCTTGATCTGATCGTGTCCCATAAGTCAGCGGCTGGACACAGGGAGACGGGGTATAATTGGT
>JASEHH010000020.1 GCA_030017685.1 Thermodesulfobacteriota bacterium | reverse complement strand
TTACCAGATGCTTTTATTTTTACAATTAACCTTCACAATAATTCGTCATGAACCAGGAGAAGGAAATGGACGATTTATTAAATTACTGATGCCACTCTCTGAAATCTGCCCCCCTTTTTGTAACTTTTTAATATCACTGCAATTTTTGAAAGTCAATAAGAAAATTTTCGCTACTTTCAGAGAATGACCTTCCTCTTCTTCGCCCCTCAATTCTAAAAAAATCGCCTGTCCTCGTCTCAAGGACAAGCCCTACAAAGTTTTCATCTGTTTTGTATAATTGTCAGGAAGCCGTTTGGTCTGAGGCTGCTCACATAAGCCGTTCGTGCTGAGTCCGTCTAAGCATGAACGGCTCAATTACACACCCTTCGACAGGCTCAGGGTGAACGGTCCTTGCCTAACAGAACAGCATTGGGTTTAGCTCGAAGGGGAATGGGTGAACTCGTTCAGACAATTGACTCCTCTTGCAGACTGAACTAAACTGATGTTAATCTCACCTCAAAGGGGAAAAGAAGATCGGAAAATTGATCAGAGCATACAATATTTCTAAGGAGTCCATAATTGAGAAGACATCTTCTGAAATCTCCCCCAACCCCTCTTTGCCCTCCGGGCCAGAGGCCCTATGGGCTGGAGGCAAAAGAGGGAAATTTCTCCCTTTTGCCCGCTGCGCCAGCGCTTGCGCGGCGAGTAAAGGGAGGAGGGATTTGGTTTCCAGTGTCCATACAATTGTGGACTGATTAATAAGTTGGAATAGGATGAAGCGTTTCCCTATCCCCTGCGGCAAAAGGACGATCCATCTTGAGATACCGGATCACGTCCCTGTACAATGGGTGCAATCTCACGGGATGGCACCTGTTCCGGATGTGAAAAGTGCGGTCGAGGATGCTCTTCATCATCCCATCCATTCCGCACGACTTCGCGACTTGGTGAAACCTGGACAGACCGTTGCGCTCATCGTTACAGACATCACGCGTCAACTCCCCGAAGAAACGATTGTGCCCCTTCTTCTTGAGGAACTGAAGCAAGGGGGGATCAGAAAAAAGGATATCACCGCTGTTGTTGCCACCGGAACACATCGTCCCAACACTCCTGAGGAGCTGAAAGAAAAGTTCGGAGAGGTGGTTAAGGAAATCACGTTCGTCAATCATGATGCCTACGATTCCAAAGAACTCCTTCTTCTGGGGAAAACCACTGGCGGTATCCCGTTGGTCTTCAACCGCACTGTGGCCCGGGCCGATATCCGAATCTCGACGGGAGTGATTGAAACCCACCTCTTCGCAGGTTATAGCGGAGGGGCAAAAAGCATCGCTGTCGGTGTGGCCGGTGAGGAGACAATTGGAGCCACCCATAATTTTCAGATGATGCAAGAGACCCGACTTGGAATCGTAGAAGGGAATCGGTTCCGGAGCTTTTTGAATGAGGCAAACCGACTTCTAAGGCTCCATTTCATTGTCAATGTGGTTCAGACGGGAAAGAAGGAAGTGGTGAAGGTCGTTGCAGGAGATCCGGTCGAAGCCTTTCATGAAGGTGTAAAAATTGCCCGTCAACTCTTCGAGGTGGAAATAAGAGAGCCCGGAGAGATTGTGGTGAGCGGAGTCAGTCACCCAAAGTCTCTCGACCTCTATCAGGCCACCCGTGCAGCCAATGTGGTCGCCTTCGGCCCCCAACCGGTGGTTACAAAGGGCGGCGTCATTCTCATCCCTGCTCCTTGTGAGGATGGCTGCGGACACCCTGGATACTGCGATATCATGAAGAGAGCTCAGGATGTGGATGACATCATCGCTATCTCCCGCGAGGAAGGCTTTGCTCCAGGAGAACAGAAGGCCCTCATCCTGGCACGGATTCTAAAACAGGCAAGGATTGTGATGACGGACTGCCTCCTTCCTGAGGAGACGCTGAATGAATTGTATCTTGAATCGGTTCCCACTCTTCAGGATGCCCTGGATCGAGAACTGAAGAAGAATCCAAAGGCAAGGGTCGTTTTGATCCCGGATGGGCTTCTCACATTGCCGATTATAAAAAAAGGTTAAGGCTGAGGCTAAGGATAAGTTTCTCTTTACCCTCTCCCTCAATCTCAACCTCAACCTTAACCTTTAAAACTGGAGGCCAATATGAATTTTCAACCCAGAGGAATCATTCCAGCCATGGTCACACCGATCACCAAAGATGGAAAGATCAATGTGGCGGCTCTACGGAAACTGACCAACTATCTGATTGAGGGAGGAGTCCATGGCCTCTTTCCCGTTGGGAGTCAGGGAGAGTTCTATGCCCTTACTTTTGAGGAAAAGAAAAGGATCATCGAGGTAGTGGTTGATGAGACCAGAGGTCGAGTTCCGGTTTATGCAGGAACAGGAGCCATCACGACCCGGGAAGCCATTGCTTTGACACAGATGGCTGAGGCCGCCGGAGTCAATGCGGTCTCTATCCTCACCCCCTATTTCATCAAACCCAATGATGCGGAGCTGATGGAATTTTACACTTCGATTGCAAAGGCGACCCGCCTCCCCGTTCTCCTCTATAACAACCCTGGCCGCACGGGAGTGAACATCTCAGCCGATTTCGTCGTCCGGGCCTCTCAGGTGGAAAACATCGTCGGGATCAAAGATTCTTCAGGAGATCTCTCTCTGACAGCAGAGTATATCCGAAGAACGGATGAGACATTTTCAGTCCTTGCTGGCCGGGATACTCTCATCTATGGAACACTCTGCTATGGAGGGAAAGGGGCCATTGCCGCCACAGCCAATGTGGCGCCCAAGTTGATCGTAGAAATTTATGAAGCCTTTAAAACAGGGGATATGAAACGCTCCCTCGAAGCCCAGTTCCGTCTGGCTCCCCTGCGATTAGCTTTCGATTTGGGAACTTTTCCCGTGGTGATCAAGGAAGCATTAAACCTTATCGGGATCGATGCAGGGATTGGAATACCCCCGGTCGGAGGAATCTCCCCCAAGGCGAAAGAGGAGTTGAGGGAGATTTTGAAGAATATGGGACTACTTTGAAAATAAGGGGGATTGGTTAAGGTCAGGGTAAGGATGCCCGTTTCGTTAAGGGGTTACGTTAATCGTCTAAAAACACTTACCCTCACCCTTTAACGTTAAACGATACGGGCTTCGTAACCTTTACCTTTTTCAGACTATTATTTTGGGAGGTGCTTATGGTCTGGTCTGGTTTAAGAAAAAAGGTTTTAGCAGGTGAATGCGTTTATGGGACGATGATCCGCCAGGCCCGTGATCCAGGCGCGCCGGTCATTTTTGCCGCCACAGGATTTGACTTCGTCTTAATTGACATGGAACACGGGAACTACTCCATGGAAACTGTGGCTGATCTCATCCGGGGGGCGAAATCTTGCGGGATCGCTCCTGTCATCAGAATCCCCCATCTGGAGTCTCACTTCATTGCCAGAGTACTGGATGCAGGGGCAGAGGGGGTCATGGTCCCCATGACCTCTACAAGAGAGCAAGCAGAGGCAATTGTTCAATACAGTAAATACACTCCCACCGGACAGAGAGGATTTGGCACCCAGACCGGTCAAACGGACTACAGGCCTCTGAAGGCGGTGGAGTTTATGAAGGAAGCAAATGAACATACTTTGATCATTGCCCAGATTGAAACCCAGGAAGCGATTGAGAACGTCGATGCGATCCTCGGCACAGAGGGGATCGATGTCGGTTTGATCGGTCCGAATGACCTCTCCATCTCCCTTGGCATCCCGGATCAGATGGGTTCGGAGATTTTGTCACGGGCAATTGATAAGGTGGTTGAGGCGGCAAAAAAGAGAGGGAAAGCCTCAGGCATTCACATCGGAAATACCGATGCAATCAGGAAGTGGAAAGCAAAAGGGATGACGGTTCTGGCCTGTTCCACAGATATCGGCTTTATGTATAACGCCTCAAAGACAACCCTTGAGGAAATGAAGAAACCGTAGTTTCTCAGATGGAGGTTTGAGGCATAAGGTTAGAGGCGAAGAAAATTTGTCTAAAATTCTCCAAGGGAGAATACTCCTCCAACCTCGGACCTTTAACGGTTCTTTTTTACTGGTTGGTTGACCGGATAGACCGGCTCCTTCCCTTCCAGCACCCTTAAAATATCCACCGCCACCAGACTCATCCTCCTCAAAGCCTCCTCCGTATGAGCCGCTGAGTGAGGGGTCCCGATAAAATTTTCCAGTTGAAACAGAGGATGCTCCTTTGCGGCTGGTTCCACCTCAAAGACATCAGCTCCCGCTCCAGCGATCCTTCCTTCTTTTAGAACTTTATAAAGAGCCTTCTCATCCCAGATCGGTCCTCTGGCGAGATTGATGATATAGGCCGTAGGTTTCATCATTCTGAATTCTCTCTCTCCGATCAAGCCTTTGGTAACAGGCAACATGGGAAGGTTGATCGAGATAAAATCCGATCCGGACATCACCTCCTCCAGATTGGCCTTGACGGCCTCAATCTCCTTCTCCACCTCCTCATATCGCAGCGCATCATAGTATAGAACCTTCATATCAAAACCTTTGTATCCGATGCGGCCTACGGCCTTACCGATCCGGCCGAAGCCCAGGATGCCGAGCGTTTTTCCGTGAAGTTCATTGCCGATATACTGATAGCGGGCCTCCCACCGGCCTTCACGCAATGCCATCTCCCCTTTTTTTAGCATTTTCGAAAGGATCAGGGCCAACCCGAAAAAATGCTCGGCCACCGAGATGTCATTGGCATCCGGCGTGTTGACTACCCATATCCCCTTCTCTGTGGCCGCTTCCAGATCGACGTTCTCGACCCCGACCCCGTGCCTGCCCACCACCCTGAGTCTGGGAGCAGCCTCCATCATTTTCCGGGTCACCTTTCCGTTTGCCCGGATGATGATCCCATCGATCTCCTTCGCCTCCTGGATGAGGGAATCCTCTTCCAGCGAACGGGCAAAAAGAATTTCTGCCTTCTCTTTTAGAAGAGCCTTCCCATCTTTGTGCATATCCTCGTAGAGCAAAACTTTAAACTTTTTCACCTTGACCCCCCTCCTTATTTTTGAAGGTACTTGGTAGATTGAAAAACTTCAGGATTAATGATATTGAGCGGTTTCTTTCCTCTTGCCATGGCGACAGCATTCCTTGCAGCAACCACTGCCATCTGCTCACGGGTGTCCTGTGTGGCGCTCCCGATATGGGGAAGCAGAACCACATTTTCCAGTTGTGAAAGACCTGGGCTCAGTTCCGGCTCCTCCTCATAAACATCGAGCCCTGCTCCAGCTATTCTTCCTTTTTGCAAAGCAGAAACCAGAGCCTTCTCGTCCACGACCGGACCGCGGGAAGTATTGACAAGGATAGCCGTAGGCTTCATGAGTTCGAGTTCCCTTACCCCGATAAGATGATGGGTTTCCTTGGTCAAGGGACAGTGAAGGGTGACAAAATCACTTTTCCCGAGAAGATCATCCAGTTCCCTGTATTCCATCCCCCTCTTCTTCTCAATCTCCTCCTTCATCAGAGGATCATAAGCGATGACGTTCATCTTAAAACCCCGGCTTCTCCTCATCACTGCCTGACCAATTTTGCCGAATCCTATAATGCCTAAGGTCTTGGGCTTATTCGAACCTCCGGGTCCTATGTCCTGCCCCATAAAGACCTTTCCTCCGGGCCCCTTCCATTGACCTGAGAGCACAAAATCGCGTGCCTGGGGAATCTTTCTCGCTGTGGCCATGAGCAAGGCCCAGGCGAGGTCGGCTGTCGTCTCTGTCAGAACTCCGGGTGTGTTTGTAACCGGGATGCCGAGCTGAGTGGCAGTGGCGATGTCGATATTGTCATATCCCACTCCGTAATTGGCGATCCCGAGCAGGTTCGGATTTGACAGGATCACCTCTTGCGGAACAGGCTGTGTTCCCCTCGGCACTAAAACATCCGCCTGACAGACTGCCTGGATCAATTCTTTCAGAGTGGGCAGTTCGCCCTTGGGGCCATGGAGGTAGCGGACCTCTGACTTCGATTTTTTCAAAACCTCTTTTCCTCTTCCGAGCATTGCCCAGGGGATAAGAATTCTCTTTCTCATGATTGATTCCTCCATCACTTCCTCAGAAGGTGTGAAAAAATCACCTTACCAGAATCGGCATCGTTCCGGCCCACAGGGTTGGGGGGATTGGAGAAGCTTTAGGGCGGAACCTCTGAGATTAAACCACGTTGCCTAAACCTGGGTCATACCGCTATCTTACCGAAAACGAAGGTTACCCACAACATCTAATGACCCGCCTTCTAAAGCTTGGACAAGACGCCCAACCCTGTGGGCCGAACCACAGTCCGCCAATTTTTTCACACCTTCTCACCTGTTACGGGGAGGCCAGGTGGGCCTTGGAGACAGATACCGTTCCTTAAGCCCTTCGATTGAAAATGGTTTTGATTTACAGTAATCGATGACAGGCCGCTCCCAATTTTCAACGAGTTGGGCTGCCGGGGAAACATCCTTCGCTATTTCGTTAGGGATGGAAAGGACCCCATGTTGATCTCCTAAGATCAGGTCGCCGGGTTTTACCGTTAATCCTCCGACTTTTACCGGAAGGCCCACTTCTACCAGATGCACATAGGCGTGAGAAACCGACACGCAACTTGAGAAGAAATGAAACCCTGCCTTTCTCACCTCGTCCAGATCCCGCACCGAGCCATCCGTCACAGCCCCAACGCATCCAAGGGCCTTGTGAATACTCGCATTGACCTCGCCCCAGAAAGACCCGATCACCGGTCGGTCCAGGTCATGGATGACAGCGATTCGAGGCTCCGGTATCTTCAGGATCTCTTCCCACCACTCTGCCGGTTCAATGCGACGGCCTCCAGGGGAATCGGCGCTGATCATTGCAGTGACTGCATAGCCGATCACTGGCCCCAGTTCCGGAAAGATGCATTTAACCTCCGGAAGCATGAATCCCTCATTTCGAGGCCGAATATTGAAGAGTTCGATGCCATTCGATATGGAGCATGTAGACCAATGGCTGATTTTCTCAAGCTCCGTCCTGCTGAGATAATGGGCCATTTTCCACCTCCCGAGGTTCATTCTTTATGTTTTTTCAACTCTTCACTAACACAAATCGCCAAAATAAATCAAAAAGATTATCGGGAAAATGAGTTCCCCAGCAGGATGAAAAAAACCCTTGACTAAGGAGAATCGGTATTGTTACTATAATACGGAACATCGTTCCGTATTACGAAACGCCTTATGTCTATTTCGCAAGGATTGAAACCTAATAATCTCGTCCAGACCATTGAGCGTGTCTCTCTGATCCTGGATATCCTGGGACAGAATCCACAGGGGATTAGCGTTCGGGACCTCTCCACTAAAGTGAGCCTCCCGAAGGGGACCACACATCGTCTTCTCTCCTCCCTTTCCTACCTGGGTTATGTCCGCCAGGATCCCAAGACGAGAAACTACCTCCTGGGATTTAAACTGGTGGAACTGGGAAACATTCTTTTAGGCCAGCTCGATCTCCGTAAGGAGGCCGCCCCTTTTCTAAACGATCTGGCAGAGAGGACAAAAGAAACTGTCCATATGGTGATCCTCGACCGAAATGAGGTGGTCTATATAGACAAGGTGGAAGTGGATCATAACCCGAGCGGTCTGAGGATGGCCTCACGGATTGGCCTCCGGAACCCTGCTCATAGCAGCGCCGTGGGTAAGGTTCTCATCTCTCATCTCCCCGATGAGGAGTTGAATCAGTTCTTCAGGGGAAAAGGGCTCACAAAAAGAACGGAAAATACAATCACGGATGCGACTCAGTTGAAAGAGCATTTAAAAATAGTCCGGGCTCAAGGATACGCCATCGACGATGAGGAGAATGAAAGGGGCATTCGGTGCGTGGCTGCGCCTATACGCAATGAAACAGGCCAGGTGGCGGCTGCCATCAGTATCACTGGTCCAGCCTTCCGAGTCACGAAAAAGGTGATTCAGGAGATATTGAAGAAGGAGGTGATGGAGACGGCTTTAAAAATCTCTCAGAGATTGGGGTTTCGAGAAAGGAGGTGATCTTAGAATTTCGGATTGTGGATTGCGGATTTCGGAATTCAAAATTTTAAATTTTAAGCTTTCGGCTTTCTACTTTGAGCTTAAAGAAAAGGGGGAATGAAAGATGAGATGGTTCAGAATAAGTATTTTCGCTGTTTTGTTTTTAGGGATTGTGATCGGGCTTTCTACTTTCGCAAATGCCCAGGAGAAGGTGGCGCTCCGTTTTTCGGACTGGCATCTGACAGAATCTCCTTGGGACAAAACTCTTGCAGACGCCATGGCCTTGTTTGAAAAACGCTATCCCAACATTAAAATTGAGTTGGAACCCGTCTCCTATAAAGACAAAGAGCCGAAATACACTGTGGAGTTAGCTGCTGGAAAGGGTCCGGACATCTTCCATGTCCATGCCTTTTCCCTTCCCATGTTTTTTGACAAAGGCTTTGCAATGGATTTGACCCCTTTCATTGAAAAGGAAGGAGGGGCAAAATATCTCGAGGCCTGGTATCCCCTTTGTATGAATATGATGAAACATAAGGGGAAGGTCTGCGCCATGCCTGGGGATTATATGTCGATGGTGTTGGTTTATAACACAGAGCTCTTCAAGGCGGCCGGACTTGATCCCAAAAAGCTTAAGACCTGGGAGGAGTTCCTTGAATACAATATCAAACTGACGAAGGCGCCTGAGAGGTGGGGAATTGCTCTTCCAGGAGCAAAAGATCCAGGCTTTGAACTCCGCTTCAGCCCCTTCCTCTGGTCCTTTGGTGGGGATTATCTCACCCCGGATCATAAGAAGTCTGTCTTAGATTCAAAAGAGGCGAAGGAAGCATTTAAATTCTTCGTTGAGCTCTATACGAAGCACAAAGTGATGCCTCCCGGTGTCACTTCGATGAACCCTCAGGATGTCCGAACCCAATTAGCCCATCGGAAGATCGCCTGGGAGATTGGTTCGGGGTGGACTGCGCCGATTGTGAACGCCATCAACCCCGAATTAAAGGCATTTGATGTGCTCGATGCCGTTCCCCTCCCCGTGAAGAAGAATAAGGTGACCACCATCTGGCTTTCGTCCTGGGTGATGAGCCCAAATACCAAGCATCCAAAGGAAGCCTGGGAACTCATGAAGTTCATCACTTCGAAAGAGATGGAGCTCAATTGGTTCGTCAAAAACCGTGTC
This sequence comes from Thermodesulfobacteriota bacterium, assembly GCA_030017685.1. Lineage (GTDB taxonomy): Bacteria > Desulfobacterota > BSN033 > BSN033 > UBA1163 > RBG-16-49-23. Next base: position 35,395 of record JASEHH010000020.1, on the reverse strand, counting down.
ACCTCTTCGAGAAAGGATGTCAGTGATGTGGCTCCGGAAATCCTGAATGACAAGTTTGCGAGTGTCATCGCCTCACAACTTCCTTATGGGAAGGTGGTTCCTCAGATACCGCAATGGCCTGAAATCGTCGATGCCTTTACAACGGCCGTTCAGGAGGCCATGACAGAAATGAAGCCTCCGGAGAAGGCTTTGGCCGATGCCCATCACCGAATCAACGGGATCCTTGCGAGGAAGAAATAAACCGCCTGAATTTATCCCCTCCCCGAGCGGGAGGGGATGATGGGGAGGGGGCAAAGATCTCCTATCATATTCACCCCCACCCTCTCCCTCCCCCTTTGATGGGGGAGGGGAGGTATTTTTTTGAATAACAATAATGAAATTGCTCAAGATAAAAGACCGTCATATGTGGACTCTCTTTGTCCTTCCAGGGACGATTCTTCTCGTCTTGGTCTTAGGTTTTCCAGCCTTTCAGAGCATTCTCTATAGCATATATCCTGAAGGGGGAGGAACCTCTTATACCCTAAATAATTATTCCATCCTTTTTAGCGACTCCGTCTTTCGCCAGGTATTCGGTAATACCGTACTCTTCGTCATCCTGAGTGTGGCAAGCCATCTGCTCTTGGGATTGGGCGTTGCATTGGTCCTCAATAGGGAGATCTTTGCAAAACCCGTTTTCCGATTGATCGCCTTACTGCCATGGGTTGTCCCGGATGTTGTAGTAGGGATCATCTGGAGATGGATGTTCGATCCTGTTTACGGCGCGTTCAACGATCTTTTGTTGAGGATCGGACTGATATCTACTCACGTCCAATGGCTTTCGAGTCCTAAACTGGCACTTTTGAGTGTGATCTTCGTCAACCTCTGGAGGGGATTTCCATTTGTGATGCTGATCCTCCTGGCCGGACTTCAGTCAATTCCCAGAGTGCTTTATGAGGCGGCTGCGATTGATGGAGCGTCCCGGTGGCAACTCTTTGCCCGAATCACTCTGCCCAGCTTAAAAAAGATGCTTGTCGTTGCACTGGCCCTCGATATTGTCTGGGAGGTTAGACGTTTCGGTCTCATTCAGACAATGACTCAGGGAGGGCCGGGAAATATTACTGAAGTCCTTTCAACCTATATCTATAAGCAATATTTTCAATTCTTTCGATTCGAATATGCCTCTGCCGTGGCAGTGATCATGACCGCTGCCCTGTTGATGGTCAGCCTCCCCTATATCTGGATGATCAGTCAGGAGGAGTAGAGAGTGGTCAAGGGATTCAAAAGGAAATTTTTTTCTGGTATTGAGATCTACGGATTTCTCATTCTGGTCTCCATTTATGCCCTTTTACCATTTATCTGGATGCTCTCCACTTCGCTAAAGACCGAGGCAGAGGCCTTCCGGGTTCCTCCTACCTGGATTCCCATCAAATCCACTCTCGATGCATATGTGAGCATGTGGACAAAGAAAAACTTCGGCATCTATTTTTTAAACAGTGCTGTTATCTCTTTGGCAACTGCGGTCCTGTCTACTTTTTTCGGTGCCCTGGCCGGGTATGGATTCTCCAGATTCGTGTTTAAAGGAAGGAAATTCCTGATCGGGTTTTTCCTGGCAACCCAGATGCTTCCAGGGGTACTGTTGGTCGGACCCTATTTTAAGATCTTAAGCAAATTCGGCCTTTATGATACCCGCACCGGCCTTGTCATTGCCTTTCTGACGATCTGCCTCCCCTTCTCCACCTGGATGATGAAAGGTTTTATCGATCGTGTCCCCGATGCATTGGATCAAGCCGCATTAGTAGATGGGTGTTCCCGATTGGGAGTATTTTTTCGGGTTATTCTCCCTATCTCTGCACCGGGGATGGTGGCTACGATCATCTTTGCCTTTCTCCTGGCCTGGGGAGACCTGCTCTGGGTCATCTGCCTCACGAGCACAGAGTCGATGGTCACAGTCACATTGGGAATTGCGAGAACGGTGGGTGAATTCCAGATCATCTGGCCCATGCTCATGGCAGGTGCATTGATGGGCGGAATGCCAGCCATCATCCTCTATTTATTATTGCAGAGACTATTGGTGCAAGGGTTGACTGCAGGAGCGGTGAAGGAGTAAACAACTTTATTTCGGAATGCGGATTGTGGAATTCGGAATAAGAGGTTGAAAGGATGAAGTTAAAGAACCGTGTGGCAATTGTCACAGGCGGAGCGAGAGGAATAGGAAAAGCCATTGCACTCACTTTTGTCAGAGAAGGTGCAAAGGTAGCCCTTGTTGATTTTGACAAAGATGGAGCAATCACCCTGAAAAATGAGATCGAGCAGAGTGGGGGGAAAGCGGTCGCCATCTCCTGCGACATCTCTAAAAGTTCCGAAGTGAAAGCCATGGTCGATCAAGTGAAGAAGGCCTTTGGCCGCATCGATATTCTCGTCAATAATGCCGGAATCATCCGGAGAGGGACGATTGAGACCGTGACAGAAGAGGATTGGGACCGGGTCATTGAGGTCAATCTCAAAGGGACGTTTCTTTGCTCAAAGGCGGTCGTCGAAACAATGAAGGAGCAGAGATGCGGAAAGATCGTCAATGTCTCTTCCATTGCTGGCAAGATGGGAGATATCACCTCTGCTCCTGGCTACGGCCCTTCAAAGGCCGGGATAGATGCATTGACTAAAACGCTGGCCAGGCAGTTGGCATCCTATGGAATCAATGTCAATGGGGTATCCCCTCATGCCATTGAAACCGAGATGAGCGCCCAGTGGTCAGAGGAGAGGCGAAAGGAGATCATCGCCTCCATTCCTCTCGGCCGCCTTGGTAAACCCGAAGATGTGGCAGAGGCAGTCCTCTTTCTGGCTTCGGATGAAGCCTCCTTCATCACGGGAGAAATTCTGGATGTCAATGGCGGGGCGCTGATGGATTAAACAAAAATCAATGGGCAATGGTCAGTTAGCAATTAACAATTATCATTAAAGATGGAATCGTAAAAAGTCGTCATTCCCGTGAAAACGGGAATCCAGAGAATTCTAACTATCTAAAAATACTGGATTCCTGCTTGCGCAGGAATGACTGATATTGGGATTTTCAGACTTTTTACGAAACCATCATTAAAAAGGTAAATAATTTGAAAAGAGATGAATTGATAGGTGGGATTGTGATTTTCATCTTCGGTGCAATCACTGTCCTCCTTTCTCTCAGAATGCCCATCGGAACGTTCCGGATGGCAGGAGCAGGGCTATTTCCTTTATGTCTGGGGATACTTCTTATGGTCCTTTCGAGCATCTTTCTTCTAAGATTCCTTTTTAAGAAATGGCAAAATGTGAAAAAGGAGGAGTCCCCTTCCGAGATACCCGGTTCGGCCATGCAGGTTCTCTTCTTTATGGGAGCAATGATATTGGCTACCCTCTTCTTTAAGATACTGGGTTATCCGCTTGTCTCGTTTCTCCTGATGGTTGCCCTTCTGAGGATTCTCGGAATGAAACAATGGCCTTTTAATATCTCTCTGTCATTGATCACCGCCATTGCTTCTTATTTTCTATTCGTTCAATGGCTAAAAATACCCCTGCCAAAAGGATGGATAGGGTTATAAGAAACAAGGCTAAGGATAAGGTTAAGGTCGAGGTTAGGGAGAAATAGGTGTTTGAGTCGCTTCAACATCTGGCAAGCGGTTTCACCATTGCCACAACATTCTATAATCTCTTCTATTGTTTGATCGGCGCCATTGTCGGAACGCTGATCGGCGTGCTCCCGGGAATCGGGCCAATCGCAGGAATCGCCCTTCTCATTCCTGCAACTTTCGGTCTTAATCCCACCTCTGCCATCATCATGCTTGCCGGAATCTATTACGGAGCGATGTATGGAGGGTCAACTACATCCATCCTGCTCAATGTCCCTGGCGAAACCGCTTCTGTAATCACCTGCATCGACGGCTATCAGATGGCTCAGAAAGGAAGGGCCGGCCCTGCCCTGGCCATCTGTGCCATTGGTTCTTTCATTGCCGGGACGATCGGCTTATTCGGACTGGTCTTTTTAGCCCCGCCGCTGGCTGAGGCCGCACTTGCCTTTGGCCCTCCAGAATATTTTTCTTTGATGGTCTTTGGCTTCATTGTTCTAAGCAATGTCACCGGCACATCTTTGATTAAGTCTCTGATGATGGCTGTCGTAGGACTCATCATCGGAACGATCGGGCTTGACCCTGTCACCGGAGATGCTCGCTTTACCTTTGGCTCTATCTCTCTTCTTGGCGGGATCGAATTCGTAGCCGTAGCCATCGGCCTCTTTGGCATCGCAGAAGTCTTAACCAATGTTGAAAAACCGCTTGAAATGCTGGAACAACGTGTTATTGTCCCCCGATTCAGGGAACTCTACCCTTCTCTCCAGGATTTAAAGAAGTCCATCACTGCCATTCTCAGAGGGACTGGAATCGGGTTCGGGGTGGGTCTGGTTCCCGGGCCGGCGCCTGTCATAGCCACTTATTCCTCCTACATGATCGAAAGAAAGATTTCTAAACATCCTGAAGAATTTGGAAAGGGCGCTATCGAAGGAGTGGCAGGACCCGAATCAGCCAATAACTCTGCCTGTCAATCCGCCTTCATTCCCCTCTTCGTTCTCGGGATTCCTTTTGCTCCCCCGACAGCCATTCTCCTTGGGGCCCTTCTCATCCATGGGGTAACCCCTGGCCCCCTGTTGATCGGTCAACATCCGGAACTCTTCTGGGGAGTAATCGCCAGCATGTATATCGGCAACTTCATTCTCCTCATTTTGAATCTGCCTTTTGTTCCCCTCTTTGCAAATATTTTGAGGATCCCGAAGAAAATCCTTCTTCCTCTCATCATCCTGTTTTGTATCACGGGTCAGTATACCGTGAACAATTCTGTCTTCGACATCGGGATCATGCTTCTCTTTGGAGCATTAGGTTTCCTAATGAGAAAATGGGCTTACGAGGGCGCCCCGCTCCTTTTAGCATTGGTCCTCGGACCAAAACTGGAAGTAGCCTTCCGGCAGTCCTTGATGATTTCACATGGAGATTTTGGTGTTTTTATCAATCGCCCAATCTCCATGGTCTTTCTGCTTGCAACGTTAGTCTTCTTGGCAATTCCGATACTTCGCACCGTATCAAAATATTTAAAGAAAGGGGGGATTGTTTAAATTGCGGAATGTAGAATGTGGAATGCGGATTTAAGTTTAGAGTTCAGAGTTAAGAGTTCGGAATTAGGAGTAATGAAGTTCGATTCAAGAAAGGAGGTAGAGGCATGTTAAGAAAATCTATGATCGCAGTTGTAATTTTGGTTCTTTTAGCAGGCGTTCCAATTCAGGCGGCGGAATTTCCAACCAAGGAAGTCCAGGTCATCATCCCCTGGGCTGCCGGCGGCGCCACCGACCTTATCTTCCGCGCCCTGGCCGCAACCACAGGGAAATACTTAGGAAAGGCAGTGGTCGTTGTGAATCGACCGGGTGGAGGAAGTGCGGTCGGATACACCGAAGGTGCTCAGGCCAAACCGGATGGCTATATGCTCACCTCGGCGGTCACGCCTCTCACCATCCTGCCCCATCAGGTGACTACCGCCTACACCTACAAAAATTTTGAACCGATTATCAATGTGGTGAGCGACCCCTCCATGTTTTTAATCCGGTCCGATGCTCCCTGGAAGAGCCTCAAAGAATTCCTCGATTATGCCAAGAAGCACCCTGAGATGATCACCGTAGGAAACTCGGGCGCAGGCGGAGGGGTTCATCTTGTGGCTTTGGCTTTTGAGAAAACTGCCGGCGTGAAGCTCAACCATATCCCCTTTTCCGGAGGAGGCCCCTCCGTAACCGCCATTCTCGGAGGGCATGTCAATGCGGTCTCCGTTTCACCTCCTGAGGGAATCAGCCATGTCCAGGCAGGAAAGCTCAAGATCCTCGCCCTGTTCGCTGAAAAAAGACTGGAGATGTTTCCCGATGTGCCGACAGTCAAAGAACAGGGAATTGATTTTGCCATGGGGATGTGGCGTGGACTGGTCGCACCCAAAGGAACACCGCCTGATGCCATCAAGAAACTTCATGACGCTTTCAAACAGGGGATGGATGATCCTGTCTTTAGAAAGAATGCTAAGGACATGGCGGTCAACCTTTCCTATCTTGGTCCGGAACCATTTGGAAAATTGATGGCGAGTGAACACGAATTTTTTGAAAAACTGATCAAAGAGATTAAGAAATGATCTCGATCAGAAAGGAGGGCAATAAAATGAAGACTATTAGATTGGGTTTTATTCTTTCAGCGATTGCTCTGGTTTGTTTTCTTTTTGCCTGCGCTGGAACGGCTCCAACCGTAAAGCCGGAGGAGAAGAAAACGACCATCCGTATCGGAAGCCCGTTTAAATCGGGTATTGTCGTTGAGGCGGCTGAGAAGTTCAAGGAGCTGGTTGAGAAGGGAAGTGGCGGCCGGATCGAGGTGAAGATCGACGCCGGGACCAAGGCCGAAATCGACATCAACAAGATGAACAGGAACGGCGAGATCGAGATGCAGTCCAACGGGACAGCTTTTTTGGAGTACTACGCACCGCCGTACTACTTCTTCACCGGTCCTTACGTCATGAAGGATTTCGACCATTATATGCGTGCCTGGAACGGTAAGCTTGGCCAGCAGGCGCGTGCCCAGCTGGAGAAGAACGACCTCAAGTACCTGGGGACCATCTACCGGGGGTTGCGGCAGACGACAGCAAAGAAACCCCTCTACACGCCCGCTGATGCGTACAACATGAAGCTGCGGCTTCCGCCCATTCCCAGCTGGATGGCTGTCTGGAAGGCGATCGGTGCCGACCCCGTTGGGGTGCCTTTGCCCGAGCTCTACAATTCACTTAAGACGGGCAAGGCCGAGGCCTCCGAGGGCGACCTGCCACAGATCCAGTCTTTCAAGCTTAACGAGGTCCAAAGCCATTTGATCATCACCAATCACCTTGTGCAGACCGCGGGAATCCTGATCAATAAGCCCTTCTTCGACAAGCTGTCCAAGGCGGACCAGGACCTCATCGTCAAGGCCGGCAAGGAGGCGGAGGAATGGGCCAACAACAAGATCAAAACCGGCGAGGCGGCCATCCTGGTGGATCTCCAACGCAAGGGCATGCAGGTGGTGATCCCGGACGCCGAGTCCTTCCGGGCGAAGGCCAAGGACGCCGTCAACGAGCTGTTCAAGACCCAATGGTCGGTGACAACGTGGGCTGAGGTTCTTGCTCAATAATACGTCCCCCTCACCCCATCCCTCTCCCCCTGCCTACCGGCCCCGGTCCCGACCGAGGGCGGGGCAGGCAGGCGTCGAAGGAGAGGAAGTCTTTCATAGAAGGTGGAGATATATAATGACATCTCTAAATGAAATCAAAGAAAAGGAAAGAAGGGTCAGAGATTTTCTTCAAACTAAGGGATTGAAGGCCCTTCTTCTTAAGCGTCAGGCCAATTTCTCCTGGATGACAGGAGGTGGCCTCAATCTCGTTGGCATCACCACAGAGTTCGGGGCCACCTCCCTTCTTATCACCGAGGACTTGAAATATGTTATCTCAAGTAACATCGAAGCTCCTCGTATGATCGAAGAGGAAGCCCTGGAGAAACAGGGATTCATTCTAAAGGTCTTTCCCTGGAATGAGGATCAGGAAAGCGCCATTATCAAAGAACTGACCAGAGAAGGATCTCTGGGGAGCGATGCTCCCTTTCCGAATGCCCGGGTGCTGGCTGAAGATGTGGCAAAACTGCGATATTCCTTAACGCCTGAAGAACAGGAACGATACCGATGGCTCGGTGAAAAAGTCTCCCTGGGTCTTGAGAAAACTGTTATGGAGACAAAGAAGGGGGAGAAGGAATCTGAGGCTGTGGGAAGGCTCTGCAATGAACTCTGGAAAGACCGGATCGACCCAATCACCTTAATGTCGGCTGCTGATGATCGAATTTCTAAATTCCGCCATCCTATCCCAACGGAACGAAAGATTGAGAAATACCTAATGGTCTCGGTCAATGCCAGAAAATGGGGTCTGATCGTTTCTCTAACCCGGTTCGTTTACTTTGGAAGTTTGCCAAAGGAACTTAAAGGAAAATACGAGGCCAATGTCTTCATTGATTGCACGATGATGGCTCATACACAGCCAGGAATTCCCGCAAGGGAAGTTCTTCAAAAAGGGATCGATGCCTATAAAGAAAAAGGATACCCGGAGGAGTGGAAACTTCACCACCAGGGTGGCTCGATCGGTTATACGGGCAGGGATTACAGAGTCCATTTAAAAACACCCGATATCATCCAGGAGAATCAGGGCTTTACCTGGAATCCCTCAATCACCGGAACAAAATCCGAGGACACGATTCTTGCTACATCAAAGGGACCGGAGATGATCACCTGGCCAATCCTCTACCCTACCCTTTCAATGGAGGTGGGTGGCATTTCTTTTGCTCGACCGAACATTTTAGAGAAGTAAGGATGTGGCTCTTAGTTCTTAGTTTTGAGTTTTGAGTTCGGAGTTAAAAGTCAACGATTCAAAATTTAAAATCACGTATCAAATTAGCCTTTTGAAAAAAGGCATTAAATAGAGTGCCTCTTGGGGTTGTCTTTCCTGCGAAAGCAGGAATCCAGTTTCTTTGAAAACCTCTCTGGATTCCCGCCTGCGCGGGAATGACAATTGATACAAAATCACAAATCTCAAATCTGAAAATAGATAAGGAGTTATAGAATGATTGAACGGCATGTTACCTTTAATATCATCCCCGGCAAGGAAAAGGATTTTGAAACGCTTTTCAAAGAGGAATATAGTATTGCCATGTCAAAACAGTCCGGCTTCGTCTCTTTGGTTCTCCTGAAGGAGCATGAAAAAGAGGCGATCTATCAGATGGTGATTCGCTTTCAATCTCTTGAGACAGCGGCCGCCTGGAGGGATTCTGCAGAGCATAAAGCTCTCTCGCCAAAGATCAAAGCTCTCTACAGTGAAAATACTGTCCAGGTTTATGAGGTGATCGCACAAAAGTGAAACGATATTTTTGAAAGGAGAACCCTTTATGTACGATTTGGTAACATTTGGTGAAGCGATGATCCGCCTCTCACCTCCTAACTTCCATAAATTGGAGCAGGCGCAGAGTTTCGATGTCAACCCTGGCGGAGCGGAATTGAATGTGGCCGTGGGTGCCACCCGCTTGGGATTGAAAAGCGCATGGGTATCCAAACTTCCGAAGAATGGATTGGGCTATCTCATCCGGCATCGTGCTCAGCAATTCGGTGTGGATTGCTCCCATATCGTCTGGTCGGACAAAGGACGGGCAGGCATCTATTTTGTCGAGTTTGGATCCTCGCCAAGGGCATCCAGTGTTCTTTATGATCGATCCAATTCTGCGATCAGTATGGTCCAGCCGGGTGAGATTGATTGGGGAAAGATATTTACCGGATCGAAACATTTTCATTTAAGCGGCATCACACCTGCGCTCAGTGCTTCGGCAGCAGAAGTTACCGTTGAGGCTTTGAAGGCATCCAAGAAGGCAGGATGCACGGTCTCCTACGATCTCAACTACCGGAAGAAGCTCTGGAGTCCTGCTGATGCAAAAAGGATTCAGGAACCCATGATGGAAGATATCGATATCCTGATCACCACAGAGGAAGATACCAATGTTGTCTTTGGCATTAAGGAGAAGGATTACGAGGCCGTGGCAGAGAAACTGGCCAAGACCTTCAAATTCAAGATCGTTGCCATCACATTAAGAGAAGATCTCTCTGTCTGGAGAAATAACTGGACCGCCATCGCTTACCACGAGGGGAAGATTATCAGGGATAGAAAATATGAGGTGGAGATTGTGGACAGGGTAGGCGCCGGTGACTCTTTTACCGCGGGTTTCCTCTATGGCTGGCTTAAGTTAAAGGATGTTGAAAAAGGGGTTCAGTATGGGAACGCCTTTGCCGCTCTCAAACACACCATTCCAGGCGATTTCAACTGGTGCACTTTGGAAGAAGTGGAAGCCCAGTTAAAAGGGGCGGGGTTAAGGATATCGAGGTAATACCGATAACAAAATATTTTGTCATTCCTGCCCCGATTTTCATCGGGATAAACTCCAACAGGAATCCAGGAATCTGGATTCCCGTGTTCACGGGAATGACGGACTACCAATAGATTCGGAATCTTTTTTTCAACAAGGGGGACCAAAATGGAAAAGCGAGAAATTTTTAATCGAATGATCGACGAGGGACTGATTCCGGTGATCCGTGTCACTTCCGCCCAAGAGGCCATTGATGTAGCCGCCGCCATCAAAGAGGGCGGGGTCAGTTTGATCGAGATCACCATGAGTGTTCAGGGGGCAATTGATGTCATCAAAGAATTGACGCGAAAATATAAGGACGAGATCATCATGGGAGCAGGAACCATTCTCGACCCGGAAACAGGAAGGGCCGCACTGCTGGCAGGCGCCCAATTCATTGTCAGCCCTACCCTCAACCTCGATCTCATCCATCTTGCCCATCGTTACAGCGCTGTCGTCATCCCGGGTGCAATGACTCCCACTGAAATCCTCTCGGCCTGGAATGCCGGGGCAGATATGGTCAAAGTCTTTCCCGCGGCTCAATTGGGGGGACCGGAATATTTTAAAGCCCTCAGAGGACCGCTACCCCAAATCCTTCTCGTTCCAACGGGTGGAGTGAACCTCCAGAATGCAGGAGCCTTTATCAAGGCTGGCGCCACTGCCCTTGGTGTAGGAGGTGAGTTGGTGGATAAGAAAGCGGTTAAAGAAAAAAAATTCAACGTCATCACAGAAAACACCCGTGCCTTTCTCAAGGCAATTAAAGAAGCACGTGAGAGTTAAGAATTAAGAGTTATGAGTTATGAGTTGTGAGTTATAAATTTAAAATTGCTAATTGCTAAATGCTAATTGATAATTGTTAATTGATTTTTATGCAAATCTCCTTTCCCTATCCTGAAATGAAGCCTATGGATGTTCCGGAGCAGAACCTCCTCGGAGTCTTCTCTCCTTCTATCGTTGAGGTCAGGGAAAGCGTTGAGCAGATCATTGACAGGGCGCTTTCCAATCCCATTGGATCTGTAGCTCTGACCCGCCTGCTTAAGGGAGGAGAACGGGTGCTGATCGTGGTGGACGATTATACGAGGAGCACTCCCCTTCAGGAGATTCTTCCTCGATTGATCAAAGAACTTCAACATGCCGGAGTTAATAAAAAGGACATCCATATTCTTGTGGCCCTTGGAACCCATCGTCCCATGACCGAAGATGAGATGATTAAGAAGTTTGGGCCGGATCTGTCGAAACAATACCCCATCCTCAACCACTCCTGGTGGGATCCTTCTCAATTGATCAACCTGGGCGAGACAGAAAAAGGAACTCCTATCCTTGTCAATCGAATGGTCAAGGAAGTGGATTTCATCGTCGGTATTGGCCAGATCGTTCCACACCGGGTCTCCGGATTCAGCGGTGGATGCAATATTGTCCAGCCCGGAATCTGTGGAGAGGAAACCACGGGGAAAACCCATTGGCTTAGCGCCCGATTCAGGGGCCGTGAGATTCTTGGAAAAATAGAAAATCCGGTAAAGGATGAGATTGAACGGGTTGCCCTGAAAGCAGGATTAAAATGGATCATCAATACCATTCAGGATGGGACCGGCAGAACCGTTGATGCTGTTGCTGGAGATCCGATACCGGCCTATCGAAAGGGCGGGAATCGATCCCTCCAGGTCTATCAAGCCGAACTCCCCCAGGATGCGGATATCGTGGTTGCGGATTCCCATCCTTATGACTCCGAGCTCTGGCTCGCTTCAAAAGGAATTTATGCTTCGGAATTAGTAGTCAAACAGGATGGCGTAGTAATTCTGGTCTCTCCCTGCCCAGAGGGGGTCTCTCCAAGCCATCCGGAGGTCCTCGAGTTTGGATATCAGACCTTCGAGAATGCGGACCTATTGTTTCGCCAGGGGAAGATTCATAAATTGACAGCGGCAGCCCATCTCGTCCACGTGGGCAGGGTGATCAAAGAAAGGGCGAAGGGCATCTTTGTCTCTCAAGGAATATCGAAAGAGGAAAAAGAGCGGCTTGGATTTATTCATGCAGAGGACCCGCAGAAAGCCCTGGAAATGGCCTTCTCACTAACCGGACGTGATGCCAAGGTTGCGGTTCTACAGAGAGGCGGCGAGGTTCTCCCAGTGATAAAAAATAGTTAATCTCCCTATTTCCCCCTTTAGTGAACTGATTGTGTCCCATAAGTCAGCGGCTGGACACAGGGAGACGGGGTATAATTGGTTCAATTGAGGCTCCAACATAACATATTTGTGTGTCATTCCCGTGAAAACGGGAATCCAGGACCCACCGAAAATATCTGGATTCCTGCTTCCGCAGGAATGACATATCTGAAAAATGATAATAATTTCAAATTGATATTAATATGATCAGTATGGCAACCCTTGCCCCTTGTGTCCAGCCCCCCCATTTATGGGTAAAGATCAGTTTAGTGAAGGGGGATTTGTGAAAGGATTTAGAAATGAAAGCCGTCGTCAAATATGGGATGGGGAAGAGGCATTCCGTTTATTAGAAAATCTTCAAGCCGCCAAAGTGATTTTGATCCCATAGAAGAGAGGTCGAAATGAAACAATACCCCTATCAGGTGGTCATCACCGATTGCGACCATGGTTCCATCGAAGAAGAAAAAGAACAATTGAGTCCAATCGGAGCAGAATTGGTTTTAGCCCAGGTGAGGGAGGAGGAAGAAGTGATCCGTGCCTGCAAAGATGCGGATGGCCTATTGAACCAATATGCGGTCCTGACACGAAGGGTCTTTGAACATCTTCCAAAATGCAAAGTCGTTGCACGTTATGGGGTCGGAGTGGACTCCGTTGACCTCAAGGCCGCCACCGATCTTGGAATCATCGTTGCCAATGTGCCGGATTACTGCATCGATGAGGTTTCGGATCACGCCATCGCTTTAATTCTGTCCCTGATGAGAAAAACGGCTTTTTTCAATGCGAAGATAAAATCCGGCCAGTGGGATTTTCGTTCGGGGATCCCCATCCACCGGATCAGAGGAAAGATACTGGGCCTTATTGGTTCCGGAAAGATCGGGCTCGAAGTGGCAAAGAAGCTCTCCTCTTTCGGGGTTCGTGTGATTGCCTTTGACCCCTATCTCAAAACCAGCCCCCAGGGAATTGAATTGGAGAATTTCGATGACGTCTTAAAAGAATCAGATTTCATCTCCATCCACTGTCCCTTAAATGATGCCACCCGCCATCTGATCGGAGAAAAAGAATTTAAAAGAATGGAGAAGAAGCCTCTTCTAATCAACACTTCAAGGGGACCCATTATCGATGAGAAGGCTCTGATTCAAGCTCTGCAAGAAGGTCTCATCACCGGTGCGGGGCTCGATGTGTTGGAGAAAGAACCGCCCGATTCCGTAAATCCCATGCTCGCAATGGAAAACGTCATTCTCTCTCCGCATGTGGGTTTCTATTCGGAAGAATCAATCAGTGAATTGAAGCGAAGAACGGCTAAAAATGTTTCGAATGTTCTGATCGGAAGGTGGCCGGGTTCCGTGGTGAATCAAGGGGTAAAAGGTAAGACACGGGCATTCATCTCTGAGGATTAAAACGGGACATTCCTGCCTACCTTAGAAGTTTCGTTATATTCTTTACCTTATCAGCGGTCTCCTTGATCTCCTTAGCCTCCTTCAGTCCCGGGATTTCTTCAACTTCCTTCTTCAAATCGGAGAGAAGACTTCCTTTCTGATCGTCTCTCTCTTTCTCCTTCTTCGGCTTTTTTTCTTCCTTTATTTTTCTCAGCTCCCTGATCGTCTTCCCGAGACCTTCACCGATTTCCGGAAGCCTCTTTGCCCCGAAAAGGAGAAAGATGATAACCAGAATGATCAGAATTTCAGGCAAACCCAAACCGAACATATCTGAACCTCAATTAAGAGTTATGAATTATGAGTTATGAATCAAAATCTTTAAACTCTTAACTCTTAACTCATAACTCTAAACTGATTACCGATATTCCCAATGCCCCGGGACCCAGACCCAGCCCCTTTCCCTCGGCTCCCAGCGTCCTGGAACCCAGGCGGCGTGAGGCTTCGGACGTTTATGCCAGTGACCTGAAACCCAGACCCATTCTCCTCTCCGATGTTCCCAGTATCCAGGCCGCCAGACAGCGTCAGGATGGGAAGGAGGGCCATAAACTTCCACTCTGGGTTCGGGTGGCCTGACATGGATGGCACGGGGCGGACAACCCCAAAAAAGGATAGCCATCCCGCAGATGACAACCAACAAAAAGAGGATGATTAACCTCCTGCCCATGGGAATCCCTCCTTATATGTTTTATATTTATAAGATATTAGACTCCAATGCAAGAAAAATATTCAAAACAGAAATATCTCTTGATTTTTTTCAGGATTTCAAATAATTAAGACCAGGGAGGAAATTCATGTCAATAGATCTCGAATGCCCCATCTGCGATGCTGATATCCCTCTGGATGGTGATGAGAGGACAGGCGATTTTGTTCTCTGTTCCTTCTGCAAGGTAACTTTTAAACTGGTCAAGAAGAAAGACAAATGGGTCCTCGTTGAGGACTATGAGGTGTAGAGTGAAAGTCCTCTATGCTTCTGACCTCCATGGTGAGATCTATCTCTACCAGGAACTCTTGGAACTGGCCATATCCTCATCCGCAGAGATCATCGCCTTAGGGGGGGACCTCCTCCCCTCCTTTCCTCCGACGAAACGCTATGAGGACATGATTCCAAATCAGAAGACCTTCGTCGGCCAGTATCTCCTGCCTTTCTTCAAAAGAGTAATAGAAACAACCAATGTCAGACACCTCTTTCTCATTCCCGGAAATTGGGACCTCGGTTATCAATATCTCTTTAAAGAACCGGTAGAAGGGTTGATCGATCTCAACCAGAAAATCTACCGACTCAGAAATGGATACGAAATCGTCGGCTATCCTTTTGTCCCCCCCACTCCTTTTAGGCCCAAGGATTATGAGAAGACGGATGATGATCAATCGCCCTGGCCTCCGCAGAAGAATCCATCTTACATCAGAACCTCTGACCAGAGCGACGAGCTGACCGCCATCGACCCCTATCTCTACCTAAGGAGTCGGGAAACGATACAAGAGGATTTGGACCGACTCCCAAAACCTCTCTTCCCGGAAAGAGCGATCTATATGACGCATTCCCCTCCTTCCGGGACACGCTTGGATTTGATTCAGGGAGAAAAATCAGCAGGAAGCCGCCCGCTTAAAGCCTTCATTAAATCGCATCAGCCCCTCTTGACCCTCCATGGCCATATCCACGAGGCGCCACAGCTTTCAGGTTTCTACTTTGAATGGATTGGAGAAACGCTCTCCATCAATCCGGGGCAGTTTATCTCAAAAAAACTCCATGCCGTCACCTTTGAGATGGAGAGGGTAAAAAAGACGCTCAAACACACGTATCTCCATGATATTCCAAATGATTTTAGTTTATAAAAAAACATTGACTTTTAAGAATGAATGTGCCATAATGTTTGTGTAGGTTGTAAGAAGTATCTGTTTTGGATCAAGGAAAGGTCGCAAAAGTGCTTCTGAAAACTTTTGTGGCTTTTTTTTTAGGGACCAAAGGCTATTACAACTTACTTTAGTCTAAAGTGGAAAGGAGGTGAGTTGTAGTGGCCAAAGGTAAAGTAAAATGGTTTAATGAGAAGAAGGGCTTCGGGTTCATTTCCAGAGACGATGGAAATGATGTCTTCGTTCACTTCTCCGCCATTAAGAGGGATGGATTCAAATCCCTTTACGAAGGCGATGAGGTAGAGTTCGAGGTTTCCCAGGGTCCGAAAGGGCTCCAGGCAACAAATGTTGTTGTGGTAAGCTAAAACAAAAATTCCTTAAACACCGAAAGAGGCTCCGCGTATATTTACCGGAGCCTTTTTCACAATCTTCTTTTCCTCCCGTTTTTCATCCCTTTTAACACAACTTGACTTCACCTTGAACCTGTCCTATACTTGCTTTATTACAAGATATCAAATTGTCGCGGGGAGTTGGGATGGACCTGGCTGAGAGGGTGACCGGACAGTCACCGACCCGCTGAACCTGACCTGGATAATACCAGCGGAGGGATCGACAGATGACCTAAAAAATGATGCCGACCCTCCAGGGCCGGTTTTTTTATTTCTAAAGGAGAGGGAACCATGATCTTTCAGGCGGAGAACCTCATAGAGGTTCTTACAAAGGTTCGGAAACAGAAGCCCATTGTCCACGCCATCACCAACTGGGTCACTGCCAATGAAGTCGCCAGTTCACTCCATGCGATTGGCGCCCGACCCATCATGGCTATTGCTCCTGAAGAGGTAGAGGAGGTTACCTCCAGAGCAGATGCATTGGTGCTCAATTTAGGGACACCCTCTCCGGCTCGCATTGAAGCCATGCTTCTGGCTGGTCTTCAGGCCAACAGAGACGGCCATCCCGTCCTTTTTGATCCGGTCGGTGTGAGCGCATCTAAATTCCGGATCGAGTCCTCAAGGAAAATTCTATCCGAGCTTCGGGTTACGGTCATCAGAGGAAATCAGTCTGAAATCGGAACTCTTGCAGGAAGGGAGTGTTGTTTAGCTGGAGTAGATGCGGTCGCAGGACCGGAGGATCTGCATCAGGCCGCTGAACATCTATCCGAAAAGACAGGAGCTGTCGTGGCGGCCAGTGGCCCTCAGGATCTTATCGTCTCTTCCGGAAGGAAAGTGATTGTGGAGAACGGGCATCCAATGATGAGTCAGGTCACGGGCACGGGGTGCATGCTCACCGCAGTCATTGGAGCCTTTAATGGAGTGGAGAGCGACCCCATGGTTGCCACGGTGAGTGCAATGGCTTTCTTCGGCCTGGCCGGAGAACAGGCCGCCCTCCGGGCAAATGGGCCGGGGACATTTAAGTCCGCTTTTCTCGACACCCTCTTCTCATTAACACCCGACCAGATGAGAAAGGGAATTAAAATAAAAGTTTAAGGAAAAGGAGGAAAGATATGGAGACACGAAAAATTGCCAGAGCAGTGATCCTCGTTGCCATAGGCGTCGCCATCTCACCCTTTACCAGCATTCCGATTGGCATTGCGAAGATCAATCCGGCCCAGCATTTCGTCAATGTCATAGCTGCCATCCTCCTCGGTCCGTGGTGGGCGACCGGCATCGCCCTCATCATTGGCATCCTTCGCAATGCCCTGGGCACGGGCACACTGCTTGCCTTTCCAGGCGGGATGATCGGCGCTTTCCTCGCAGGCATTGCCTATCGTTATAGCCGTAACATCTATATCGGAGCCCTGGGAGAAATCATAGGCACAGGACTTCTCGGAGCCACTGTCAGCGCCCTGATCGTTGCCCCTGTCCTAATGGGAAAGACAATGGCCCTGGGAGCCCTGATCATTGCCTTCTCCGGAAGCACGATCGTTGGGGCGATCATCGGCATCTTCGGTTTAAAGCTTCTCAAACGGGCCGGTCTCGCCAGATTAAAACCGGAGAGAGGTTGACCATCAAATGATCCTCCGCTTTGAAGGAGTCTCCTACTCTTACCCTGGCGTAGATACCCCGGCTCTCGATGGCCTTGACCTGACCGTTCATCCGGGAGAGAGCGTGCTCGTAGCGGGTGCGAGCGGAAGCGGCAAGTCAACCTTTTGCCGCGCCTGTATCGGACTGGTCCCCCATTTTCATCATGGGAGGTTGGCCGGAAGGGTCCTTGTGGACGGACTGGATACACGCCAGCACCCTGTCTGTGAACTGTTTCGCCATGCCGGATTGGTCTTTCAAAATCCCGATGCCCAGCTCTTCAATCAGACCGTTGAGGCAGAATTGACTTATGGCCTGGAGAGTCTGGGATTGGCGCCATCTGAAATCGAAAAAAGATTGGTCTGGGCGAGCAAACTGGCAGAACTGGATTCTCTCATGGGTCGGCCTCCCCATACGCTCTCCGGAGGTGAAAAACAGAGGGTTGCATTGGGAGCGATCTTAACCCTTCGACCCCGACTCCTTCTTCTCGATGAGCCCTTCACACACCTCGACCCTGAAGGGACAGAGGCGCTCCGGAGGATCCTCCGGACGATGAAGTCAGAGGGAATCACCCTCATCATTGTTGAGCACAGGCTCCATGAAATCATCGATGATGTGGATCGTATCATCGTTCTCCATCAGGGAAAGATCGTCGCAGAGGGTTCTCCTCATCAAGTGCTCGCCGGAGAGATTTCAACCTATGGCCTCAACCTTCCACCTTTGTTGCGACTCTTCCGGGCTTTTGGGTTGAATAGAACGGTGTTCAATGTGGACGAAGCGATCGAGGAGCTTAAAACTCAGAATCTCTTGGGACCATTTTCTATTCGTCTCTCTGAGCAGATGACAAACCCCTCCAAAGCCTTTACAGCGACTCCTCATCCAATCGTTGAGGCAGAGGATATATGGTTCAACTATGAGGGTCTTTCCGTGCTTCGGGGGGTTCACCTCACACTCCAGAAAGGGGAGTGCGTTGCCCTCCTGGGCCGCAACGGAGCCGGAAAGACCACCTTGATCAAACACTTCAATGGTTTGCTCAAACCTCACCGGGGTCTTTTGAGGATCCTTGGCCGGGATACCCGGAGAACACCCGTCTCAGAACTCTCCCGACATGTCGGTTTCGTGTGGCAGAACCCCAACGATCAACTCTTTCGGCCGACCGTGCGGGAGGAGGTTTTAACAAGTCCCAAAATCTTCCGCTCCTATGATCCGGTCTGGTGTGATGAACTGTTCAACCGTTTTGGCCTCCTCCCCCTCCTTGACCGTTCCCCTTTTTCGCTGAGCGAGGGGCAGAAGAAGCGGGTCTCTTTCGCCGCTGCATTAGCGGCCAAACCCGATCTGATCGTTCTCGATGAACCGACTGCCGGACAGGACGAACTCTTCCGCCGTGAATTAACCGGTTTCATTTCCCAGCTCCAGAAGAAAGGATGTACCGTTGTGCTTGTGACCCATGACCTCGAATTTGCTGCCGAGCATGCGAACCGCTGGTTGGTCCTGTCAGAGGGACAAATGATCGCGGATGGCCCGCCTGATGGGGTGATGGCCGATTCAACGGCCATGATAAAAGCAGGCCTCCGGCCGACCCAGCGTTTTCGACTGACCCAGGCCATCAAACATCTCGGGGAGGAAAATTGAAACGATCAACCTTTGATCCCCGTTCCAAACTGATCGTGGCATCCGTTGCCACCGTTTTATTGATGATCTTCAATCACTGGAGCTCCCTGGCCGCCTCCTTGGGAATACTGGCGGTCATCGTCTTCTTTCTTCACCTCGGTCGTCCCTATCTCAATTTCTTAAAAAACCTGGGGTTTGCCGGCCTCACCTTCTTCATCATCGCGTATCTGGCTTTTGATCTCATCACCGGCATCGTATCCGGCCTCCGGTTGCTCACCATCGGGACGGCCTTCTTCCTCTTCTTCCAGACCACCTCACCCGGTATGCTCTCCAATGGACTGCTCAAGATGGGCCTTCCCTACCCCTTCGCCTTTGTGCTCAGCGCATCCATGCAATTTGTCCCTGTTCTGATCCGTCGTGCGAGAAACATCCGCGATGCTCAGCGCGCACGGGGCATTCCCATTGAAGGCGGCCTGGGGACACTTCTCCATCTGCCTGCGCTCGCAGGTCCTCTGCTGATTCAAGCCTTCACATTTGCGGATGAACTCGCAGAAGCCATGGAGGCCCGTGGTTTCGGAATATCCGGCCGAAGTTTCCACTACGAACTGCGCTTCACATGGATGGATTGGATGGCTGTCGCAATAAGCTTCACTGCCTTCACCATTGCTCTCTCAATTCAATTCTTTTAATCGTTGCCAAAACCCATTTTCTTCCTATCACCCCCGTTATTCTTATTTCGAGAAATCTGTTTTTTGACCCTCCTTTTTATCTTGACACGCTTTTTTAGCCAAACTATACTTCCATCGATCTGAATTAAGTTCAAATAATTGACCTTCACAACCATTATCCATAGGAGAACTTTTATGCCAAGACGTGACGACATCAAGAAAGTGATGATTATCGGTTCGGGGCCTATCATCATAGGCCAGGCTTGTGAATTTGACTATTCCGGGACCCAGGCCTGCAAAGCCCTTCGCGAGCTCGGATATACAATCGTCCTGGTTAATTCAAA
This sequence comes from Thermodesulfobacteriota bacterium, assembly GCA_030017685.1. GTDB lineage: Bacteria > Desulfobacterota > BSN033 > BSN033 > UBA1163 > RBG-16-49-23. The sequence goes on along the minus strand of JASEHH010000020.1, from coordinate 15,329 downwards.
TCCGGCAACGATCATGACCGATCCGGGGATGGCGGATGTCACTTATATTGAGCCGCTCAATCTTCAGAGGATGAAGGAAATCATCGAAAAGGAAAGACCAGACGCCTTGCTGCCAAACCTTGGAGGGCAGACAGGGCTCAATCTCTCATCAGAATTAGCGCGTGCGGGCATTCTGGACCAATACGGCGTAAAGATCATTGGGGTCGATATCGATGCCATTGAACGTGGTGAGGACCGGTTGGCTTTCAAGGAAACAATGAAAGGACTCGGTATCGATACGCCAAGAAGCCAAATTGCTTTCAGTGTGGAAGAGGCAGAAACAATTGCTGCTGATCTCGGCTACCCGGTCGTCATTCGCCCTGCCTACACGATGGGAGGAACAGGAGGGGGGTTGGTTTATAACGTTGAGGAATTGCGAACGGTCGCCAGCCGTGGTATCTCGGCGAGCCTGGTCGGCCAGATCCTGGTGGAAGAATCGGTTCTTGGATGGGAGGAATTGGAACTGGAGGTGGTTCGCGATTCCAAAAACCAGATGATCACGGTCTGTTTTATCGAAAATGTCGATGCCATGGGCGTTCATACGGGAGATTCCTATTGTACGGCTCCGATGCTCACCATCTCTCCTGAATTACAAAAGCGCCTTCAGAAATATTCCTACGACATTGTGGAGGCCATTCAGGTGATCGGTGGCACCAACATTCAGTTTGCTCACGATCCGGAGACCGGGCGGGTGGTGGTGATCGAGATCAATCCCAGGACCTCCCGATCCTCTGCCCTGGCCTCCAAGGCTACGGGTTTCCCTATCGCCCTCGTCTCCTCAAAGTTAGCTGCGGGTATGACTCTGGATGAGATTCCTTACTGGAGGGAGGGGACACTGGAAAAATATACCCCGTCAGGAGAGTATGTGGTGGTTAAGTTTGCCCGATGGGCTTTTGAAAAGTTTAAGAATGCCGAAGACAAGCTTGGCACCCAGATGCGTGCCGTGGGTGAGGTAATGAGCATTGGCAAAAACTATAAAGAAGCATTGCAGAAATCGATCCGATCCCTTGAAATCGGTCGCTACGGACTTGGCTTTGCCAAGGATTTTCATCAAAGACCTCTCAGCGAGCTGATGGACCTTCTGACCGAACCCTCCAGTGAACGCCAGTTCATCATGTATGAAGCCCTCCGTAAAGGCGCAGGAGTAGAGGAACTCTTTAGAAAAACCTACATCAAACCCTGGTTCATCGAGCAGATGAGGGAACTGGTGGAATTAGAGGAGAAGATACTCCAGTATAAAGGCAAAACCTTGCCCGACGATTTATTGGTGAGGGCCAAGAAAGATGGCTTTTCTGACCGCTACCTTTCTCAACTCCTCGGCATCTCTGAGAAGAAAATCAGAGAAAGGCGTGTCTCGTTGGGAGTAGTTCAAGGCTGGGAACCTGTGCCGGTCAGCGGTGTGGAAAACGCCTCTTACTACTTCTCTACTTACAATGGACCGGATCAGGTGAAGGTCAGCCATAGGCCAAAGATCATGATCCTGGGTGGGGGTCCAAATCGTATCGGACAGGGAATTGAATTTGATTACTGCTGTGTCCATGCTGCTTTTGCCCTGCGCGATGAGGGATATGAGACCATTATGGTCAACTGTAATCCCGAGACGGTTTCGACGGATTACGACACTTCCGACAAACTCTATTTTGAACCTCTTACGATTGAAGATGTCTTAAGCATCTACGAAAAAGAAAAACCCGAAGGGGTCATTGTTCAGTTTGGAGGTCAGACCCCGCTCAATATTGCAAACGAACTGGCCGAGGCTGGATTGAAGATTATCGGGACATCACCGGAGACAATTGATCTGGCAGAGGACCGGGACCGCTTCCGCAAGATGATGGCTAAACTCAATATCCCAATGCCTGAATCCGGTATGGCCAGCAACTTAAAGGAAGCCCTCCGGGTGGCTGAGAGAATCGGCTATCCCTTGATGGTCAGACCCTCCTATGTCCTTGGCGGACGTGGCATGGAAGTGGTCCACGATGAGGAAATGCTCACACAATACGTAGCGGCTGCCGTGGGTGTGACGCCGGAACGGCCAATCCTGATTGATAAATTTTTAGAAAACGCCATTGAGACCGAGGCGGATGCAATTTCTGATGGGAGCAATGCTTTTGTGCCGGCGGTGATGGAACATATTGAACTGGCCGGCATCCATTCGGGGGATTCTGCCTGTGTCATCCCACCGATCAGCATTCCTCCCAAGCATCTGGATACCATTTATGAATATACTAAAAAGATTGCCATAGAGCTCAAGGTGGTTGGTTTGATGAATATTCAGTATGCCATTGCCAAAGATCGAGTTTATGTCTTGGAAGCGAACCCCCGTGCCTCCCGTACCGTCCCCATCGTTTCGAAGGTATGTAATATTCCGATGGCACGTCTGGCCACTCAGGTCATGGTTGGTAAAAAATTGAATTCTCTCAATCTCAAACCGAAATTCATCAGACACTTCGGGGTCAAAGAGTCGGTCTTCCCTTTCAATATGTTCCCGGAAGTGGATCCCCTTCTGGGGCCTGAGATGCGCTCCACCGGAGAGGTATTAGGAATGGCAGACTCATTTGGTCTTGCTTTTTATAAAGCCGAGGAGGCAGCCCAGCAACTTCTTCCCTCTGAAGGAACGGTTTTAATTACGGTTTCCAATAGGGAGAGGCCGGCGGTTCTTGAAGTCGCCCAGGATTTCATCAGGCTGGGTTTTAAAATAAAAGCGACCAATGGGACTCACCGATTCCTGGCGGAACATGGCATTGAGTCCGAAAAAATTCTCAAGATGCATGAAGGACGCCCCAATATTGCTGACGGGATTAAAAACAAAGAGATTCACCTCGTCATCAATACGCCCAGCGATAGGCTCAGCAAGGAGGACGACTCCTATATTCGCAAGACAGCGATCAAACACAAAATACCTTATATCACCACCTTAGCCGCGGCCATCGCGGCTGCTAAAGGCATTGCCGCCTATCGTCAGGGAAAAGGGAGCGTCCGCTCCCTCCAAAGTTACCATGGGGATATCCATTAGTCTCTTAGGAATAAGATCGTTCGCAAAATGGTAACAAAGTTCTTTGCAGGAGATCGTTTCATAAAATAGGGATGTTAAACTCTAAACTCTAAACCCTAAACTCTAAACAAACTCAAAAACCAAAACTCAAAACAACCTTTTTGAGTTTTTTACTTGAAGTTTTGGGTTTATTTAGGATTTAGTGTTTAGGGCTTAGAGTTTAACTCTGTTTGGTTCCCCGGTGAGCCGGGGGTTGGGTAGGTATCCCGCTTCTCTCAACCATTGCTCGGTCAGCTTCATTCCGTCTTCCAAAGAAAAACGCGGTTGATAGCCCAACTCACGTCTTGCCTTCTCAATGCTGAACCGCGCTTGGCGAGTCAGATAGCGGACGGCTTCGCGTGTGATTTTGGGCGGCCTGCCGGTAATCCTTGAGGCTATCTCCATGCTTAGCGCGATGACCCTTGCAAGCCCCTCAGGCACGGACCTGATGTTAGGTTTTCCGGCCATCTGTGCATAGTATCCGAAGAATTCCTTCCACATCACAACATTCCCGTCGCTGACCAAATAGGCCTGTCCCACGGATGGATCGCGTTTGGTTGCGACCAGTGTCGCATCGATGAGATTATCGATATAAACGTAGTTGCAGAGTCCTCTCCCTCCGTTGATGAGAATCATCTGGCCTGAGTTGATCAGCTTGATGGGGCGAAGAGTCCACGGGTTGGAATGCGGGCCATACACATTGGCAGGCTGAATCACGACAACGGGAAGCCTTCCCTCCTGATGAGCTGCCCACACGGCCTTCTCCGCGGCAATCTTTGTGTCGCAATAGAGGTTCCCGCACGGTTGGTAGGCTGTGGTTTCATCTGTTCGGTCTGGCGGATTCATTCCATACACGGCCACGCTGCTAAAGTGGATGAATTTTTTGACTCCGGCCTCGCTCGAAACCTTGAGGATGTTCTCCGTACCCTCAACATTGGTTCGAAAGAATTCATTCCGGTTTCCGGTCTCCCGGACCAGGGCGGCACAATGAAATACAAGGTCGCACCCGCTGACTGCATCACGCAACGAATCCAAATCAAGCAGATCTGCCTGCACGATCTCCAGTGGAAGTTTTTGCAGTCGTTCCGCTTTCTTCACATTTCGAACCATGGCGCGGACCCGCACTCCCTCTTCAGTGGCAAGCCGTTCTGCCAAACGGCCTCCGATGAAACCAGAACCACCCGTCACCAGCGCCGAAAGCCCCCGGATCTCCATCGCCCCCCTCCAAACCGAATTCACAAAATCATACTTGAGAGTTACCTGAATATATGAAAAACAAAATTTGATGTCAATCTGGTATAAAATATAAGGGACATTAGATCACCACATTAATTGTAGGGTAAGGAGGGAAGAACCCCCAGGTTTTACTATTGGGATTTTATGAATCTCCCTCCCCTCAAATTCACCTACTAAACTGGAGTGGCAAATTAATCTTGCAGTTGATGATTACCGAAGGAAATAAACAAAAAAGGCAGGATCAAATCAACCCTGCCTTTTCCTCCTCTTATTGATTTCCAATTTAGTCTTTCCACATCCTCCTGAGGCCAACAATGCTCGCCATAGATATGCCAAGTAAAATCAAGCTTTGAGAGTGTCCAATAAAGAACAGGGAAACTTTACAAAAATGCCACAAATAGACCCGCATGGTCGGTGAAGAGCCTCACTATCGATCTTCCAAAAAGAGCTGAACTTCTCGGAAGAGCTGCCAGCGATTTTTTTCAATGGCCACACCGTGAGTTCCCTCTCCGATCATCACATAGCGCTTCGTAGGCGCCTTGTTGAGCTTCTTGAAAACCTCCTGGGCCATGTAAGGAGGTGTGTCCATGTCCCATTCGGCTAGGATGACCAGCGTTGGGACCATGATCTGGGACGGATCATAGTAAGGTTTTCCCGTCATCCAGTATTTTCCCAAATCTTCGATGATTCCGTTGGGGGCGCGAACAACAGGTGGATTCTGAACCGCACCCTCGGGGTCTGTTGCCTGGTTTGCTGTCCACCATTGATCGAACCATGCAGAGGGTGAGATTTCCTCCTGTTTCTCCTTGGGGATACCTCTTAGCCCTCTTTGCCTAGCCGCATCCTTTGTGACTGTTCGATAGGCCCCCAGAGGCCCCTGGCCACCACTAATGGGAGGTGGATCCTTGAGTAGCCAAAGCGGAGCATAAAGTACCAAATGCCTTACCTTTGCGTTGTTCTGTGCAGTGTAGGCTCCCATGATGACCGTACCCCAGGACCATCCCACCAGGTTGATTTTCGATACACCTCTTCGCGCCAGTATGTGATCGACAACTGCACTGACGTCTCTGACCGCAACATCTGTATTCACAATAGGAGGATTTTCTGAGGCCGGTTTATTCATCTCCGGAGGTCGTGTCGAGCGTCCATACCCGCGCAAGTCCATGATGTAAACGTCCCATCCACACTGGGCCACGTAATCCATCCAAGAATAACCACCATGCGGGATATCAAACCCCGTCTCGGAGGGATAAGTGGCACCGTGGACAAAGAGAACGATCCTCTCCGGCACGAATTGGGTCATCGCATCGGGACGCTTGTTCCGCACGTGAAGGAGAATACCAGGATCTTTGGCCTGGACCATGATCGTCTCTGTAACAATCTTCGGAGCCTGAGAAAAGGCAGGTTGAACCAATGCCGATAGAACTAAAATCATAAGGATTGTAACCATTCGTGGAAATGTTCTGACTTTCATAATGCACCTCCTCATTATTAAGATTGATGGCTTACTCCTAAGGATATGAACTATCTTCGGGATGGGTTGAATATAATATTCGTTGCTTTCCGCCCCCTTCGCACGGAAGGTTTGGCTTTAATAGGAATCAAGTTTTTTTTATTAAAATTTTAGATTTGTTTCCTTGGGAGACCTTTAAAAAAAATTCAAACCAAATGGAAATTTTAAATTGAGGTTAGATGCTTGAATATAGGTTTTTTATGAGGTAAATTTTAAAGTTCTTTCTCCATCCACCACCCCCTTTGGAAGAGAAGGTTTCAATGGATTGTCGAATAAACGATATCAAAACTAACCATTTTGTCAATATAAAAAAAGAGGTTGTGAAAATTATCTTTTAAAGATTGCCATTTGAAAGTTTGCGTTGGTTAACAAAAATGAACAATCAATGTTTCAGGAAGGAGTCCTCGCTTTCCAAGGGGAAATTGCCCTCTCCGCCCGGCGATGAGCTCTATTCGACTGTATCCCCGCACAGCCGCGAAGGCGGACCTTCGGATTTTTATTATAATCTCCCCTCATTCGCATCCTTGGAGTTCTGCTTTCTGCCCTCGACCGGGCAGGACCAGGTGGTTCATCCTAGCCCTCCCCGCCTGGGGAGGCGCCATCCCATAAGAAGGTACCAGACGACCACCGCGATCGGCAATAACCAAACCCAGCTCATTTCATCTTCCCTGGCGATTCGCCTTCCTCTTCCGCTTCCGCAGTCCCCGGGCGATCGGCCCCAGCCTCACCCTTCTTCCCGCTCCCGACCGAGCAGAACTACTCCAATCAGGTGGGGATGCCCAGTCTGGGCTGGATCCATCCCTGGATAAAAGTGATAAGAACTCGCTTTTGGGTAAGTTGAATATACGAAAAACGGAGTTATATGTCAAGCACAAGGAGCACCGATGACTTCCAATTGAAATCAAGCATGTATTACCAAAATGACAGGTTGTGGATTTCAGGAAGAAAAAGAGAGGCACTGCTGAATTGTCTTGGGCGGTTATTATCGGAAGAGGTGGGGGCGGGTTATGTCAGATGCCACTTGTAAGTTTCTTACTGATGTTAAGGATTATTTTATATCATTGATTATCTCAAATTGTATAAATATAAAAAGGATGCCCATCCACTTGGCAACCGATTGGGAGGATATTCAAGCTCATTTCCATATCTTACTGCCATTTCCAAAAAATAACGTGCATGGAAAAAAGCCTCCAAAATAGGCCTTGTTTTTTCTAACCATCTTGCATTATCTTCCGGTTTGAACTTCTTCCCTAAACCTTCATTCACAATAGAAAGGAATTTTGGGTTTAGCGCAAGATTGGGTAAAAGTGCTTGAAGTGTTTCTACAATTTCTTTAGTATTATCTTGAAGCCAATAGACTTTGAAACTTTGGTGATAAAAACGATAGATAGGATCTTCATATCCCCCTTGACCACTGCATTTTTTAAAAAGTTTCTCAAGATTTGGCAATTCTTTTTTAAGATTGCTAAACAGCTCTTTTACTTCGGGGCGATTATCTTGGATTTCTAATACGCTGTTTCTGTTTTCTTCCATTTACTTTACTCTTCATACATTCGCCGAACAGTTTTTTTATGTCACTCCATTGGTTTACATTAGCTCATCTCTTCCCCTGGCTTTTCAAATAGTCTTTCCAGAAGGGGGAGATGTCCCTCAACCTCTGGATGATGGGGGGGAGATGTTCGATGATATAATCCATTTCTTCTTTAGTATTATAGATGGAGAGGCTGAAACGGATGGAACCGTGGGCCGCTGTGAATGGAACGCCCATTGCCCTGAGAACATGAGAAGGCTCCAGTGAACCTGAGGTGCAGGCAGATCCCGAGGAGGCGCAGATCCCGAGGTCAGAAAGCAATAGAAGGATCGATTCTCCCTCCACATATTCAAAACTGACGCTCAGCGTATTGGGAAGGCGATTGTTCCGGTCTCCATTGACTAATGTATTCGGGACCTTCTCCAAAATTTTTACTTCGAGATAATCTCTCAATGTCCTGACCCTCGTATTCTCCTCTCCGAGATGCTTCTTTGCCAGTTCGCATGCCTTTCCAAGACCGATGATATAGGGAACATTCTCGGTCCCTCCCCTTCTGCCTTTTTCCTGATGGCCGCCGATCATAAAGGGAGAAAATTTGGTTCCTTTCCGTATATAAAGGATTCCGACCCCTTTCGGTGCATGGAGTTTATGGCCGGAGAGGGAGAGCAGATCCACCGTCGATTTCTTCATGTTGAGAGGAATCTTGCCGGCCGCCTGGACCCCATCGGTATGAAAAGGAATTCCACTCGACTTCACAATCTCACCAACCTCTTCGATGGGGAAGAGCACGCCGGTCTCATTGTTGGCATACATGATGGAGATGAGAGCGGTCTCGTCCGCAATCGATTCCTTCAGCTCATCGAGGTCCAACCTCCCCTCACGATCCACCGAAATCTCTGTTGTCCGGTATCCCTTCCGGCTCAAATGGGAAGAGATATTCATCACGGCAGGGTGTTCCACACGGGAGGTGATGAAATGGCGCTTTTCAGGATAGGAGTCGAGCGTTCCCAATATGGCCGCATTATCGCTCTCGGTCCCGCAACTTGTGAAGACAATCTCAGAAGGCTCCGCCCCTAAAAAATCGGCCGCCTGCTCCCTCGCCTCATTCACCTTCTTCTGCACCTGTCCTCCGAAGAAATGCATGCTGGAGGGATTCCCATAAAACTCCGAGAAGTATGGCAGCATCGCCTCCAACACTTCAGGAGCCACCCGGGTCGTCGCATTATTATCCACATAAACAGTCTTCACGGTTTGACCTCCTCCACGACGATATCGTCGCTGACGAACTCCTTCAATTTCGATTCGACATATTGTTTCAATGTAAATTCCGAGCTGGGGCAAAAAGAACATTTTCCCCTCAATGCGACATAAACCTTGCTCCCATCCACATCGATCAGATCGATATCCCCTCCATCCGCCTTCAACGCCGGGACGATCTCCCTTCCCAGTGTCTCCTCAATCAGTTTGATCTTCTGAATGTTGGTCAACTTCCTCTTGTCGGGTTTGGGAGGAGGACTTTCTTTCTCCATCTCCTTCCTCATCCTTTCGATGATGGCCTCAATCTTTGGATGACACTGGGCGCATCCCCCTCCAGCCTTCGTGTAGTAAGTCACCTGCTCCACTGTCCGGAGATCATTCTCCTTGATCGCCCTTTCGATGTCCTTATCCGTGACGCCAAAACACTTACAGACAATCTCATAGTCCTCTTTCGTGACCTCCTGACCCCGAAAATTAGCAATGGCCGTCTGAAGGGCCTCCCTTCCCATCACGGAGCAGTGCATCTTCTCCTCAGGTAGTCCTCCTAAATAGTTGGCAATGTCCTGATTGGTGACCTTCTCTGCTTCTTCGAGCGTCATCCCTTTAATGATCTCCGTCAGGGCAGAAGATGAGGCAATGGCACTGGCACAGCCGAAGGTCTTAAATTTCGCCTCTCTGATCCTTTTCTTCTCATCCAGTTTAATACTGAGCCTTAAAGCATCCCCGCAGGCAAGGGATCCCACCTCACCGATACCATCCGGATTTTCAACCTCTCCCACATTCCTCGGATTCAAGAAGTGGTCTTTCACTTTCTCCGTATAGTCCCACATAAAATCCCCCAAGATTTTTTATAATTATAAATTCAATCCTTTCATATCGTCAACTATTTTCAGAAATTAAATGTAACCCCTCAATTATGGGGGGTAATTCATTTCATTGATAGTAGGAATCGTTAGGCGGGGCCTGCTGCAGGTCTAACCCCGTCTCCACCTTAGGCGGGACAGGAATGTCCCGCCTATCGGGTTTAACTGAATCCTCCCTTGCATGGAAGGTGAGGGGTTCCAATGAGCACGGTCGACTTCGGGTCGACTGCGTTTCAATCCTCACCTGTGTGTCATTTGTATCATTCCTTCTGCAAAAGCAGGAATTCAGATTAGGGAGGATTGTCATTGCGAGTAGATATGAAATTTATAAATAAGTATATTTTATTTATTCATATATTATGATTGAAATTCAACTCGTTACTAACATTACACCTTTATTGCCCACTCAATATGCATAAATAAAAAATACATATATAGACGGGATAAAGTTTTTTTATTCAAGCTAATGCTGGAAAAACATTAATAAAATCAATTAATTAACAAATTTATTCCCCCTGATGTTAACGTTGGCATTGAGTATGCAGTAAAGAGGATGAAGTTAATAAAATCAAAAAAAGGGAGGAATGAGTCATGAAAAAAAGAGAAATGTTAAAAGCAGGAATGATGGGAGCAGTGATGGCGCTTCTTGCCACTCCAGCATTTGTTCGAACTGTTGAGCTGAAAGAGGCCAGGGCCGCGCTCTGGGTCTTTTTGGCCATTGGAGCGGTGATCGTTCTTCTGCAGTTGATCCCAGCCGCAATTCTCTTCTTCAGCTTTATCGGAACTACGGTCTCTATGGCCTTAAAGAAGGAGAAGGAGGCTCAAGAAGAGGTCACGGTTCCGGGTTTTGAGCCAGTCGCTGTGAAGAGATAAGGTTAACAGAAATTCTGAGTTTTAGTAGACAGGCTTTCCATTAGATTAAACAGAAATGAAACATTCATTTCTGTCATCTCTCAAACAAAGGAGGGAGCCATGAATATCAAATTAAGTGCCGCTAATATGGTGAGTATCATTATCTTGATGTGCATCCTGGCAGCCATGGTCTCCATTGCTGTGATGCAGGTTGTACGGACGGTCGAGGATATAGGCCCAAGAATTTATATTGTTGGAGGAGCTGTTGCCGTTGTCGGAGCGATCATTCCTTTAATGCTAATCATCCTCGCCAAACATTTAAAGAAATACAGTCAAGATTAAAATATCTTGATTCCTGGTTGACAATTTACTATTCCCCCCTATATATAAAAAGAGCAGGGAAATTTATCCTCTGCTCTTTTTTATTATAATGGAAAATCATTTCATCAAATTAATTAACGTCACAAAAACCTACCACCAGGGACTCAGTCCGGTGACCGCCCTCGACCATATCAACTTAAAAATCTCGAGGAATGAGTTTTTAGCCATCACTGGCAAAAGCGGCTGTGGAAAGTCCACCCTGATCAATATGATCGGAGGATTGGATTCTCCTGACGAAGGGAAGGTGCTCATCGATGGCGAAGACATCTCTCATATGGACGACCGCCGGTTAACCCTTTTCCGCCGAAACCGAGTTGGCATCATCTTTCAATTCTTTAACCTTCTCCCCATCCTGACCCTTGAAGAAAATATAGCCCTCCCCCATCTCTTAAAGGAAGGGACCGATTCATTGGAAGAAAAAATTGATCACCTCCTTATTGAAATGGGCCTCTACCAGAGGAGGCACCATAAGCCCTATGAACTATCGGGCGGAGAGATGCAAAGGGTGGCCATCTGCCGCGCCCTGATCAACGATCCGGATCTTATTCTGGCCGATGAACCCACCGGCAATCTCGATTCAGCCTCCGGGAGACAGGTATTGGAGATCCTCCGCCGGCTGAGGGACGAACAGGGAAAAACCATCCTCCTCGTCACCCACAGCCCGGAAGGGGCGGCCATGGCGGATCGGGTCCTGAGAATGAAAGATGGTAGGCTCCTTGTGGAATAACCTCAACTCCACTAATATCGAAGCACGAAATCCGAAGCTCGAAACAATATCGAATGACCAAAATCCAAAATTCCCCCTCACCCCGTCCCTCTCCCCTTTGGGGGAGAGGGGAAGGGTGAGGGGCTCTTTAGGTCATTGGGAATTTGAGATTCGAATTTGTTTCGAATTGGTCCTAAAAGGACGCTTCGCCCGATATTCGAATTTCGAATTTAATCTTACTTTATGGTCCTTCTTTATCTCCTTAAAACCATCACCCTTCAACACCTCCGCCTCAATAAAGGGCGGACCTTCCTCTCCATCATTGGAATCTGCCTCGGTGTCAGCGTCTTTGTCAGCGTTCAGATGGCCATCCACACCGCTATCGAAGCCTTCAATGCCACCGTGGACCACGTTTCAGGAAAGGCTCAGCTCCAGGTCACCTCCTCCGGAAGGGGGTTTCCCGAAGAGGTTTACCTCAAGGTCAAAAAGGTGGTTGGAATAAGGGCGGCTACACCCGTCATCCAGTTCATCTCAAAGATCGACGAACCTGTTGGGGAGCCTCTTTACCTTCTTGGAATTGATATCTTCAGCGATCAGCCCTTCAGGGATTATCAATTCTATGGATCCTCAGAAGAAGATCTCCAATTTTTAAGAGATCCAAAAGCCATTGCCATCACGGAAAAACTGGCCCGCCGCTATGGATTGAAGAAGGGAGACGCTTTGCCTGTCATCTTCGGTTCGAAAAAGGTCACCCTCAATATTACACACCTTCTGAAGATGGAAGGGCCGGCAAAGTCTCTGGAGGGAAATTTCGGCCTTATGGATATTGCCGCCGCTCAGGAGGCGCTGGAAAAGGTGGGGCTTATCGACCGGATCGATCTGTTGGTGGATCCATCAATCTCTTTCGAAGAGGTGGAGAAAGAGTTGAGAAAAGTCATTCCCCCGGGAACCGAAGTCCGGCGTTCCGATACCCGGAGCGGCCAGATCGAAAAGATGGTCTCCGCTTTCCATCTCAACCTGACAGCCCTCAGTCTCATCTCTCTGGTCGTAGGAATGTTTCTCATTTACAACGCCATATCCATCTCTGTCATCCAGAGGAGGCGCGAGATCGGAATTCTCCGGTCCATCGGCGCCACCCGGTCACAGATCCTCAGTCTCTTCTTATGCGAAGCTGGGCTGATCGGAGGGTTAGGGAGTCTCATCGGGATAGGAGTTGGAATCGGTCTGGCAAAAGTGATGCTCTACTTCGTCTCAAGGACCATCACCTCGCTCTATATTCTGGTGAGGACAGAAGACCTGATCATCTCCCCCTTCCTTCTCATCGCAGGATGGCTGCTGGGATGTCTCGCCTCGGTCTTCTCTTCGATCGGGCCTGCAAAAGAGGCTTCCGAGATTCCACCCAAAGAAGCCCTCTCTCTTGGGACGCTTGAAAGAAAGGTGAAGATCCGTCTCAAGCTCCTCAGCCTCATCGGCCTTGGTCTTCTCATCCTCTCGCTGATCTTCGCTCTTCAGAACCCCATTAACCAGAAGCCTGTCTTCGGTTTTCTCGCCGCTCTCCTCATCGTCATCGGGATATCTTTTCTGATCCCTTCCCTTACTCTCCTGCTCAGCCGCCTTCTTTCGCCCCTTCTCCATCTCCTGTTCGGTGTGGAGGGAAACCTTGCCAACCGGTACCTCAGAGACTCCCTGGCAAGAACAATGATCACGATCGCCGCATTGATGACTGCCCTCTCCATGCTCATCAGCATCTCCATCATGATCCTCAGTTTCAGAAAGACCGTTGACCTCTGGGTGGAACAATCGATCAACGGCGATGTCTTCATCTTTCCGGGTTCCTATTCCCTCACCGGTTACTCGGCCCTGCTCCCCCTTGAAGTCTCAAGGGCCCTTCCCTCCCTTCCTGGCGTCAAGGCCGTCGACTCCTTCAGGGCTTTAGAGGTGGAATATCGTGGCCAGCCCGCCCTGATCGCCTCTGTGAATGGCGAAGTCTTTCTCCATTTAAAGGTGATCCGCTTCACCCATGGAAATCCCGGAATGATCCTCAACCAATTTGCATCAGGTCAATCCGTTCTGGTGACAGAAAGCTTCTCGCTCCGGCATCAGGTCGATGCAGGGGACCGAATTAACCTCAACACCCCGCAGGGGGAAAGAAATTTTTTAATCTCCGGCGTCTTCTACGATTACTCGTCCGACTGGGGAATGATTCTGATGGAAAGGAACCTCTTTCAGTCCCTCTGGGATGATGAGATGTTTCACAGCGCCGGAATCTATCTGAAGGAAGGAACCTCTCTCGACTCTTTTAAAGAGATGATCCGCGAGAGATTCTCAAAACCCTATCAACTCTTTGTGGTCTCTCATCGTGAGTTACGAAATGAGATTCTTAAGGTCTTTGACCAGACCTTCGCCATCACCTATGCCCTCGAATTGATCGCTATCTTCGTCGCTATCCTCGGAATCATCAACTCATTAAACGGACTGGTGATCGAAAGGCAGAGAGATATAGGAATCCTCAGGTCAATTGGCGGACTTCGGAGTCAGATTCAGAAGACCATCTTGATCGAGGCAGGGTTGATCGGCTTCTTCAGCCTCATCCTCGGCCTCCTCTGTGGCTTCTTACTCTCCCTCCTCCTCATCTATGTGATCAATAAGCAGTCCTTTGGATGGACCATCCAGTTCACCATCCCTGTGATGAGACTGGTAGAGTTCTGGGCGATGGTGATGGTTGCCTCTTTGATCGCAGGCTTTATCCCTGCCCGCAGGGCCGCCAGAACAAATCCGGTAGAATCATTGAGGATGGAATAAAGATGAGCCATGAGTTATAAGTTATGAGTTATAAGTTATGAATTATGAATTGAATGATTTACGCTATGCGCTCTGCGCTATGCTCTCTGCCTTGGACAGGGGAAGAAGATGGTCGCTGAAAATGTGTACCAAAAGTTGGCAAGACATTTAGCTTCGCTGGGTATGGGGTATCCTCAGAAAGAGGAGCTCCTTGAAATCCTCAGGGAGAACTTCACCCCCCAGGAGGCGGAGGTAGCGTTGGCAATTCCCACAGAGACGATCCCTTTTGAGCCTGCTCCCGTGTCAAAGATCGCACCTCACCTGAACATCCCACAAGATGAATTGGAGCAGATCCTATCCAATCTGGCTCAGAGGGGCCTTCTCTATTCTAAACGGATGAAGGATGGAGAGATGGGATATGCCCTCCAACAATTCGGATATGGTTTCCCTCAGACTTTTTTCTGGAGAGGTGTGAACACGCCGAATGCGAAAAAGATGGCTGAGTTGGTCGTCAAATATTCTGGAAAAGAACAACTCAAGGAGGTGTATGGAGACACCGAAACAAAGGCATTTCGTTATCTCCCTGTCACTCCATCTTTTGAGCCAGAGAGTCATGCCGTATTCCCTTTTGAAATGATGGAAGAAGTCATTAAGAAAGTCAAAGTGATTTCCCTGGTCCATTGCCCCTGTCGGGCAACCGCCCAGTTGATCGGGAAGAAACGTTGTGATCATTCCCTCGAAAACTGCATCAAGTATGACGAACTGGCGGAATATCTGATTGATAAGGGCATCGGAAAAGAGATTACAAAACAGGAGGCCCTTGATATTATCCGGAAATCCGAGGAAGCGGGCCTGGTGCATCTCGTTGACAATGCACGCGAAGGCATCAAACACACCTGCAACTGCTGTGGCTGTTGTTGCTGGTCGGTGGGGACGATCCGCAGAAAGAAGATCCCGAGGGATGTTCTGATAGCCACCTACTTTCTCAGGGAGACAGATCAGGAACAATGCACTGGGTGCGGGGCGTGTGTTGATATTTGTCCTGTCAATGTGATCCGGATGGAGGGCGATTTCCCCGTAGTGAATAAAGAATGGTGCATTGGCTGCGGGGTCTGTGCTGTCCCCTGCCCCACTTCAGC
>JASEHH010000241.1 GCA_030017685.1 Thermodesulfobacteriota bacterium | reverse complement strand
TCTCTAAATGTAAAATAAATTGCACCTTTAAAATCTCTGCTTTCGCGGGAATGACTTTCTTTGCTGTGATTATTGACGCTGTATATAAGAGGCTTTTGTGTATTTCTCCACCCCTTTGAAAGATGTAAAATCGCTCAGATAGGTTTCAGAACCTCTGACAGATGGATAAATTCCTTTATGGAAAGGGTCTCAGGTCTCCTCCGAGGATCGATCCCTGTCGCCTTCATCCTCTCCTCTATCAAAAGAGGGAGAGGAAGGCCGGAATGTTTCAATGAATTGATCAGAGTCTTTCTTCGATGGCTGAAGCTTGCCTTTACCACCTCTTTAAACCACTTTTCGTCATCCGGCTCAATCCATGGCTCTTCTCTCCATACAAGATGGACCACCGTAGATTCTACTTTCGGACGCGGGAAGAAGGCAGAAGGACTGATAAAGAAGTGGATGGAAGGGTGGGAAACCATCTGAACAAATATGGATAAGGCCCCATACGTTTTCACTCCCGCAGGGGCAATCATCCGTTCAACCACCTCTTTCTGCAACATCAGGGTCAGGCTGGAAAAAAATCTTCTCGACTCGATAAAACGGAAAAGTAAAGGGGTTGAAATCTGGTAGGGCAGATTGGCTACCACTTTCAGGGGCGCCTCTGCATGACGGGATAAGGCATCAAAATCGACTTTGAGGATATCTTCTTTGATGATCTCCACATTGGAAACAGTTGACATCTTTTTCTTTAATATCTCTACCAATGTTGAATCAATCTCAACGGCGATCACCCTTTTCGCCCGCCGAGCAAGTCCAAGGGTCATTTCTCCCAGTCCAGGCCCCACTTCCAGAACCACATCCTTCTTATTCACCTCCGCAGTCCGAATCACTTTATCCAAAATGTTTCGATCAACAAGAAAATGCTGCCCCAGTCTCTTTTTCGGAGATAGGCCGTATTCTCTCAATTCATTCCGAATGGATGCCATTTTTCCGTGACTCGTGAATTGTGATCCGTGCCTGTCATCTTTTAGAAGGTGGCGCGTGGAATGTGGGAAGTGGAAAATCATATAAACCACCTTCCACTCTCAACTTTCTACTTACCATTGAGCGGTAGATTCGAAAAGGCATTGAGAGAAAAATCTGACCTCACGCCCCTTTTCAAATATTCATATCCCACCACGCCCACCATGGCCGCATTGTCCGTGCAGAAGGCAGGGGAAGGAATACGGACCCGTATCTTCTGTTCGGATGCCTCCTCTTCCATTCTCTGCCGGAGAAGCCGATTGGCCGCTACTCCTCCTGAGATGACCACCTTCTTTAAACCCTGATGCTGTGCCGCTTGAAAAGTCTTTTTCACTAAAACATCGACGACTGCCTCCTGAAAACTGGAAACGATATTGCGAATCATCTCTTCCGGAAAACCTCCGGGCGGTTCGGGGTGAGCCTTCACGAAATTGACCACCGCTGTCTTCAGCCCGCTGAAACTGAAGTCCATGGAGTTCTTCCCGAGGGATGCCCTTGGAAATCGAATGGCTTTTGGATCCCCTGTTTTTGCCAGTTCATCAATGATCGGTCCACCGGGATACCCCAGTTTTAGAAGTTTTGCGACTTTATCAAAGGCTTCACCTGCCGCATCATCTCTTGTCTGTCCGAGCATCTTATACTCTCCGAATCCCTCCACACGGAAAAGAGAAGTATGGCCTCCTGATACCACCAGCCCGATAAAAGGAAACTTCGGAGGATCCTCTTCAAGAAAAATCGCAGAGAGATGGGCTTCGATATGATTGACTCCGATGAGGTCCAGTCCTGTGGCAAAGGCCAGCGATTTGGCAAAAGAGAGACCCACTAAAAGCGAGCCCACCAACCCCGGTCCCTGAGTGACCGCAATGCCATCGATCTCCTGCAGGGTAACCCCTGCCTTCCTGAGGGCTTCGGTCACAATGGGTATGATCGCTTCGATATGTTTTCTCGAAGCCAGTTCAGGAACAACCCCTCCGTATTTCTGGTGGACAGAGACCTGTGAGGAGACCACATTGGAGAGGATTTTTCTCCCATCCAGAACCACGGCCGCTCCGGTATCATCACACGATGTCTCAATAGCCAGAAGTCTCATGATGCTCACTTACCAATATCCCCTATTCGGTCCATTCGCTATCATTCGCTTAATCCGTTTAAGCAATTTAAAATTAGGCTTTGTTCGGAAAGTGCGTGATGTAGTGTTTTGAGGAGTTATCCACAGGG
>JASEHH010000098.1 GCA_030017685.1 Thermodesulfobacteriota bacterium | reverse complement strand
TGTCTAATGCGCCAGAAAAGAAATGTAAAATTATGTGCCACCTTAAAATCTCTGCCTGCGCGGGAATGACAGACAAGGAACCTTTTCAAAAATCTAAAATTTAACATCTATTTTATATGGAACTGAGCAAATTGCTGGAAGGGGTGGAGATCAGAAAGATCGTCGGAGAGACCCGGAAGGATATTGAGGGGATTGCTTACCATTCCCGGCAGGTCGGCAAAAACTTCCTCTTTACGGCTATCCGCGGGATGGAGGCGGATGGCCATGGTTTCATCGATGATGCGATCGAGAGAGGAGCGGAGGCTATCTTATTGGAAGAAGGATCCGAGCTGGGTGGCAGGACCGCGATTTTTGTTCCGAACAGCCGTCAGGCCCTGGCAAGGGTTGCTTCAAACTTTTACGGTGATCCATCCAACAGGATGTCTCTGGTCGGCATCACAGGCACCAACGGGAAGACGACCACCACCTTTCTCCTCGAATCGATATTGAAGAAAGTGGGGTACGCAGTGGGTGTCATCGGGACGATCAATTACCGATACGGTCAGAAGGTCATCGCTGCATTGAACACCACGCCCGAATCTCTCGATCTCCAGAGAATTCTTTGGGAGATGTCCGGGGAGGGGATCTCCCATGTGATCATGGAGGTCTCCTCCCATGGCCTTGACCTCGATCGTGTCTTCGGATGCCAATTCGACGGAGCGGTCTTTACGAACTTCACCTCCGACCATTTAGACTACCATCAGACCCTGGAACGATATTTCGAAAGCAAGAGGAAGCTCTTCTTCGAATCGTTGATGAAGAGCCGGAAGACAGGGCGCTTTGCCGTGACCAACTCTGATGATCCCAGAGGAGAGGAGATCGTAAGAGGAGTCGATCTTCCGATTCTTCGTTATGGTCTGGAAAGTTCCTCCGACTTCTCCGCAACAGAGGTGGTCCTCTCCTTCGAAGGCATTTCCTGTCGGGTCAGGACTCCGAAGGGAGAATTCCCTCTTCATTCGAAGTTGATCGGGAGATTCAACCTCTATAATATCCTGGCGGCAGTGACAACGGGATCCGGGATGGGACTTCCCCTGGAGATTCTGAAAGAGGGAGTGGAAGACGTGGAGGGTGTTTCGGGAAGGTTTGAAAAGGTGGCAAACCGAAAGTCCATTCATGTCATTGTGGATTATGCCCATACCAGCGATGCCCTGGAACGGGTTCTATTGGGTCTGAGAGACACGCTCGCCTATTCTTCACAGAACAGGGGAAAAATCATCACCGTCTTCGGTTGCGGCGGTGACAGGGATCGGACGAAGCGGCCCCTGATGGGAGAGGTGGCGGGGAAGTATAGCGATCTGGTGGTGGTCACATCGGACAACCCGAGGACAGAAGATCCTCTTGCGATTATTGAGGAAGTGGAGAGAGGGTTTCAGATCCTTTCTCTCGAGGAGTGGCATCGAAACGGGATGGAGGCATGGAGATCAAAGAAGGGGTACCTGAAGGTTCCCGACCGGAGAGAGGCCATCCGGACGGCCATCCAATTGGCCAAACCCGAAGATACGGTTCTGATAGCAGGCAAGGGCCATGAGGATTACCAGATCATCGGAAAGAAGAAGATCCCTTTTGATGACCGGATCGAGGTAAGGAAGGCGCTGGAGGAAATGTGACATTTCATATCGGAGAGATCCTGAAGGCCACAGGTGGAAAAATTCTGCAGGGAGGAGATCAGGTCGTTTTCCACGCGATCACCACAGATTCAAGAACCGTGACCGAAGGAGCGCTCTTCATCTCGCTGAAAGGAGAGAAGTTCGATGGCCACCATTTTGCCATCGAAGCCCTGGAAAAGAAAGCAGGGGGGGTGGTGATCGAAGAGGATAGGGCCGGAGATATCCGATGGAATGGTTATCAAACCAGACCGGTGATTGTTGTAAAGGATACGCTTCATGCCCTTGGGGATATCGCCCGGGATCGGAGACGTAAGTATGGTGTGCCTGTTGTTGCCCTGACGGGGAGCAATGGAAAGACGACGACGAAGGAGATGATCTCCGCCTGTCTCGAGACCACTTTCCCAATACTCAAAACAAAGGGGAATCTGAACAATCTGATAGGGCTTCCCCTCACCCTTCTCAACCTAACGGAGAAGGAGAGGGTGGTCGTTCTTGAGATGGGCATGAATGTGCCCGGCGAAATCAGGAGGCTTACAGAGATTGCAGAACCTGACGTGGGGTTGATCACCAATATCCAGAGGGCTCACCTCGAAGGGGTGGGGAGCCTGGAGAGGATCAAGGAGGAGAAGGGGGAACTCTTCCGGAGGATGAGAAGGGATGGATCGATCATCGTCAATCAGGATGACCCCAGGGTGATTGATCTCGGAGAGGAGTTTCCGGGCCAGAAGATCACTTTCGGAATCGATCATCCTGCCGATGTGATGGCGAGGGAGATACGGATCAAAGGGAGAGAGGGAACTTCCTTCATTCTCATTCTGGAAGGGGAGGAGACAGAGGTCCGCCTTCCATTACTGGGGAAACATTTCGTTCACAATGCCCTCTCAGCGATTGCGGCGGCGAGCCTCTTCGGCGTTGAACCGGAGAGAACAATAGAAGCCCTGGAGCAATCCCGGCCCTTTCCCATGAGGATGGAGGTTTTCTCCCTTGGAAACGGAAAGACCCTGATCAACGATGCCTACAATGCCAATCCGAATTCGATGGAGCTGGCTCTCCAGACCCTTTCAGAGGCGAAGGGAAGGGGCAGGGCCATTGCCGTCTTAGGCGATATGCTGGAGATGGGAGAGTTTACAGTGGAGGCTCACCACCAATTAGGAAAGAAGGTCGCAGAGCTTTCGATCGATCTCCTCCTGGCCATAGGGGACGAAGCCCCTGTCGTTGTGGAATCGGCCATTCGCGAAGGATTGGGGCATGAAAGGGCAAGAGTGGTGGAGAGCCATTCCGAAGCCGCTTCGATCTTGAGGGAGTTCGCCCGGGAAGGGGATTGGATACTGGTCAAAGGTTCGAGAGGGATGGCAATGGAAAAAGTTGTTGAGGGCTTGAAAGAAAGGAGGGAGGAAAGAAATGCTCTATCATCTGCTCTATCCTCTTCATGAGCTGATCTCCTTTTTTAATGTCTTCCGTTACATCACCATCCGAACGGTCTACGCCATTCTGACCGCCCTGCTCATCAGTTTTGTGATCGGCCCCTGGATTATCGAGAAGTTGAGGACTTTTCAGATCAAACAGGTGGTGAGGGAGGATGTCCCATCCCGCCATCTTTCCAAGAACGGGACGCCCACGATGGGAGGAAGCCTGATCCTGATGGCGCTTCTCATCCCGACCCTTCTCTGGGCTGACCTGACCAATCGATATATCTGGATCGTACTGCTGACCACTCTGGGATTCGGTGCGCTTGGATTTCTCGATGACTACAAGAAGGTCCGGGATAAAAATGGCATGGGCATTAAGGCGCGACATAAATTTCCCATCCAGGTGGCGATGGGTCTTGCGGCAAGCTGGGTTCTGTTCAACACCATTGACCATGACTCGAGACTGATCTTTCCCTTCTTCAAGAGGGTGATGCCGGACCTCGGAAACTGGTACATCCTCTTCGGAATGTTCGTCATCGTGGGCACGGCCAATGCCGTCAACCTGACCGATGGGCTGGATGGATTGGCAATCGGACCGGTATTGATCGCCAGCGGCACCTTCATCCTCTTCTGTTATCTGGCCGGTCATTACCAGTTTGCCAGTTATCTTCAGATCCCCTTTGTGAAAGGAAGCGGCGAGCTGACGATTTTATGCGGAGCCCTGCTCGGTTCCGGCCTGGGCTTTCTCTGGTTCAATACCTATCCTGCCCAGGTCTTTATGGGCGATGTCGGCTCACTGGCGCTGGGAGCGGCCCTGGGGACGATCGCCGTGGTCACGAAACAGGAGTTTCTCCTGGTGATCGTGGGCGGGATCTTTGTGGCCGAGACGCTTTCGGTCATCATTCAGGTCGTCTCGTATAAGTTGCGCAAGAAGAGGGTCTTCCGGATGGCGCCCATCCATCACCATTTTGAGTTGAAGGGCTGGGCGGAGCCGAAGATCATCGTCCGGTTCTGGATCATCGCCATTATCCTGGGATTGGTGGCCATCGGCACATTGAAGTTGAGGTAAAACGAAATTAAGAGTGAAGAGTTGAGAATTAAGAATTTCGATTTATGAAAAACATGATTTATAACTCTTAAATTAAGCGGTTTTTTGGTTAATCATTACTTCAAGAATACTGGATTCCTGCTTCCGCAGGAATGACGCCTATCACTTAATGAATGCAAATGTCATTCCCGTGAAAACGGGAATCCAAAAGGGTTTATGTTTAAAAATAGTATTAAGGGTCGCTCAATTTAGGTAACTCTTAATTCATAACTTATAATGGATCTTCACGGAAAAAGAGCACTGGTGGTTGGTTTAGCGAGGACAGGATTGGCGACGGTGAAATTCCTCAAGGAGAAAGGATCGATCGTCAGCACTTCAGAGATGAAGTCCGAAGAGGAGATGAAAGAGGTTCTTCAGAGATTAAAAGAGTTGTCCGTCTCGACGGAATGGGGTGGACATACAATGAAGAACTTTCTTCATCAGGATATCATCATCCTCAGCCCTGGAGTTGACCCGGCCCTCGAACCCATTCAGAAGGCGCTGGACAAGGGGATACAGGTGATCAGCGAAATGGAGCTGGCTTACCAATTCATCCACATTCCCATCATTGCGATCACAGGCACCAATGGGAAGACGACCACCACTCTGCTGATCGGAGAGATGCTGAAGGAAGAAGGGAAGAAAGCCGGAGTCGGCGGCAATGTGGGAGAACCCCTGATCCTCTTTGCAGAGGGGGGAGACCAATGGGAGATCCTGGTCGTTGAGGTCTCCAGTTTCCAGCTGGAAGGGATTGAGAACTTCCGACCCCGGTGCTCGGTCCTCCTCAATATCACCGAGGATCATCTCGATCGTTATTCGAAATACGAAGATTATATTGAGGCAAAGATCAGGATTTTTAAGAACCAGGGGTTTGAGGATATAGCCATCCTCAATCAGGATGATCCCATTGTGATGAGGTATGAGGAAAGGGTAAGGGCGAAGAAGTTTTTTTTCAGCCTGAAGGAGAAGGTCGAAGAAGGCGCCTCTTCGAATGGCAAAGAAATCTTTCTCAAACTGAAGGGATTGGAAGAGGCCTACGATTTGAGTCAGTCGCCTCTGAAAGGGATCCACAATGTGGAGAATATGATGGCGGCCATCATTGCGGCGAGGCTCTTCGGCAGTTCGAAAGGAGCGATTGAAAGGGTTCTCAACCGGTTCAGGGGATTGGAGCATCGCCTCGAATTTGTCCGGGAGATTGAGGGGGTTTCCTATTACAACGATTCGAAGGGGACGAACGTGGGTTCCGTGGCCAAGTCGCTTCAGAGCTTCCAGGAACCTGTCATCCTGATCGCAGGCGGAAAAGATAAGAATACGGATCTTCATCCCCTCAAAGAGTTGATTCAGGGTCGTGTGAGGCGGATGATCCTCATTGGAGAGGCCAAAGAGAGGATGGCCCGGGAGTTAGGACCTTTAACGGATACGGTCATGGCAGGGACGCTCGAGGAGGCAGTTCTTCTGGCTCACCGGACGGCGAAGAGAGGAGAGGTGATCCTCCTCTCCCCCGCCTGTTCGAGTTTCGATATGTTCAAGAATTATAAAGAAAGGGGAAATGTGTTTAAGGAGGCGGTCCTTCGTTTGGAGAACCCTTCATGAAAGGAAGAGGAAGATTTGACTTCGTCTTATTAATTGTGGCCCTGGCCCTGGTGGGAATCGGGATCGTCATGGTCTATAGCACGAGCGCGATTATCGCCGGGGACCGGTTTGGCGATCCCTACTACTTTTTGAAGAGGCAGGCGCTTTATGCAGGAGTGGGTTTCCTATTGATGATCATGATGATGTTCTTTCCTTACGGAATACTGAAGCGATTTGCCTATCCCATCTTTATTCTCTCCGTCCTGTTGCTCATTGCCGTATTGATCCCGGGCATAGGCCATCGGGCGGGCGGATCGATGCGATGGTTGAAGATCAGCGGGTTCACCTTTCAGCCCTCGGAATTTGCCAAGCTGGGCCTGATCATCTTTTTAGCTTACTTCCTGACCAAGAAAGAGGACAGGATACGGAGTTTCTCCTTCGGTTTTCTCCCGACAATTCTGCTCTCCGGTCTGGTCATCGCGCTGGTATTGAAAGAGCCTGATTTCGGGGCGGCCCTCTTTCTCACGGCCATGGTCTTTCTTCTGCTCTTCATCAGCGGCGCAAGGGTGATCTATATTGCCGGCGCTTTCCTGCTGGCCGCTCCGGTAGCCTATGTTCTTCTGATGAATGCGGAGTATCGTTACAAGAGGCTGATCAGTTTCATCCGCCCCTGGGAGGATCCCACAGGGACCAGTTTTCAGATCATCCAGTCTTTCCTCTCCTTTGGCTCGGGTGGTCTCTTCGGGCTGGGACTTGGAGAGGGAAGACAGAAACTCTTCTTCCTTCCGGCCCCTCACACGGATTTCATCTTTTCTATCATCGGAGAGGAACTGGGACTGGTGGGGGCAATGGGGGTGGTGCTTCTCTTCTTCATTCTTGCCTTCAGGGGAATCCAGATCGGAATTTCCATTCAGGATAAGTTTGGTTCCTATTTAGCGCTGGGGATCACCTTAATGATCTCTCTTCAGGCGGTTATCAATATGGGAGTGGTCCTGGGATTGCTTCCGACCAAAGGGTTGACCCTTCCCTTCGTCAGTTATGGAGGGACATCATTGATTGCCAATTTCATCGGGTTGGGGATTCTTCTTCACCTTTCAACCCATGCGGAACGACGATGAGGTGTATCATTGCCGGAGGGGGCACAGGAGGCCACCTCTTTCCAGGGATGGCGATTGCTGAGGCTTTTATGGAAAGGGAGATGGGGAATGAAGTCCTCTTCATCGGGACGGAGAGAGGGATTGAGGCCAGAGTATTGGCCGGAGGGAGATTTCCGCTGAAGATGATCCATGCCATGCCCATCAAAGGAAGATCTTTCATGGAAAAATTGGGAGCCCTCTGGACTCTTCCGAAGGCCGTTGCCGAGGCGCTGGCTATCCTGAAGGAGTTTCAACCCCAGTTCGTGTTAGGCGTGGGCGGATATGCTTCCGGGCCAGCGGTTCTGGCCGCCTCTCTTCTCAGGATGAAGAGGGCCATCCATGAGCAGAATGTGATTCCGGGAATGACGAACCGGATTTTGAAAAGGCTGAGCCAGCGGATCTTTGTCTCTTTCGAAGAGACGAAGAGATACTTTCCTGAAGGGAAGACGGTTGTGACCGGCAATCCGATCAGGAAAGAGATAACTGTCTCTGGGGCTTCACGGGAGAGAGGAGATCGGTTCACCATTCTCGTCTTCGGTGGCAGTGCGGGTGCGCACCGGATCAATGCGGCCATGATGGAGGCCCTGGCCTCGCTCCAGGATCTGAGATCATTTTTGAGATTGATCCATCAGACCGGTAAAGAGGATCTGGGTCTCGTTTCAAGAGGCTATGAGGAGAAAGGATTCGAAGCAGAGGTGATGCCTTTTATTGATGAGATGGCGCGCTGTTACCGGAGGGCTGACCTGGTGATCTGCCGGTCAGGGGCGAGCACGGTTGCGGAACTGGCGGTCTGCGGAAAGGCATCCATTCTCATCCCTTACCCCTACGCGGCTCATAACCACCAATGGATGAATGCAAAAAGGCTGGTCGATCTGGGGGCGGCCAGGATGATTCTCGACGAGGAGTTGGAAGGCCCTTCACTTTCAGAGACCATTGTCCACCTTTACCATCATCCGGAGGAAAGGGAGAGGATGGAAGAGGAGATCCGGAGGATCGGGCGTCCAAGGGCAGCCGAAGAGATTGTGGAACATTGTTATGAATTAGTGAGAACCTCGCTGGAGGCAGGAGGTTAGAGGTTGGAGGCGAAAGATCTGGCCTCAAGTCTCGCTGAGCGAGACAATCCTCAAACCTCCAACCTCAAACGGTGATTTGAGAGATTATGTATCGAAAAGGGAAGATCAGAAACGTCCATTTTGTCGGAATCGGCGGCATCGGGATGAGCGGAATCGCCGAGGTTCTGCTTAACCTGGGTTACCGGATCAGCGGATCGGACATGAAGGAGACAGAGGTCACCCGGAGACTCC
The DNA here is from genome assembly GCA_030017685.1 of Thermodesulfobacteriota bacterium. GTDB lineage: Bacteria > Desulfobacterota > BSN033 > BSN033 > UBA1163 > RBG-16-49-23. The sequence continues at coordinate 3,866 of JASEHH010000098.1, read as the reverse complement.
GGACCCTGGGATGCGAAATTGATTATGGCCATCGAAGGGAGAATGTGAAAGAGGCAGACGTCTTGGTCGTCTCCTCCGCCATTCGTCCGAACAATCCGGAAATCGAAGTGGCTGAGGAGAGGCTCATCCCCATCATTCCGAGGGCGGAGATGCTGGCGGAATTGATGCGGATGAAGGTGGGCATCGCCATTGCAGGGACTCATGGAAAGACGACGACCACCTCCCTCATTGCCACGGTTCTGGGTGCGGCCGGGCTCGATCCAACCGTGGTCATCGGAGGAAGACTAAACAGCATCGGTAGTAACGCAAAGTTAGGGCAGGGAGAATTTCTGGTTGCCGAGGCGGATGAGAGCGATGGGTCCTTTCTTAAACTGATGCCCACCATCGCTGTGGTGACCAATATCGATCCGGAGCATCTTGACTACTATAAGGGGATTGAGGAGATCAAAGAAGCCTTTCTCCATTTTCTCAACAAGGTTCCTTTCTTTGGGTTGGCTGTGCTCTGCCTCGATCATCCCAACGTCCAGAGCCTTCTCCCGAGGCTGAAGAAGCGGTTCACGACTTATGGGTTGACCACTCAGGCTGATTTTCAGGCGGGGGAGATCGAATTCGACGGACTCTCCACCGCTTTCGATGTGCTCTATCAGCGAAAAGAGATCGGAAGGTTAAGGATCCGGATGCCGGGCCTTCATAATGTTTATAATGCGCTGGCTGCGATGGCCACTGCTTTTGAGCTCGACATTCCGTTTGAGGTCATTCAGGAGGCTCTGAAGGATTTCGGCGGGATTCAAAGACGGTTTCAGATCAAGGAGGAGAAGAAAGGAATTCTCATCGTGGATGACTATGGCCATCACCCCGTAGAGATCATGGCCACATTGAAGGCGGCGAAAACAGGATGGAAGAGAAGGATCATCGCTGTGTTTCAACCCCATCGCTACACCCGGACTCAGGCCCTCTTCCAGGATTTCCTCGCCGCCTTTTACGATGCGGATGTCCTCATCCTAACGGATATCTATGCGGCTGGAGAGGAACGGATAGAAGGGGTGGAAGCAAAAGCTCTCTTTGAAGGAATCAGAGAGTACGGTCATAAGGATGTGACCTATATTCCGGACAAGAAGGAGATCGTTGACCATCTTCTCGATGTCGTTGCTCCGGGAGATATGGTGATTACTCTGGGCGCAGGAGATATCTATCAGACGGCAGAGGAGCTGGGGAAACGACTATAAACAGTTCGGAGTAATTAGTTCGCCTGCCCGCCGCACAAGGCTTTGGCAGGCGGGGAGTTCGGAGAGAAAATAAAACTCCGAACGAAGAACTAACCAAAAATATTTGGAATTTTGGCATCAAATTTTAGTCATTCCTGCGGAAGCAGGAATCCAGGATTTTCTTTGCAAGGTATTTTCTGGATTCCCGCCTTCGCAGAGATTTTAAGGTGGCACATAATTTTACATTTCTTTTCTGGCGCATATTCGAGACAATGGATTGACTCGCCGCATTTGTAGTAAAATAAAATATGGCGGTAATTTCTGGAGCCGAGTTTTTTGGTAGAACATGGAATACCCTAAAAATAGGCTTTTGGGAGTCATGTTTTTAAGAAAACCGCCATAATTAATTGGACACAATTGCGGCCTAATTCTCAGCTAAAATAGAAAGAGATGGCCTAAACGTAAAATAAACTGTACCTTTAAAATCTCTGCCTTCGCGGGAATGACAGGAAACATTGACCAGTGTTAGAGATAAATTTTCAGACTTAAACGTGTAAGAACTAAAGAGAATGATGCGAGACTATAAGAAAGAAGCCAAGGGTTTAATTGAGGGAAGGGTGCTCTTCGATGCGCCGATGAAGAAATATACCTCCATCAAAGTGGGCGGGCCTGCGGAGTGCCTCCTCTTCCCGAAAAACGTGAAGGAACTGAGAAAGGTGATCCGGCATGCCCGGAGGAAGAAGATTCCAGTCTTCATTTTAGGAAAAGGGACCAACCTCATTGTGAAAGACAGAGGAATTCAGGGCTGGGTGGTCAGCCTGACGCAGGGGATGAAAAAGGTTCGAATGGATGGGGAGTTTCTGGAGGCTGAAGCTGGCTGTTTGCTTCAACAACTGGTTCAATTCTCCATTCAAAGAGGGCTTGCCGGACTTGAACCTTTTTTTGGAATTCCGGGAACCGTGGGTGGCGGATTGGCCATGAATGCCGGCGCATGGGGAGCAGAGTTGAAGGATGTCCTCCATTCCGTCATGTTGATGAAAGAGGATGGAGAGATGGTGGAGAGGCCCCGGTCAAGACTCCGGTTCTCTTATCGGAGCCTGACCTTACCACCATCCTGGATCATCCTGAAAGGAAGCTTCCATCTCAGGAAAGGGAGAAAAGAGGAGATCCTTGAGCGGGTGAAGTCCTTTTCAGAGATGAGGAAGAGAACACAGCCTCTCGATTCTCCGAGTGCAGGCTCCATTTTTAAGAATCCGGAGGAGGGGCCAGCAGGAAAGTGGATTGATGAGATCGGGTTAAAAGGGTTCAGCATGGGGCAGGCGATGGTTTCAGATCGCCATGCCAATTTTATCATCAACCTGGGAAAGGCGACCGCGGAAGAGATCCTCCATCTCATCGAGTGGGTGGAGAGAAGGGTCTACGAGGAGAAGTCCATCTCCCTGGAAAGGGAGGTGAGGGTGGTGGGTGAGTGAAGGAATCGTCATTTAAAAAGAAGAAGATCGGTGTCCTGATGGGAGGCCTCTCCCGGGAAAGGGAGATTTCTCTCCGGACAGGAAAGGCGATCCACAAAGCCCTTCTGGAGAAAGGCTATACGGCCTGTCCTGTGGATGTGAGCCGTGACATTGCGGAAAGGTTGATGAAAGAGAAGATTGAAATAGCCTTTATCGCTCTCCACGGAAGGTACGGAGAGGACGGAACGATTCAGGGGATGCTGGAGTTGATGGGGATTCCCTATACCGGATCGAGTGTCCTGGCAAGCGCGCTCTGCCTTCACAAGATCATGGCCAAAAAGATTTTACTCCACGAGAAGGTTCCAACCCCCCCGTTCGAATTCCTTAAGCGGGAGGAGGTTGAGAGGGAGGCGCCGAGAAAAATTTCCCTTCCCTTTCCGCTCGTGGTCAAGCCCGCCCAGGAGGGATCGACGATCGGAATCTCCATTGTCAGAAGGGAGGAAGAACTTCTTCGGGCATTGAAGGAGGCAGGGAAATACGATGAAGAGATCCTGGTTGAAGCATTTATGAAGGGGAAGGAGATCACCGTGGGCATTCTCAATGACATTCCCCTTCCCATCATCGAGATCGCTCCCAGGAGCGGGTTCTATGATTACCATTCGAAATATACGAAAGGGGAGACGGAGTATATCGTCCCGGCCCGGATTCCCAGAGAAAAGTATCTCCATGCCCAGGAGATCAGCCTCAGGGCTTTTCAGGCGCTTGGTTGTTCGGGCTGCGCACGGGTGGATCTGATGACGGATGAAGAGGGGAATCCCTTCGTCATCGATGTGAATACGATGCCGGGGATGACCGAGACGAGCCTCCTGCCCAAGGCCGCGGAGTATGTGGGCATCTCTTTCGGGGAGTTGGCTGAGCGGATCCTTTTAGGGGCGTCGTTAAAGACGGAAAGTGGAAAGTAGAGAGTAGAGGGTGGAAAGTGGTTCCTTGAAAAAAGGTTTTAATCACCACCCACCACCCACCACCTTCCACCTTCGGGAAACCAGTATGAGTGAGGAAAAGTTTTTCAGACCGGAGAAGAAAGGGGAAGAAAGGGTAGGTGAGAGGTTTCAGGAAATTCTCAAAAGAGCCATCCGGGCGGCCTTTCATATCCTTTTTCTCATATTCTTCTTCTTCGCGGGCCATCAATTGTATGTCCGCCTTCTGGAGG
>JASEHH010000240.1 GCA_030017685.1 Thermodesulfobacteriota bacterium | reverse complement strand
GGGGGGAATGGCTGTCATCATTACCCGTTATCCCTGCATCATCAATCAAAAAGAGCAGCTCAAAGTGAACCCCATCAAGGTCGATATCCGCCATCTCCCTCCGCCGGAAAAGGGTCTTCCTCAGGTGAAAAGCGGAGAGATGCCTCAATCCCTTTTGCCCGTGGTTCAAGAAGAGACATGTTGTCAATGCGATACATGTATGATCCAGTGCCCTGAGGAAGCGATTTCCAGAATCGGGGATAGCTATGTCATTGATTACCACAAATGCACAGGGTGTCGCGTTTGTGCCCAGGAATGTCCCACCTCTGCCATCGATATGCCGGCGGTGGGTGCGTGTATTGCTTGCGGCTACTGCCTCAAACGATTCGAATGTCCCTCCTTGATCAGAGGAGAGGATGGCCGCGTGAAGATTGACCGATTAACCTGTGTGGACTGCGGTCTCTGCGTGGAAGTTTGCGGTCAGGAAGGGATTTTTAAGGTTTCATCATAAGGTCACAGGTTCACATTAAGGGAATCTTTATGAATCAACAATCCGCAATCTGCAATCCCTGCCTGTCCGGCAGGCAGGCGCATTCCGCATTGGGAAAAATGAACATCCAGATGATCATCTCCGGTGTGGGTGGGCAGGGCGTTCTTCTGGTGACACGGATCTTCTCTGATTTTGCCCTCCGGGAAGGATACCCCCTGATCGGTTCCGAAGATCATGGGATGAGCCAGAGGGGAGGCTCGGTGATCACCTATCTGAAGATTGGAGATTTTAATAACCCCCTTGTCAAAAGGGGCAGCGCTAACATCCTCTTATCCCTTGAAAGGAATGAGGCTTTAAAAACCCTCAACTACCTCAGACCATCTGCAAATGGCCAAAATGGAGGTCTCGGTTTTATCAACGCCTCCGATCCCAACTATATGAACGATCAGATCAGGAATTACCTGAAGGAGAAGGGGATTGAAATTTACATCTTCTCGGCGGACCGCGTGGCCAGTGAAATGGGATCGGTCCAATCGACCAACATTGCCCTGATCGGCTTTGCCTCTGCCCATCCCAGGTTTCCATTTCCTCCTGAGAAACTGAGGCAGTCCATCGATCGTGTCACCCCTCCAAAATTTCGGGAAATGAGTTTAAAAATTTTTGATAAAGGATTCATAGAGGGCGGGAGATTGATAAAAAAAGAAATTTGATCCCATCTTAATCTTCCTATCTCTCCATCTTGTTCAGAAAATGAGGATTTCGTTCAACGGTCACGGTAATGAGGTCCGTATCGTTAATAAAAGGCTACGTTTATCGTTTCTTAATTCTTTCCACGTAACCTTAACCAAGAGCCGAAACGGGCTTCGTAACCTTAACCTTTTCCCATCTATTAAAAACCAACTTTTATCGATATTTGACAACTCGTCAAAAAAAGGACAATTTATTAATATCGGTATGTTGGAGGAACAAGCAATGAGTAAAAAAACGGTTAAAAGATTGATCTTGGGGCTTTCGTTAACGGTTCTCCTGTCTGGCCTTTTCTTCTGTATGGATAAAGACAAGGCCAATTCGCTGCCTAAAAATGATAAGTTGACGACAGCTAAATCTCTCGGGCAGGCGTTTGTGGAGGTGGCAAAGAAAGTCCAGCCCTCGGTCGTCAATATCACCACGGAAAAGACAATCACGATCAAACCGTGGGAAAGATTCGGGGAAGATTTCTTTAAGGGAAGCCCTTTTGAAGAGTTCTTCAAAGGATTCGGAGGGCCCCGTGAAAAAGGAAAGGAATATCGGCACAGACAGAGAAGCGGCGGATCAGGGGTCATCGTCGATAAGGAGGGATATGTTCTCACCAACAACCATGTAATTGAAGGGGCGGATAAGGTCAAGGTGCGCCTCAACGACGGAAGGGAATTCATTGCCACGGTTAAAGGTCAGGACTCCAGGACAGATCTTGCCGTCCTCCACATCAAGGCGAAGGACCTCCCCGTGGCTACTCTGGGAGACTCGGATAAGCTTGATGTTGGCGAGTGGGCCATTGCAATCGGAAGCCCCTTTGGACTGGAGCACACGGTCACCGTGGGGGTCATCAGCGCCAAGGGACGTTCCGGATTGGGAACGGGAACCTACGAAGATTTCGTCCAGACCGATGCTTCGATCAACCCCGGCAATAGCGGAGGTCCCCTCATCAATATCGATGGAGAGGTGATCGGCATCAATGCCATGATCATCCAGCCGGGCACAGGGATCGGGTTTGCCATCCCCATCAATATGG
>JASEHH010000239.1 GCA_030017685.1 Thermodesulfobacteriota bacterium | reverse complement strand
GCCTCTTCGAACAATGAGTCTCTTCTCGACATGGGGAAGCGCTATGGCATTCGTATTGCCTTCGAAGCCTTTCCGGATAGGGCCTATCGGAAAGACGGTTCACTCGTTCCCCGGAGAGAGAAAGGAGCGGTCATTGAGGATCATGAGATCGTTGCCCAAAGGGCGTTGAAGATGGCTCTTGAGGGAAAGATAATCGCCATCGATGGAACGGAGATCGATCTTTGGGCGGATACGCTCTGTGTCCACGGAGATAATCCCGCCGCAGTTCAGATGGTCAAAAAGATCCGGGAGGAACTGAAAAAATCCGGCGCCAATGTGATCTCCATGAAATGGTTCGTCTGATCGGATAGTCTAATACCACAATCACCGAACTTTCAACTTCGCTTCTGTTTTCTCTTGCCGTGGCGGAGGTTTCTGAACAGACGACGGTTCTCCATCGGTTTGAAGCCGTGCCGTAAGTAGAATGCGAATGCTCTCTTGTTTGCTGGCGTCGTCTCGACCTGAATTCCCTTGAGATCAATCCCTTTTACATGGGCGATATATTCAAGACATGGCGAACGCCCGCGCTCACAGGCAAGTTCCGCGGAGCGGAGGGGAGCGAGTCCTGGTGCAGCGCGTTGTTCGACCTCTTTATGCCGTTCTCTTCTGGAGTCTTTCTGCAATCCAGACCTTGATAATGGACTGCCTTGTTACGCCAAGACGCTTCGCTTCCTTGTCAAGAGAGTCGATCATCCAAACAGGGAAGTCAACATTGACACGCCTCTGCTGGCCACCGGGCCGCGTAGCTTTAGTCAGGTCCAGATACTTGGAAATATTCTCACCAGCATCAAACTTGTCGTCGAAGTCTCTAGCCTTCATAAATATCAATCTCCTCTTTGCGTGATCGTCTTGCCGAAATTATACGGATTCTGTCTGAACGATAGGTGATGACACCCGACCAATGTTTCTGCTCAATGGTGCCTACCACGAGAAACCTGGGTTCATCCTCGGTCTTGGCAGGAATTTCAATATGTTCGGGATCATTCCATATCTGTTGTGCTTCTATGAAGTCAATGCCGTGCTTCTTCTTGTTGATCTTGCTTTTTATCCCATCGTACTCAAATTCCATAATGGTATATATATTATACCTTTCAGGAATTTTGTCAAGTCTATGTTCTGTGCATCACATTAAGGAAAAAGGCACCGGAAGGATATGTTCATCCGTTTCATCTGGCCTAACATTATTTTTTAAGTTTCTTCTATAGATGGTAGAATTATATAGATGAGGTAAAGAACTGCCAAGCTATTTTTGGCTTAAAATCATTGAATTTGAAGATATATTTTAGATATAATATTTGAAATTTAAATTCCCATTGGCGACAGGTAGGTGTTACGGATTTAGATATTCCGATTTCGAGTTCTCACTGTTTATGGCTCTCTACGAAAAAACAATCTATCTGTTGATGGGTGATCGCGGACTTCTTCTTGAATTCGGGGATGAGATCAGCCATGAGGTGAATGAGAGGGTCAGAAGGATGGCCCTTGCCATTCAGGCAGAGGCCATTGAAGGCATCATCGAAACCGTTCCCACTTACCGGTCCCTGCTCGTCATCTACAATCCCTTAACCCTGCCTCTTGATCCATTAAAGAAAAGATTGCAAAAGATAGAGGAGGGACTACAGGAGACTCCATTTCCGGAGCCGGAATTGACACGAATCCCTGCTGTCTATGGAGGCCCTTATGGCCCGGATATGGAGGGTGTGGCCAAACATTGTGGTATCTCCACCGAGGAAGTTATCCGCCTCCACACCAGCAAACCCTATTTCATCTATATGATCGGCTTTATGCCGGGCTATCCCTATATGGGAGAACTTCCCGAAGCCTTAATCATGCCGCGGTTAAAAACACCAAGACTTTCTGTTCCCAAAGGTTCTGTGGCGATTGCCCAGAAACAGACCGGGATCTATTCGATGGAGAGCCCCGGAGGCTGGCAGATCATCGGCCGGACTCCTGTCGAATTATTCAACCCCGAGGGAAAACCTCCGGCCCTTCTTCAGATGGGAGGCCTCGTCCAGTTCTATTCGATCAGTGAGGAGGAATTCCATGACTGGAATTCGCAGAGCGCATAGGGCATGGCGCATAGCGGTTAACAATAGTAGTTCTGTAGGAGTTAATATGTATTCACCCTCACCCCAACCCTCTCCCCTCAAGGGCATAAGCGCTAACTTAATGCAGAGGTGAGAGAGGATGTTTTTTCCAATG
>JASEHH010000097.1 GCA_030017685.1 Thermodesulfobacteriota bacterium | reverse complement strand
TCGTTCAAGTCCTTCTGTCGAGAAAGTATTGGATGCGGGGATTTTCTATGTCGAGGATGAGCTGCTTCAGGTCGATTTTCAACCTTCTGATTTCAGTAGGAATACCGTCGAGGTGTACGTTCAAAGGGTCCATAATTACCTAATTTTACCTATACAATGACACAGAACCCCACACGACTATTTCGGAAAAAATGGTATATCAACTGTGGGAAGAAAATCAAGATGTTTCTCTTTCCCAAATCCCGATATAGAAAAAATAGATATAGATGACCATGAGGATTTAGAGAGATTTTTTTAAAGTAAGAATTCCTGATTCTTCAAATCGCCTCTTTATCCCGTATCACTACAGAACGGCCAAACGGGGCATGGCCATGGCTCAGTTCTTGAGAAAACTACCCCCTTGACCTTTCTCCTTCCACTATATTCGTCCCTATTTTTACCCATCTGGACATAAACTCAGTTCAAAGGACTTATGTCTGATCCCTATAAACAATTCCAACTTTTCCAGATCCGTCATCAGCTTAAGAACGGTCTTGCCGGCATGCTTCACAATCCGACCCGCCACCTGCACCATCTTCCACCGAAAGGTAGCAATCGTATGCCTCATCCATGACTCTGGACATGAAAGCCGTTTGAATCCAATGAAGAGATTGTAGGCCAATATTCCTGTCCTGAAAAAGACTGCATTGGCATAGGTCTGCCCACAAGGCATCCGCTCCATCCCAAACCCAATCTTCACCTCTTTGTTAAAGTTCTCGGCCTGTCCCCTCTGATTGTGCCAATCAAAAACTTCCTGCGTCTTCTTCTCCTCCCCTAACCAGTTAGTCGCTACGGCATGATAAGAGTACGGTCCCCCTTTCTCAAATAATTCCCCCTGCTTAGGAACCCAACGCTTCACCACTAAACGAAATGCCTTCTCCGTCTCATTCATACAATGAACCGTCTCCGCTATCTCATAACCACACCCGCTCACCGGTTCCTTCCAATCTCCCTCAGCAATCAGGACAATCACTAACTTCACCGCCTTATCCTGATCCGCTGTAATCGCATACTTCACCCCATCCTCCTCTAACTGATTGAACAGATTCGCCTGATACGAAGCACTGTCTGAACGATAATACCCGATCCTCTTACCCGCTGGCATTCGTCTCTTACACTCCAGGTAAAATCCCTTCTGCCCGTAGGCCGGCGGGACATTACCCTCCCGAAATTCGTCATACAAACAAACAGAAACCTCGTATAAAAATCCAAGCATCGGCATGTAACCTTTATTCCCATTATAGGTGAATAAGGCCTCCGCCTTCTCCCCTATAATCTCTGTCGCATCCGCATCTAAGGTGTATTGCTTCTTCCCATCTCTTTTCAAAATCCTCTCGTTAATCTTATCCCTCACCTGATCCAACCCGCTTAACCCAGGCTGCCCCGTCTTCGGATCTCCCATCCTCCGTAACCAATCGCCCACCGTATCAGGCTCTGGAATCTCATCACGCCCCATCAGTTTCATTAAGCCTTCCTCATTTTTTAATTCCCTAAGATCCTCTAAACTCCTTCCGCCCCCCTGTAACATGAGCACCATACTATCCACCATCACAGAAGGTTCAAACCCTCGATGGCTCCCCGGTGACGGAAGATATCGATCCGTCAATTCTCTCAAGCCAATCCCATGATTGAACTCCGCCATCAATGCTAACCCTCCGTGGGCCGTAAGTCTCTCTTTCGTCATTTCTATCTTGAATGGAAACACCGTTTGCTGTATCATTACCCTTAACCTCCTTTTGGTCTCTTTGGTTTCACCTTGCAGGTGATATTCTATATCACCGAAACCTTTAGATCAAAAGGAGTTTTTTTATTTTTTGAATTTCTATATCTTTTTTAGGGTCTTTGTTTCCATGATGATGCTTATTTTAACCTCATAGATTTCAGAGATAAGAAACATTTTCACAAGCAACCAATTTTTTCCCTTTTTTTTCTTGACAAAAATTGAATATCTGTTAGACTTTCGGCGTCTAATAAATTGAAAAGAAAGGGGGTGAAACTGGAATGAAGAAAGGCTTAATCAGCATTGGGGTACTGGCCGGGTTTATTCTTTCCCTGCTCATGGTCAGCGGCGCTTTTGCAAAGGATGTGGTCACCTATGATGTTCCTTACGGAAAGGTGACCTTCACTCACAAGAAACATGTCGATAATTATAAGATCGACTGTTTAAAGTGCCACCATACCTGGAAGAAGGGCGAGACCACAGGCAAACTTTGCAAGGAGTGCCATAAGGCTCAGGCCGAGGGAAAGACCCTCTCTGCAAAGGATGCCTATCATAAGGATTGCAAGGGTTGCCATGATGAGGCAAAGAAAGCCAACAAGCCTGCCGGTCCAGCAGGATGCACGCAGTGCCATGTGAAAGCGAAAAAATAGGCTGAAAAGTGTTGCAGGTAAAAAGGGGTAGTTCTAAAAAAGGACTGCCCTTTTTTTTCCCCTTCATTTATAAAGGGTCTCAAAATTGAATTGACATAGACAATAGAAAATCTCCCCTCGCCCCTCTTTGCCAAAGAGGGGGATTTTTCCTCCCTTTGGAAAAGGAAGGGGAGCTCCTCCCTTCCGGGACCCTACCCATTCCCCCCGGATAAGGAGGCGTTACAGCTCCAGGAGGATTTTCTTGACAGGGTCATTCTCTCGGTGGTAGCTTACACCCTGTATCGAGCAAATCCATAGAGGAGGGATGAGCTATGAAAAGGTCGGTTCTTGTCATCTTCTGTTTCCTATCCATTGTCTCTTTTTCATTCACGGATTCATTTTCTAAGACCTCCACGGTGACGATCTACCGGGATGACTATGGGGCTCCCCATATTTTTGCCCAGGACCTGGAGGGACTGTTCTACGGTTTTGGCTATGCCACAGCCAAGGATCGGCTGTTTCAGATCGACATGCTCCGAAGAACCTACTGGGGAAGAGTTTCAGAGGTCCATGGAGCAAAATTCTTGGAATTTGACAAGGCCATGCGCCGGGACAATCTGACGCGGGCCCAGGTTAAGGATCAGGTTGAGGCCCTCGACAAGGAGTACCAAAAAATCCTGCGGTCATTTGCTGACGGCATCAATGCTTTTATCCGTGAGATCCAGAGCGATCCTCCACAAAGAATTCCGGCAGAGTTCCACAAATTCGGAATCGACTCCGAGAAGTGGGAAGTAGAGGATGTTGCGGCGGTCTTCATCTCTGTGATGGGCGTCTTCATGGATTTCTCGAGGGAGATGGAGAACAATGCCTTTATCGACTTTCTGATCAGGAAGCACGGAGAAGGCAAAGGGCGGGCAATCTTCAGGGACTTCGTCTGGGTGGATGATCCCCACACATTCAGTACCATTCCTTATGAGAGAAAGAAGGCAAGAGGAGAAGGGAAGGATGAGTGGGGTGTATTCCCTCGCTCGTTAGCGGAGGGGCTGGCAGGGGAATCGAATGCAGTCATGCAGGGCCATGCCATACCTAGCCCCCTTTCTCCAGGGGAGATCCCTTCGTCCAGTTATGCCTTTGTAGTTTCACCGGAGAAGTCAGCGACGGGTAACGCCCTGCTCATGGGAGGCCCCCAATTCGGGTTTCACCTTCCGTCAGACCTTTACGAGGCGGGTCTCCACGGCCCGGGAATCAAAGCCGTTGGGTCCACCCTGGTTGGATATCCTTTCCTGATGTTTGGCCAAACGGAAAAGACGGCCTTTTCTTCGACCGCCGGGGTGGATAACATTACCGATTACTTCGAAGAGAAGCTCAACCCGAAAAACCCCCGCCAGTACTGGTTCATGGGGAAATGGCGTCCCATGGAGACGCGAAGGGAAGTTTTTCGGGTAAAGAGCGAAGAGCCGAAGGAGTACACGTTTTCCTATACCATCCATGGCCCGGTGGTCAGGATGGACGAGGCCAAGGGGGTTGCCTATGCTAAACAACTTTCTTGCAAAGAGGATTATCTTTCTGGATTTGTTTCTTTCTTTGAACTGATGAAGGCTCAGACGCCGGATGAGTTTAAAAAAGCCGCTTCGATCAGATCCCTGTCGGTTAATGTATTTTATGCCGATACCTCAGGGAATATTGGGTTTTTTCACAAGGGAAAATATCCAAAGCGAAACAGCAAGGTCAACCCCCTTTTCCCGACTCCCGGAACAGGAGAATTTGAATGGGAGGGGTTTCTGCCTCAGGAGAATAACCCCCATGTCGTCAATCCGCAGACAGGGATCGTTGCCAACTGGAACAACAAACCGGCCAGGGATTGGCCGAACGGAGATCTCGGAGGCACCTTGGGAGGGGTTGCCGGATGGGGCCTCGACCACCGGGTTACGCTTCTCATGGACTCTGTAAAGGGGAAAGAGAAGATTTCGGTGGATGACTTGAAGCGGATGATTCAGGATATCACTTTCTCCCATCTCTGGGCCCAGCGGTTTAAACCCTTCCTTATGGAGGCAGGAAAGCGATTCAAGAGTTCTGATCCGAGAGTGGAAAAGGCTCTGGAGGTTTTAGCTACATGGAATGACCGATGGAACGATGAGAACAACGACGGCCTTTACGATCATCCGGGGCTCACAATCTTCAACGCCTGGTGGGATATCGTTTTGAAGAACACCTTTGAGGACGAACTGGGAGAGTACTGGACAGCCATTGAAAGGAGTGGTTATGGGCCTTACAACTGGGAAAGAAGAAAGCGGTATCCGGGTGGCCATCCGGTCTTCCTTCGAGCCCTCCTGGGCGAAAAAGCACCCAATCCTCTTTCCATGGATTACTTTAATGGAAAACGGGATGAGGTTCTCGTCAAGAGCCTGAGCGAGGCCCTCGACAGAGTGGAGAAAAAGTTCGGCTCCCCCGACATGGCGACCTGGAAACTTCCGGTTACGCCGATGTCCTATGCCCCCACGACCATTCACGGGATTCCCAGCACCCCGGAGAAGGTGAAAGGGACGTTCTTCATGGAGCGGGGGACAGAGAACCATGTCGTGGAATTGAAAAGAGAGGGGGCTGAAGGGGTGATGGTTGTTCCGCCAGGGACGAGCGGGTTCATCAAACCCGACGGCACGAAGAGTCCTCATTACGAAGACCAGTTTGAGATGTTTAACAAGTTTGAATACAAGCCTCTGCTGCTCAAGGAGGACGCGATCAAGGCAAAAGCAAAATCAAAACAGGAGCTGACCTATACTTTCGAATAGAAGAGTTTCGCAGCCTGAAAGATATTACGCCTGCCGGTTGTTCTTCGAGAATGAATCAAACTCTCCCCCGCTTTACCTCCCTCTTGATGAGGGAGGTAAAGCGGGGGACTTCCTTTCATAGGAAAATGAGGGACACTTCTCTATTTTAGAAAATATGAAGGGGATATTGTTGAAAATATTCACTTATTAAATCTCTCAATATGGGGTCAGGCAATCGTAATAAAGTATTTTTTCTTTCATTTCTCCGTCGAATCTGCTTTCAACTTCTATAGGAACTGTTAGACTGCCAGATTGCTTCACCGCCTATCCGCTTCCTTGGCTGTGCTCAGGACAAGCTCTTCAGACAGGAAGGAAAAATCGTTTTAAATAGGTTATAATAAAATTTCTGAAAAAGTCCGGAAATCTCTGATTCCATACCTGCCTGCCCCGCCCTCGGTCGGGACCGCCTGCCTGCCGGTAGGCAGGGGGCCGGTAGGCAGGGATTATGAAACGATTACACGGATTATAAAGGCAAAGGGAATAGGGTCTGGCAATCATCATTAATTATTTCCTTGCCGATAAATTCTTCGAGCCATTTTCAATAAGTCCTTGGGTTAACTCGCAAAGTAAGGTATTCTGGCCGCTTGAATGATTGGAAAGGAATCGCCAAAAAGGATGGATAAAAATAAATTTTTCTATGAATGGATCGAGACCCTTCCACGCCTGGAAGGGGTTGCCCGGATTCTGGGTCAGGCCAAAATCATCGGGGTTGACCTAGAAGCGGACTCTTTGTACCACTATTTCGAAAAGGTATGCCTCATACAGATCGCTACCGAATCCGCCTCTTATGTAATGGATCCTTTGGCGCTAAGGGATCTTTCCGCTTTACGCCCCGTTTTATCCAATCCCCGCATCCGCAAAGTATTCCACGGGGCGGATTATGATATCCGTTCCCTGTACCGTGACTTCCGGCTCGAGGTCGAGAACCTCTTCGATACACAGTTGGCCTGTAAATTTCTGGGCCTCCGGGAGAGCGGCCTGGAAGCGTTGCTGCGAAGTCGGTTCCATGTGGAACTGAATAAAAAATATCAGCGGGCCGATTGGTCCCAAGGACCCCTTTCCCCGGAGATGGTGGAATACGCAGCAATGGACGGTATGTACCTGATTCCCCTGGCCCGTATGCTGGAGAAGGAATTGGAGGAGAAGGGCCGATTATTCTGGGTGGAGGAAGAATGCCTCTTTCTGAGTAAGGTCCGATTCACGCCCCCCAGCCATGCCCCCCTTTACCTAAAAGTGAAAGGGGCTTTTCTCCTGGATCCCAGGAGTCTTGCGGTTCTGGAGGCTATGCTGGAATTCCGAGAGGCCCAGGCCCAAAAGTCGGATCTTCCCCCCTTCAAGGTGTTCCGCAACGAACTCCTCCTGGAATTGGCTATGAAAAAACCTTTGCGCCTGGAAGAATTGGAAACGGGGAAAGTCCTGAGCCGGAAGCAAATCGACAGATATGGGACACGTCTGCTGCAGGAAATTCACCGGGCCATGGCCATTCCCGATGAAGAGCTTCCGGTGTACCCCCGGGAAGCAAGGCCGGATTTGTCATCCCCTTTACGCAAAAGGGTCAAAGCGCTAAAAACCTGGCGGGATATGCGGGCAAATAATTTAGAGGTGGAGCCTGGAATCCTTATGAACAATGCCTTGATCAATGGTTTCGCTTTGAAAAATCCCCGGTCGATAAAAGAGATGGAAGGGATTCCGGGCTTGAAAAAATGGCTGCAAGATCATTTCGGCCGGGAGATTCTGGCTGCTCAAATAGAAATCGGCAAAGGGGTCAGCCCTTTGACATGGGACAAAACGATTAGCTGATAACAGGTAGCCCATGGCAGATGTCCACTTTTTTTCATAAGAGGGAAGGACCCAGAAATAGAAAGACTGAAGAGAGGAGAGTGTTATGAAAGAGAAAAGCAAAGGGGTAAAAGAAAGCAAGAAGGCGCCGCAGAAAAGCCTCAAAGAGAAGAGAAAAGAGAAGAAGGAGAAGAAGAACAGGTAGGTTGGACCGTGTCCATGATCCGGTAAGATAAATGGGGTCAAATATTTGTCCTTGATCTTGCAACCGCAGTGTTGTGCATAAAAAAGTTGGCCATTCCGAATACACCTGCCTGCCGGTAGGCAGGGTTTGCGGAATTACCCTTATCCATTAGGTCAAGAACCAATATAGACATCAAGCTTGATTATGCACTGTAGGGGGAGTGGAGTTACCTGTCTCCGATGACTCCACTGCTCATCATGTGTCCCTCATGTTGCCCTGACCAATAAACCAACTATAGAGATGATCACCAAAAAGAATCAGGCTACGCCGGACATTATTGTTGTGGGGGGAGGCGCTGCCGGCATGATGGCAGCAGGGCGCGCAGCGGAGCGGGGCGCGAAAGTAATACTCGTTGAGAAGACACACCGTCTGGGGAACAAATTGCTCCTGACGGGCGGCGGTCGGTGCAACATCACCAACAAGGCTGGCCTGAAGGAATTCGTTAATGCCTTTGGGAAGAATGGCAGATTTCTCTATCGGGCATTAACCGTATTTTCGAACCGCGATTTGATCAATTTCTTCAGTTCCCGTGGACTGGAAATGAGGGTTGATCCTGACGGGAAGGTTTTCCCCGTCGATGATCGCGCTGAAAGCGTGCTTGCCGTATTGCGTCAATATATAGATGACCACCAAGTTCGTATCCTTCACAATACCGTCGTAACAAATATTATTTTCCAGTCTGGAGAAAGCTTATGCGCCGGCGGTATTAGATGCGCCGACCACAGCACGTTGGATGCCGGAAAAGTAATTGTTGCCGCGGGCGGCATGTCGTATCCGAAGACTGGATCTTCCGGCGACGGGTACAAGCTGGCAAGACAATGCGGACATTCGATTGTGCCGCTGACGCCGGGTCTCGTTGCGCTTGAGTCGGACGAGCCATTTCTTCAGGAATTGCAGGGGATAACGCTTAAAGACATTTCGCTTTCGGTGTTGGTGGACGGAAAAAAGAAGGTTTCAGAGAAAGGCGATATCCTATTCACACATTTTGGTGTATCAGGCCCAACCGTGCTTATTCTTAGCGGGATCGTTATCGATGCGCTGGCTGCCGGCAGGTCTGTTGCCCTTTCACTGCAATTAAGGCCGGCTGATACAGCTCAAGAACTTGACCCTATCCTTCAACGGGAGTTTGAGTCCTGCGGGACAATCACCCTTTCACGGTATTTGAAAGAGGCTCTGCCAAAATCGTTCGCGCTGCTTTTTGAACGCCGGTGCGCTGTCGAGCCGGGTAAGCGATGTAGTAAAATAAACCGGGAGGAGCGGAAAAGAATCGTCTTATGTTTTGCAGATTTCAGAATAAATATAACAAAACCGAGGCCCATTGAAGAGGCGACCATCACGCGCGGGGGCGTATCGTTAGAAGAAATAAATCCCCAGACAATGGAGTCACGGATAGTGCATGGTTTATTTTTTTGCGGCGAGATGATTGATGCGGATGGAATGACTGGAGGGTATAACCTGCAGGCTGCATTTTCAACGGGATATCTCGCCGGAGAATCAGCGGTCAGCGATTAGGAATTTGAAAAGGCACACTTCCTTTCTTGGTCAAATCTTTTTTCAACTTCTATGGGAACCGTTAGACTGATCAACTTCTAAGGTTAATTGAAGCAGGCATAAAGGTTTGGAGTCGAAAACTGACTTCATAAAGACCAGCTTTTTAGGGAAGTGATCGAGAAAAGAAAAAATACTTTATTAGAATTGCTTGGCCTTCATGCTCTCATGCTCAAGGTGACGAAAAGCGCTGGATTGTTGGGGTACTGGCGCGAAAGAAAGGGTTAGGATTTTGATAGCTATTTTTGTTATAATACTATAGTATTGTTAGGTCAATACTGTAGGAGGTATTATGTCAGTAGCCATAACGATAGACCTGCCAGAGACGGTGTTTTCGGCGATTCGAAAGAGCCCTTCCGAATTCGCAGCAGAAATGCGACTGGCTGCAGCCGTGAAATGGTATGAGATGGGGGTTGTTTCACAGGAAAAGGCGTCTGAGATTGCCGGTCAGACGCGGGCTGACTTTATTCTCTCATTAGCCCGTTTCGGTGTATCACCTTTCCAATCTACTGCTGATGAAATAATGGAAGACCTTCGTCATGCCGATTAATCGCGTTGTGGTTAACGCCTCTCCGCTTATCTGCCTTTTCAAGAGCGGACTCGAAGATTTATTCCCTTCGTTGTTTAACGATATTGTTGTGCCGGAGGCTGTGATCAAGGAGGTCACAGCCAAAGGAGAAGCGGACCTTGCCGCTCAGACACTCATTTCGCTTTCATGGATACGGCGCATGGGCAATGTTCCCGTTGATTCTCGTGTGGCGGCATGGGACTTGGGTAATGGAGAGAGCGCTGTTCTTTCATTTGCATTAAGAAATCCTGAGTATTGGGCGATTTTGGACGACCGTGAGGCCCGACGTTGTGCCTTGTCGCTTCAATGCCACTGTATCGGGACTATCGGAATGATCGTCCTTGCCAAAAAGAGAGCATTAATCCGGTCACTTGGAGAAACTCTCAAAAGACTTCAAAATGCTGGATTTTGGCTATCAGAGACTTTTTTGAACGAAATTTGCGAAAAGGTTGGAGAAAGGTAAAACGTCTCTGGCACCCTATTCTCTTAGCATCTTTTCCACAAAAAAGTGCTTTTGGGTTATCCTCCCGACCCGATCATGGAATATCCAGACGGGTCCCAGTGGTCCCTATTATTCCGATAGACAAATTAAGTGAGCATACGAAATCGCCCATAGGGGAGTCACGGGTTTCAGTGTTGGGATTGCCGTTCGACTTAGCGGTCCGCTCCTGTCAAGACGCCCCCCAACCTACGCGTTACGTTCCACATCTCCTGTCTTACCGGCAATCCCAGTAAGCTTCTTACCGATCTCAACCTGCCGTCCTTGCCCCAATCCGCTTCCCCCATGATGGCGACCTTTCCCTTTCCCTCCCCATTCTTCATTATGAAAATGGACTTTGTTTTCCGTAGTTAGGTTATGCGCTATGCTATCAGTTACGGGCACGGTCAACGGACACGGACACGTTATTTTCTAAGGAATGGAATCATTTCAAAATTGCTATAAAATTAAATTTTTGATATAAATAGGTCAACTTCCGGGGGGATTTAAAAATTCAAGATCGGGGTCGAAAGCTGACTCCGTAAAGGCCAGCTTTTCAGGGAAGTGATTGAGAATTTGAAGAAGACTAAAATCAAGAAAAGAAAAAATACTTTATTACGATTGCCTGACACTCATTTTTCTTATTCATTCTTCTCGTTAAAACCTCCCCCCGATCTAGAGTGGAAAAAGAACAAAGAACAATCGTAATGGAATGGGGGAAGTGGTAGGTTTCATGATTCAACATTGAGGTCAGCCTTTGTAAAAAACATTTGACATCTTAATTTAGATTCTTTATGATTTCATCCGAGACTTTCTGAATTTCTGGAAATCTGGGAGACTATCGTTGGAAAACAGGTGGATGAAGGTAAAAGAGATTGCTGAATACCTTCAGATTAGCGAGGACCTTATCTATAAGTGGGCGCAGCAAGGGGAAATCCCTGTCTCAAAGATCGGCAATCAATGGCGGTTTAATAAGGAAGAAGTTGAAAAGTGGGCAAAGTCCCAACGACCGCGGCGAAAGAAAACTTGATGAATACTCTAAGTGAGAGTGTATTAAAACGTTTCATTACAATTTCATTCAAGAAGCAAGGCTTCACCATAAATCATGGAAGGGTGTTATTTCCAACGAACCCCAGCAAAGATCAGCTGAGGCAATTGCACTCCCTTGCGGTTCTAACAAAGATTGAAAGGGCAAGAGCTTCACTCGAAAAGAAAGAAAAGGCTCTCCTCAACTATATCGCCGATGGTTTTGAAGTCATACCAGAAAAAATCTCCCCCAAACTGATTGTGGTGAAACCGGGTACTGAAGAGGAGCTTCTATTTCGTTATGCAACGCTCCATTGGAGTATTCCTGTTTCATCGGGGTATGGAAGAAGGCTCCGCTTTCTGATACTTGACTCATTCAACGGAAAGCTCATTGGACTATTTGGGCTGAGTGACCCAGTTTTTGCGTTACGTGATAGAGATAAATGGATCGGATGGGATCAAGAGACTAAAAAGAATCATCTCTACCACGTCATGGATGCTTACGTGCTCGGAGCCGTTTTACCTTACTCAAAGCTCCTTTGCGGCAAGTTGATTGCACTCCTAACCCTAAGCAATGAGGTCAGACAAGCATTCAGGCAGAAGTATCGAGGAAACACATCGCTAATTAGCGGTAAGCAGCGTGAGCCTCATTTGGTTTTATTGACCACCACTTCTGCCCTTGGCCGTTCTTCAATTTACAATCGACTTAAATTGGGCAACCAACGTTTCTTTCAAAATGTGGGTTTTACACAAGGATGGGGCGAATTTCATTTCTCTAATGGTGTCTATGAGCATATTCTCCATTATGTCCAATCCCATTGTAAACCAACTGCAAAGACGGCATCTTGGGGTAAGGGTTTTAGGAATAAACGAGAAGTGGTTCGGAAGTGTTTAGGAGAACTCGGGAAGTCTCTCGATTTCATGAATCACGGAGTGAAAAGAGAAATCTTTGTGGCCCCCTTGGCTCAAAATACAACGGATTTCCTCTGCGGTCAGGAGAATAGGCCACGATATTTTGAGCTACCTGCCAAGGTGCTATTCGACTCTTTTAGAAACCGATGGCTCATCCCACGGAGCCAACGGGATACCAGCTATCTCTCATTTAGAAAAGAAGACTGGTCGCTCTGGAACCATTCCGAAGAGAGAATGAGAAACTCCAATGGTTTGCGCTAACTACCAGATCATGAGCTAAATAAGAAGGGGTAAATGGGTGACACTCC
>JASEHH010000238.1 GCA_030017685.1 Thermodesulfobacteriota bacterium | reverse complement strand
AAAGCGAAATAAAGAGAATTTCACATAATCACCAAAGCATCCCAGCTCACAAATACGCCCGGTTCGTTCGTCCAGATCGCTGCCCCTATTGCGGCCATCCCAGGATCTTACTCAATGGCTATTACTCAGTCAAAAGCGCCAATGGCACCTTGGTCCATATCCCCAGGTTCATCTGCAAACAGTGCCGTAAACGAGTCTACTTATAGCTTAATGGGCTAAAATAATTGAGGAATCTATTTCCCTTCCATTTAGGAAGTGTGATCCAAAAACTCAACCAGATCCGTATTGTCATCACCCAAAAACATCAGCAGCCATTCCCAAAAGCCACAAGCAGGCTTCTTTCCCATTATTCTTTCATACCCAGAAGGATCAAGATCAAACCCTCCGGGGAGATCGTCGGTGGACTCGCTCGCTTTGTTACCTCCCTGATCGATTTCTCTTTCGTGAGGTCCATCGTCGCTTCAGCCTATTCCCCTGTGGGTGGTCATGCCTATGACCCCGTCAGCCTCTTCCTCCTCGAACTGTTCCGATACCTGGAGAAGTTTCCCGATCTGAAGACTTTTCTCTCTTTCGTTCGAGATGAGGAGAAAGGAAAACATTATCGCCTCTATGCGGGTATCTCTTCTTATCACGTCCCCTGCGAAGCCGATTTTACTCACCTCAAAGACCGCTTAGGGGAAACCCTCTATACCCAAATCGCTCAGGTCCTGGTCGAGATCGTCCGCCTCCTAGGCCTTCTCTCCTTTAGCATCCTCTCCACCGATGGCACCCTTTTCCCTTCTTACTCCCGCTATAAAGGCTGCACCTACTTCTGTGACGAATGTCAATCCATCGAGTTCAAGGGCCTCATCGAGAATGTCCGCAGAAGAATCCTTTATAAATTGCAAGACTCCAAGCGCCTCGCCCTGGGCAGAGAGATCAAGGTCCGTGTCGATTGCCCCTCCACTCGATTCCCTGAAGAAATCCAAAAACCAAAAGTCGAACTGATGACCTTGTCTCTTAAAATCGCCGACCCCGAACACCCAAGCCTCTTTAACAAAATCTTCGGCCTCGAAGAACGACTCAAAGACCACGGGCTCGATGTCATCGTCCGAAAGATCAATTTCCACAGCATCAGCCTCGATCAGATCGATTCCTTCTTCTTTCGCTGCCCCAAACTACCCTCCGATACCGAAGCTCGTATCGGGGTCAGAAGAAATCCCAAAAACCCCGATAAGGTAGAGAAGGTCTTCGGATACAATGCCATCATGACGACATCAATCGAACTCTCTTTAGGCCTTGAGCTACCCGCCGGTTGCCTTACCATCTCAGGAAATGCCGAGGAAGGAAATCAATTCATCCCCCTCAAAGAACAGCTCTCAAGCCACCATCCCAACACCAAAATCGACGTGGCTGATGCCAAATACGATGAACTCCATAACTACCAGTTTACCAGAAAGATCGGATCCATCCCCCTCATCGACTATAACATCCGCAATGAGGATGTCTCTCTTGAAGGCTTAAAACGAAGAGGTTATGACCGAAATGGTTGGCCCTTCGCCCCTTGCGGTGTCCTCTGCCGACCCAATGGCTTCGATTTCAGTTTTCAAAGAGCCACCTTCACCTGCCAAAGGCAGTGTGTCTTCTCCAATGAACCAAGATTAAAGGAATACTCTCAAAGCTGCCCCTATTTCATCAACTACCATGGTTTCATTAAACATATGTCTGTCAAACAACACCCCAGGCTCATTACAGAAGTCATCCGGGGAACCCCTCGCTACCAAAAACTCCGAGCCCTCCGACCCGCCTCCGAAAGAACCAACAGCACCGCTAAAGAAGACCTCGATATCCTCCTTAAACCTAGACTCAGAGGACTCAAAAGGAGCGCGATCCTCGGTCAATTGACCCTAATGACGATCCTCCTTAAACGGGTCGCTCAGTTCATTATCAAGGTCACTCTCGCCGTGAGAAAAGAAAGAATTAAAAACCCTTACGGCTTTGTCATTATCCGGGGACCTAAAGTCCCAAAGTTTATTCTTAACCTCATTCAGAGGGAATGAAGTGGTCATGGGTCTGTGCCGCCTTATCGCATATGTCTCCTCAATAACCCGAAGGAGATCTTTTCCCTTAAGTCGGCCCAGATCCGAAAATTCTACCTCTTTCATTCTCGCATCTACCACTTAAATCCCGTATTCCTGGGCTAAACCCGTTCTTCTTAACCCTGTTCGCCCTGAAAATGACAATCCCTTGCCTTCAAACCGAATTCTTCAATTGCCTC
>JASEHH010000096.1 GCA_030017685.1 Thermodesulfobacteriota bacterium | reverse complement strand
AGAGGACTCTCACCTCTTAGATCGCACCTGCTTGCAGGCGCACGGATTCCTGCTTGCGCAGGAATGACTGATATTGGGATTTTCAGACTTTTTACGAAACCATCATGGTTGGTAAAATAGAAAAAAGTTATTTTCAATTAAGCGAGTTTAAATTCGAAGCACGAAATCCGAATTTCGAAACAATTCCAAATGACCAAATTTCAAATGTTCGAAACAAAAAAAGTTTAAGAAATTTGATTTGAAATCGAATTTGTTTCGGATTTCGATATTCGGATTTCGGATTTAAATAACTTGTTTAGTTTCAGCTATGCTGGGTTAGGATGAAGGGATAACCTTTGGAAACAATCTTTTCCATACGTCCATTTCTCGCTGTTTCGGTCTCTGCGACTGCGGCAATGCTCATCCTCTTCACAGGAGAGAGGAGAAGAAACCTGAGAGAGGGGTGGACCCTCATCGCCTCTCTGGTTAAATTCTCCATTGTCGTCTCGATGATCCCTGCCGTGCTCAAAGGGAAGGTGATCGAGTGGACTTTGATTGAACTCTTTCCAGGAGTCTCTCTCCAGTTCAGGGTCGATGCCTTCGGACTTTTCTTTGCAACCCTTGCCTCCTGCCTCTGGATCGCAACTTCGGCCTATTCCATCGGATATATGAGGGGCCTTCAGGCCCGGGCCCAGACGAGGTTTTTCTTCTGCTTTGCCCTTGCCCTGCACGGAGCGCTGGGCATCGCCTTCAGCGGCAACCTCCTCACCCTCTTCATCTTTTATGAGATATTGACCGTTTCGACCTTCCCGCTTGTCGCCCATAAGGAGACCAGCGAAGCGATCTCTGGAGGAAGGAAGTATCTCGCCTATCTCCTCACGGGAGCAGCCCTGATCATCTTCTCCATGGGGCTCACCTATATACTCACGGGCACACTCGATTTTAAGGCGGGCGGTTTTCTCGAAGGCCATGGCTCAGACAACCTGCTTCGGCTCCTCTTCGCCTCCTTCATCTTAGGGTTTGGAACGAAAGCCGCTCTCATGCCCATCCACGAATGGCTGCCCACAGCCATGGTCGCTCCCACTCCGGTCTCTGCTCTGCTTCATGCTGTGGCAGTCGTCAAGGCGGGCGTTTTCTGCGTCCTTCGGGTCGTCCTCTATGTTTTCGGTCCAGGGCTCCTCTCCGGATTAGACCTCTGGATCATTCTCGCCTACTTTGCCTCCTTCACGATCCTTCTCTCCGGAATGTTCGCCCTGGCCCAGGACAACCTGAAGAGGAGGCTCGCCTTCTCAACGATCAACAACCTGGCGATCATCATTCTGGGCGCGGCATTGCTCTCCCAGAGCGGGATCACAGGCGGGATCTTTCACATTGCGGCCCATGGGTTTATGAAGATCACCCTATTCTTTGTGGCAGGAGCAATCTATGTCAAGACGCACAAAGAGAACGTGAGCGAACTCGACGGCATCGGAAAGTCCATGCCCGTCACCATGGCCTCCTTTGCCGTGGCGTCTCTCGGCATTGCGGGAATCCCCCCGATGGCGGGGTTCATCACCAAGTGGTATCTCTGCCTCGGATCCCTTGAGGCAAATGAAATCGTCTTTCTCTTCGTCCTTCTTGCGAGCGCCCTGCTCGACATCGCCTATTTTGCGCCCATTATCTATCACTCATTTTTCAAAAAATCTCCGGAGCAAACTCATTCCGGACTGAGCGAGGCATCGCTCTGGATGGTCATCCCGATTGCCGTTTGTGCAATGGTCTCCATCATCCTTGGAATATTTCCGAATGGTTTCTTTCATTTTTTCGAAATCGCAACGCTTGCCGCAAAGAGCGTGCTGGGAATGAACTAATATGAATAAAAACCTCCGGAAGATATTCTTCGTCCTCGTGGGGCTCTGTGTCCCGCTTGGGTTCTTCATGGAACATGACCCCGTCTATTTCTGGTGGCATAACATACCCTCCCTCGATGTGATCGTCGGAGGGGTGGGAGCTCTTCTTTTGTTGGGTGTGATGAAGTTCGTTGCCTCCTTCGCCTCGAAAAAGGAGGACTTCTATGATTAACCCTATACCGCCCGGATTGATCTTCATCCTCGGAGCCCTCCTTCTCCCCTTGTTTAAAGGAAGGTTCAAGCAGGCTTACCTTTTTCTCCTCGCACTCTTAGGCTTCATAGACCTCTGCCTCCTGAAGATGGGAACTCACTGGGTGATCCGCTTTCTAAACTACGATCTTATCCTTCTCAAAGTGGATCGGCTCAGCCTGGCCATGGGGATCATCTTCATCGTGATAGGCCTCTTCGCCATCCTCTACTCCCTTCATGTGAAAGAGGATGGACAGCATGTGGCCGCCCTCATCTATATGGGAAGTTCTCTCGGAGTCGTCTTTTCAGGCGATTACTTCAGCCTCTTCTTCTTCTGGGAGATCATGGCTGTTGCCTCCACCTTTCTCATCTGGTACCGCAAAGAGAAGTTATCGCTCGACGCCGGCTTCAGATATCTTTTTATGCACATCCTGGGAGGTTGCGCCTTGCTGACAGGGATCATCCTCCATGTCGTCTCCACGCGAAGCATTGCTGTCCAACCCTTGGCAAGCTCACTCGCCTCCTCTTTCATCCTCATCGGTTTCGGTTTGAATGCAGCTTTCCTTTTCATTCACACCTGGCTTCCCGATGCCTACCCGGAAGGCACGGTGACCGGAAGCGTCTTTCTCTCCGTCTTTACCACTAAGACAGGCGTCTATGCCCTGGCGAGGTGTTTCTCCGGAAATGAATTCATCGCCTATATGGGCGGAGCCATGGCTATCTTCGGTGTGGTCTATGCCCTGCTCCAGAACGATGTGCGAAGGCTCATCTCCTACCACATCATCAGTCAGGTGGGATATATGGTGGCAGGCATCGGAGTGGGAACGGTTTTAAGCGTCAACGGTGGGATCGCCCATCTGATCAACAATCTCCTCTACAAGACGCTCCTCTTCATGTGCATGGGTTCTGTGATCCAAATGACAGGAAAAAGAAAGTTAACGGAATTGGGTGGTCTCGCGGGGAAAATGCCCTTGACCTGTGCGACCTGCGTGATCGCTTCGCTTTCCATCTCCGGAGCGCCGGGATTCAATGGGTTTGTGAGCAAGGGAATGCTCATCTCTTCCATGGCAGAGGCCCATCAGCCCCTGCTCGAATGGATGTTGAGGCTCGCCTCTGTGGGAACCTTTCTTTCCTTTACCAAACTCTGCGCCTTCACCTTCTTCTCAAAAAATGACCGGATTGAGGCAAAAGAGGCTCCATTCAATATGACCCTCGCCATGATCATCATCGCCTCACTCTCTATTCTGGTCGGCATCTATCCGAAAATTCTCTTCTCCATCCTTCCCCATGCCCCGGCCGATTACCATGCCTACACACTTTCCCATATCATAGGGGTCTTTCAACTCTTCCTCTCGGCAGGTCTCGTATTTGTGCTGGCAAAAGGGGTTTTCGCACCTCACTCCTGGATTATCCTCGATTTCGATTACTTCTACAGGATGGTCTTCCAATGGATGGGGGGGTTCATCAAGGGGCCTTTAAATGATCTCCGGCTCCGCATTCAGGCGCGATCTTTGAGAGCAGTAAACGATCTCACCCATCTCAGCCGAAATCCTTTTGCCTTCTTAGAAAGGACCCATGGGAGGAAGGAAATTCCTTACGATGAAGACCTTTATAGAAAACCGATGGGCCTTGGTGTGCTTCTCGCCATCCTCTTGCTCTTTCTCTACGGCCTGATCTATCTGATTAAATTGCCGTGAGATTTTACCCCCCCCTTTTTTCAATGGGGGGATAGACCGGAGGGGGGAAAGGCGGGTTGAGAAAGGTTTAGAGCGGAACCTTTTATGGAATCACTACATACGTTCCAGACAAATATATAAACTTCTTTTTGATAATCAGCGATGGTTACCCATACTTTTTTAAAAACCCGCAATTCTAAAACTTTCGAAAATCGGCTTTCCACCCTCCGGTCTATCCCCAGGGACTACATCGTAGAATTCCGGAGCATTTCCCTCTAAAAAATATCCGCCGAGAAGATGTAGATCTCTATATCCTTATCTTTCCACGCGCTGGAAGGAAGGCCGGCCTTCTGGCAGGTATGTTCGAGAAAGGTTTTGCGGTCCCATCCATATTCCGTAGCAACCTGTGGAAGGAGAAGGCCGGAGTACCATCCCTTCTTGATATAGATTCCGTGTTTCCCCACCTCGATCTCATTGATGTCAATGATCTTCTTTAACGGCGTGAGAACCGAGATCTCAATTTCAAGTTCGGACAGATCTTTTTCCGCCACGGGTGTGAAACGGGGGTCACGGAATGCAGCCGCCTCTGCCATCTCCTCGATCGTCTTATGAAGGGGGCCCTTGCCTTCGATGTTTCCGATACATCCCCTCAATTGCCCCTTCTTATGGAGGGAGACGAAGGCTCCCCTATTCTCCTTTAAAACAGGGGAGTCTATCTTAAATTCGGGAACGTGCTTTCCTTTTGCCTTGTTCTCAATCACCGTCTTTGCGATCTGATGGAGTGTTTTCTTCTCTCCCTCGCTCAATCCCAGATCAATACCGACTTTCTTTTCTCCCTTCATCTTCTCTTCTCCTCCTGCCGCCTTATAAAAGACAGCCGCCGCATACCCTACCACACGGCTCCGGTCCCCTGTCACATCTCCCGAATTGAGATACTTGAGAACCTTGCCCCGTGTGGCTCCCAATACTTTTGCCGCCAGCATCATCGTGATGACAGGCCCTCCGCCGCAGGCCTCACAGCGACCCTCCTTCAAATCACGGTTTAACCCTTCCACGTCAAACCGCTCAATATGTTGCAGGACGATCTTGTCTAATTGAACGGCTTTCTCATAGGAATGAAAATGGGAGAGATCAGAACTGGCAATGAGAAGGATATTCTTCCCTCTGATCGTATCGGCGATGGCCTGAGCAAGAGACTGGCAGGTCTCGCGGCTCCAGTAAGGCTCCATCACAATGGGGATGAGTTTGAACGATTTTAAAATGACCTGAAGAAATGGGATTTGAACCTCCAGGGAATGCTCCTGACCATGAGCTTCCGGAAGAAACCGAATCCCCTTCCATTTCTCCATCATTCTCTTCGATAGTTCAACATCGACGGGGACGAGGCCCAGCGGAGTCCGGTATCCTCCCCGGTCATAGAGGGAGGCGCCTTTAAAGTCAACCCGGTGGCTGGGTGCAAGGACAACGATGGAATCGAAGGTCTTGCCCTCGATCAATTTGTAAGCGTGAGCCGCCACCTGCCCTGAATACATATATCCCGCATGGGGTGAGACAAGGGCAATGACCTCACCGTCAATTTTTTCCCTCTTTGCATTCTCTAAATATTTTTTAACATCCCTGGAAAGAATCTCCGGTCTGTCGGGATAGAACATCCCTGATACGGCAGGCTCCCTGATCCCTTGCATTCCCGCCTCCTTTCCTCCCCTCGGAGTCTGGGCTTCACAGATTAGGGTTGGTAGAGTAAAAAAGCTGATTAAGCAGAGGGTAATAATATGCCTCTTCACTTTCCACTCTCTACTTTCTACTATCCAGTATAAGTGTGACAGGCCCATCATTGATGAGGTGGACCTCCATCCTGGCCTGGAACTCCCCCGTCTGGACAGGGATGTTCTCTTCCCTCAATCTAAGGATAAATCGTTCATAGAGGTCTCTGGCAAGAATGGGGTCTTCTGCTTCTGTAAAGGAGGGTCTTCTTCCCTTCCGGCAGTCGCCATAAAGGGTGAACTGGGAGACGACCAGCATCTCTCCATTAATTTCCCTTAAAGAGAGGTTGAACTTTCCAGAGGTATCCTCAAAGATTCTGAGGTCAGGGAGTTTGGAGATCAGATAGGAGATGTCTTCCTCTCCATCGCCTCTGGCCACACCCACGAAGACCAGGAGTCCATTTCCGATCTTACCGGACACATGGCCATCCACCAGAACCTCAGCCGATTTCACTCTCTGGATGACAGCACGCATATTAAAAAACCATTGCAAAATGTAAATTGCAAATTGCAAAATGTAAAATATTATTAGTTTTTCACTTTGAAATGCTAATTTTGCATTTTTCAATTTTCATTGATTTCTCGATTAACTCTCTTTTTCCTTCTCCTTATCCTTCTTGGCCTGGGCGATGACCTTCTCCGCTAACTGGGCAGGCACTTCCTCATAATGGGAGAATTCCATGGTGAAGGTCCCTCTCCCGCCCGTCTTGGAGTTGAGGTCCGGAGCATATTTGAGCATCTCTGACATGGGGACATTGGCCTGGATCATCTGGTAATTTCCCTTTACATCGACTTTCAAAACTCTTCCCCTGCGGCTGTTCAGATCGCCGATCACATCGCCGATGTTCTCGTCCGGGGCGGTCACCTCGACCTTCATGACCGGCTCGAGCAATACGGGGTTGGCTTCCTGTACCCCTTTTTTGAAGCACATGATCGCCGCAAGCTTAAATGCCATTTCGGAAGAATCGACCTCATGGGACTTTCCATCGTAAAACCGGACTTTCACATCGACCACAGGAAAGCCTGCGAGGACCCCGCTCTGCATGGCCTCGGCAATCCCCTTCTCCACCGCAGGGACAAAGTTTCTCGGCACATTCATCCCCACGAGTCCGTTTTCAAATTCGAAGCCTCCGCTCCGGGGGAGAGAAGAGATATCTAAATGGACCTCTGCAAACTGTCCCCTGCCGCCCGTCTGTTTTTTGTGGCGGTAGATGATTCCTTGCTTCGATCCGCGGATCGTCTCTTTATAAGGAACCTTCGGAGTGCTCAGGTTCACCTCTACTCCGAACTTTCTCTTCAACTTCTCAACGATCACCTCCACATGGGTCTGCCCCACTCCGGAAAGAAGAATCTCTCCGGTCTGTTCATCCCTGCCCACCATGATCGTCGGGTCTTCCTCATGGATTCGGGCAAGGGAGGCGGCGATCTTCTCCTCATCTCCTTTCGATTTGGGTGTGAGTGCATAGGAGATCATGGGCAGGGGCAGTTTGGTCTCTCCGAAAATAACGGGGTTCTTCTCATCGCTGAAGGTATCGCCAGTGGTGGTCTCCTTCAATTTGGCCACGGCGACAATGTCCCCCACGCTGGCAAACCCCACAGGCTTCTGCTTTTTCCCCTCCAGCAAGAAAATCTGGCCAATCCTCTCCTTTACATCTTTTTTCGAATTGTAAACGGTCGAATCGGCGTTGATGCTCCCCGAATAGATTCTGAAGAGGCTCAACTTCCCTGCGAAGGGATCGGCGATCGTTTTAAAGATGAAAGCGGAGAGAGGGCCATCTTCCTTCGGTTCCCTCGAAACAACCTCTCCTGTCTTCACATTCTTTCCCTGAGCTGCTCCTTTCTCCTGAGGCGAAGGGAAACAGCGGATCATCAGGTCGAGAAGAGGCTGGGTCCCTATATTCCGGGTGGAGGAACCGCAGACGGCCGGCACCAGCCTTCTTTCCATCGTCCCCTTCCGGAGGCACTGAAGGATCTCCTCTGTCGAGATCTCTGCGGACTCCAGATATTTCTCCATCAGTTGATCGTCCATCTCCACAACGGCTTCTATCATCTTTTCGCGGAGCCGGTCCACCTCTTCTTTCAATTCGGAGGGGACCTCTTTCAATTCAAACTGCCCGCTTCCGTCCTCCCGGTAGAAATAGGCCTTCTTCTCAATCAGATCGACCACTCCCCTGAAATTCTTTTCTCCTCCGATGGGGAACTGTACAGGGACAGCGGGCTGGGAGGGAAAACGCTTCTTCACATCCTCCACTACCTTCAGAAAATCGGCCCGCTCCGTATCCATCTTGCTCACATAGAGGACCCGGGGAACCTGAAACTCATTCGCATATCCCCATACCGTCTCGGTCTGGACCTTCACTTCGGAATTTCCCCCCACGACGATCACCGCTCCATCCACGACTCTCATCGAGGCCTTTGCCTCTGCGATGAAGTTGGCATACCCGGGCGTATCGATGAGATAAAATCGGTGTTTGTCCCATTCGAAATGGGCAAGCGAGGCGCTGATGCTGATCTTCCGGTGGATCTCTTCCGGTTCAAAATCCATCAAAGAGGAACCATCATCCACCTTTCCCAGGCGTGTATTCTCTCCCGTATTGAAGAGGATGGCTTCAACCAGGGAGGTTTTCCCCTCTCCGCCATGTCCAAAAGTCCCGATATTGCGGATGTGGTTCGGTTCAAATCGTTTCATCTTCTCTCCTTTCTTTTACCCTCCGAATCGGAATGGAAACAGTAATATTAACTACCTTATTCCCCAAATAAAATCAACCCTCGCCCGTGCAGCTTATACTCCGTTAAGGAACCCAAATTCCAGACCTTTTCCATGACAGATGTGTCACCCTTGGATAATGGAAATGGTCTTTTAGGCAAAGTGAAGGGGTTAGGGCTATGAAGCCAGGTTGGTGAAATGTCAAAGGGTTAGGGTAAAACACCACTGACCTAACCTATTAACAAAACCGGCCTCTTTGCCCTTGCCTACGGACCTTAGACTTTTATTTTCTAGGCAATCCTAAAAAGCACGAGGTTGCAAAATGTGATAGCGAGTGAGAAAACCACCTGACATTGACACACTTCTGGGATTCTCTTAGAATTTCGGCACGGAGGATAACCTATGAAAAGCCATGTCTTCTTTTCTGACTTGAAAGTTGAATCGAAAAGGACGCTCTTTGATAAGCTCGACACCCTTCTCGACCGGACCGACCTGAAAGGAAAGATCAAAGAGAAAGACCTGGTCGCAATCAAACTCCACTTCGGAGAAAAAGGGAATACCGCCTATGTCCGGCCCATCTTTTTACGAAAAGTCGTGGACCGGGTGAAGGAATATAAAGGGAAACCCTTCCTGACCGATACGAATACCCTCTATATCGGGACCCGGAGCGAGGCGGTCTCCCATCTCACCACTGCCAATCAACACGGTTTTACCGAATCGGCGGTCAACGCTCCTGTCCTCATCGCCGATGGCCTGAGAGGAAACAGCGCGGTTAAAGTCAAAATCGATAAACCCATCTTCAAGACTGTCTCCGTTGCCCATGCCATTCATATGGCAGATGTCCTGATCGGCGTGACCCATTTTAAGGGGCATGAGCTGTCGGGGTTCGGAGGAACGTTAAAGAACCTGGGAATGGGATGCGCCAGCCGTGAAGGAAAGCTGAGTCAGCATTCAAACATCTCGCCTAAAGTTAAAGAGAAGGCGTGTAAAGGGTGCGAGACCTGTCTTCCCTGGTGCCCTTCGGGAGCCATTTCGATGATCTCCCCTGAAGTGGAGGGCAAAGGTAAACATCCGGTCGCTCTCATCGATTCAAAAAAATGTATTGGGTGCGGAGAGTGCATTCTCACCTGCCCCGCCGGAGCCATCCAGATCCAGTGGAATGAATCAATCCCTCTCTTTCAAAAGAAGATGGTGGAGTGCGCCTATGGAGCCGTTCACAAGAAAAAGGGGAAGGCCCTCTACCTCAACTTCCTCACCCAGATCTCCCCTGCCTGTGACTGTAACGGTTTCTCCGACACACCGATTGTCAATGATATCGGAATCCTTGCCTCTGACGACCCTGTGGCCATCGATCAGGCTTCGGTCGATCTGGTCAATCAGGAAGAGGGAAATCGGTCCTCGAAACTGACGAAGAACTGGGAAGCGGGGAGAGATAAATTTCGCGCGATTTACCCCGAGGTGGATTGGAATATTCAGCTTACCTATGGAGAAGAGATCGGATTGGGCACAAGGAATTATGAGTTGATTAAGATATAGAAACAGAGACTCTGAGGGATGACAACGCCAACCTCAAATAAACCCTCCTTTATGCAGGACCACAACCAACATATCTAAACTTTAATTACCACTAAAATTGCGATCGCATTTTTAGTGGTAATTAAAAGAGGTGTTTACATGAAAACAAAGCAGAAGATCGCAAAAGGGAATCAACTTACCAGAGGTTTAGATTTCCGGTCCCACCCGAGGGGCGAGTTAGCCAAGGAGGTTTTATCAATGATTGCCGAGGGTGTCATTATCCCTGCCGCTTTTCTTATGCCTGTCATACCCAAGGCCTTTCGGCCTCTGCTTAATCTGGTTTCAAAAAGGTGTCGTGTAAAAAGGAGTGAGCCTTTAACCAAATCACTTTCTTACCTCTACCGAAAGCGTTTCATTTCCATTGCTGAAAAGGAAGGCCAGCAGATTTTAACTCTTTCCGAAGATGGTAAAAAACGCATATTGCATTTCAATCTCGACAAAATAGTCATTAAAAGGCCTATGAAATGGGACGGCTATTGGCGCATCGTTATATTTGACATTCCCGAACGAAAGAAGCAAGGGAGGGAGGCGCTTCGGAGCAAGTTGAAACAACTGGGATTTCACCAGTTACAAAAAAGCTGTTTTATCCATCCTTTCGACTGTAAATCTGAAATTGACTTTATCTCCGAACTTTTCGAGGTTTCGCCCTATGTCAATTTTATCGTTGCAAAGGAAATTGAAGGAACAGCGCCACTCCAAAAATTCTTTCGTCTTTATTAGAAGCCCAAACTCCAAACTTTTCATCGACCCAATATTACCACTAAAATTGCGATCGCAATTTTAGTGGTAATAAACTTTCTCAACGACACGGCTCCCCAGGAACCGGATTTTGGGGTGATCCGATAGAGCCGCTCACGAATAAGACGGGGGGCAGGCAACGGAAACACGGTATTTTCGTTTCTTCCCCTTGACCACATTTTCCCCCATCCGTTTTAACCAATACCTAATTACCCTTGCCTGGTACCAAGTCTCCTGAAACGAGTCGGCTGGATTTAATGGTTAGGGCTAATTTGGATCTTTTGTTTTCTTTATATATTTCCAGTTCCCTTTGGCATCTCGCTTGAGAAGAATTCGAACAGGTATTGATGGACAACAATGAGGGTCATTGGGTCCCCAATCCTTTGCGCTTAATAAAAGCTCCTTCTCGGAATACTTTATTATCCCAGTGATTCTGTGAACAGGAACATCAAATTTCACCACTGGCGATGATACTAACGGGTCAACAAAAAAACTATTGCCAGTTCTGATTTTTATAATGGCTATATGCGGGTTAAACGTTCCCGTTCCACCATAGCAACCAATATCACCATGCCAGATTAGGGCGTATTCTGCATCTTCTCGTTCGTCCAAATCTTTTTGGTTCTTCCAAGGAATCAGCGCAAGCAGATTATTTTCTTCTATCAAAGTATCGCAAGAGATTGAATTTGCATACTGTGATGCTACTTTAAGTGCCTGCTGCTTTACCCATGCCGCATTGAATGTTTCAGCGCTAATGACAAGCGATGAGTTAAGAAGCAACACAGATATTAATATGCCAATTTGGGATAATCGTTTATTCATTATTCACCCTAACGATCAAGATTAGCCGCAAGCATTAGCTGCCGCCGGCTATTGCTTGTCGGCTGGATCTTTTTGTTGGGAAGAGTCCTTTGCTGCTTTCTTTTCGTCAGCGAGTTTCGCCAAAGCTTTCATCTTTGTTTCACGCTCATATCGTGCAACATACCATTCCTGAAATAGAGTTTCGATAAGCCAGATAAGAAGACCGGCTTCGTCAGGATCGACATCGATTATAAGGTTAACGTCTTTCTCCATATGGGCACCAATGTTGCCCACATGGCGTACAGAATCAATAGCCTCCCATGTTGTAGCATCGACTTTCGCCTTGAGATCTTCAATTTCGTCAATCAAGCGGCTTTTTTTGATTCCCCAAAAATCACGAATCATGCCCTGAAGACAACGCCTGCTGAGGGTCGCAGAGGCTTTGGGGCTTTTATTCTTGATGAGGCACGCTTCTTCATAATCATTACGTAATTGTGC
Source organism: Thermodesulfobacteriota bacterium (assembly GCA_030017685.1). Lineage (GTDB taxonomy): Bacteria > Desulfobacterota > BSN033 > BSN033 > UBA1163 > RBG-16-49-23. The sequence goes on along the minus strand of JASEHH010000096.1, from coordinate 325 downwards.
TGGAATATAATCAGGGAAGGGCTTAGCCTCTGATTCTGGCTTAAGATGCCAGGAGTACACTTTTTCCCCCAATTGTTGATTGCTTGCATTGTATTGAAAAACAACCAAGGAAATTGTTTGTTGCCTACATTTAGGATTTGGGCACACAATTATTGTCAAGATGCCATAATAGTACCCATATTCCTCGGAGATATGTTTGTAACTTGAAATCTGTCGGATATCAGCGTCTCCAAGGGTACAGTTGCGATTACAATATGGGCAAGTCCATAGTTTACCTTAACGTTGCATAAAAATTCTGAAATCGATAGTTGAAACTTTAAGCCGC
>JASEHH010000237.1 GCA_030017685.1 Thermodesulfobacteriota bacterium | reverse complement strand
ATGGTGAGATCGATCCCTGCCCTACCTGAGACCCGAGGACGCGTTTTGGCGGTCTGGCCAGAAGGGGCACATGGATCAAGGAGATTCGTGAGGAAGGGGGAAAGGATTTGCTCATTTTTGATGCGGGCGACCTTCTCTTTAAGAAATATTCAGCGCCTGTTCCTGAAAATGAGATGAAGATGGCGACCGAGAAGGCAAAACTGATCATCGATAGCCTCAATCTCATGGGTTACGATGTTCTGGCTATCGGAGATGACGATCTCAGCCTGGGGAAAGAGTTTCTATTGGAGATGTCCAGGAAAGCAAACTTCCCATTTCTTTCCTCCAATATCATCGATGAGGCCACGGGCAAGCCTGTTTTTCAGACCTCTCTCATTAAGAAAAGCAATGGCCTGAGGATCGGGATCTTCAGTCTCCTCGCGCCCGATACTTTGCCAAACCCATACGATCCCAGAAAAAAAGGACTCTTGCTTCGTTCTCCCACTGAAACCGCTCAGGCCATGGTCAAAGAGCTCCAACCGAAAACCGACCTGATCATTCTCCTCAGCCATCTTGGCTATCCCAAGGATGTGGAGCTGGCTCAGACCGTGCCGGGGATCCATCTCATCGTGGGCGGCCATACAGGTGTCAATCTCCCCTACCCTCCTGTCATCAATAAAAGTCTGATCACCCAGATGGCTCCCAAGGGATTATACGGAGGAAGGCTTGATCTCGCCTTCTACAGCAATGAGGCCAATTTTTTTAATTCTTCGGAAAAAAGATCCTTTGAGAGCAGTCTCAACCAATTCAAGGAGAGAGCCGCTTTCTCCGATGCGACGGAGATTGAGACATGGATGCAACACAATTTCGGGCTCTATTCACGCATCTTCCATCTGGCCCGACTATATAACATAAGCCTTCCGGAGGAATTCATCCAGAACCTGAGAGACCTCATCGCCTCCTTAAAAACCCAGGATACTGAAAAACCGAAGGCCCTGAGGACAAAGGTCAAAGGGGAGGCTGAACAGATCCTCCAACAACTCCAGGGCAGGAATGAATTCGTCCACAACCTCACCGCTCTCGGCGAACAGATCAAAGACCACCCTGAGATTGGAAGGATGGTTGAAGCTTTTCGTTCAAAATATCCCGAACCGGAAAAATCCGCTCCCCCAAGACAAGAAGCCCCCCGCCCCAAAGGCGGAGCTCCACAGAAGTGAAAATGGCAACGGCTGACTTAATCCTTCTTCATCCACCCACTTATTACGATTTCAGAAAGAGACCTGGAATATACGGCCCCATCAGCGATGTGGTGCCTTCCACCCCTGTCTTTGAGATGTACCCCATCGGTTTTGCCAGCCTCTCGGAATATCTGGAACGCCATGGCCTGAAGGTCAGGATCATCAATGTCGCCCTGAAGATGCTCAAGGACGGGGGATTCGACGTGGAGAAGCTCATCCGTAAGAACAAGCCTCTTGCCTTCGGTCTCGGTCTCCACTGGATGGCCCATGTCCACGGAGCGCTGGCCCTGGCAGAGATGATCAAACGGTTCCATCCTGATATACCTGTCATCCTGGGCGGACTCTCTGCCACCTACTATCACGAAGAGATTCTGCGCAACTACCCTTTCGTCGATTTTGTAATGAGAGGAGACTCCACGGAAAAACCCCTTCTCCAATTACTAAAGACGCTCAAGGGAAAAAGAGAATTTAAAAACATTCCCAACCTCACCTACCGGGATGGAGGAAATGGCATCCATGTCAACCCCATCACCTATGTGCCGGAAGACCTCAATGATATTACGATCGATTATCGCCATATAATGAAGAAGGTTGTCAGATATATGGACCCTGTTGGCTACCAGCCCTTTATCGACTGGTATTCCTATCCCGTAACCGCTGTCTTCACCTGCCGTGGCTGTACCTACCACTGCAAAACCTGCGGGGGGTCATCCCGGACTTTCCGGTCGATGGCCAATCGCACAAAACCGGCCTACCGGGATCCCGTGCTGTTAGCCCAGGATATCTTCAATATCTCGGAGCACCTCAATGCCCCCATCATGATCATCGGTGATATCTTTCAGCCAGGGGAAGAGTATGGTTTTAACTTTCTTCGAAAGATGAAGACAAAACCGATCGACAATCACATCGCCTTCGAATTCTTCGTTCTTCCCTCAAGGGACCAACTGGAGAGGATCGCTGAATCCGTAAAATATTTTAATATCGAAATCTCTCCCGAGTCTCACGATGAAGAGGTCCGAAAGGCCTTCGGCAGGCCTTATGCCAAT
>JASEHH010000019.1 GCA_030017685.1 Thermodesulfobacteriota bacterium | reverse complement strand
AGGAGGTGAGGTCCATGAGATGGATGTTCCCCCATGCAACCCATTGTTCGACCTGCGGATCGATACGCTGGTCCTGAGCACGACATAAAACGGCTCATCAGAACATATCAGTATCCTTAAAGGCCGGTAGTTTTTCACCGGCCTTTTTTATCGCCCTTGACAGTTAGGTTTTCGATTTTTATGATGAGGGAAATTTATCTAGAAAGGATACTTACATGGGAATCATTAAGAGTTCGGAAGTGACACCGGAAGTCGTTGCGAAAGGACGAACACGGTATCTTGCACGTCTCCCCAATCTCATGATGGTGGCCATGGATTTCGAAGACGGGCCGGCTTCTCAACCTGATCCGCCCCATTCTCATCCACATGAGCAGATTTCGTATGTGGTCTCCGGAGAGGTCAATGTTATCCTGGGGAACGAGGTGACCAGTTTGGGTCCGGGAGACATCTTTACCGTACCACCCGATATACCCCATAGTATCCAGTTGCTTACAACAAAGGCGCGCCTAATCGATGCCTTCACCCCAATCCGTGAAGAATTTTTGAAGTCGCGATAGGAATTCTGCCACCTTTAACATTACCCCCCACCCTCAATGTGTTACATTTCTTGACAAGTGGACAGGAGTTGGTATAGCATTTGAACCGATATTACCCACTTATGAAAGGAGGCAAAGATGAAAAAGTTATTTATTGTTCTTTTATCTGTATGGTTAGGCACTTTTATTCTCGCAGGCAGCCCCGCCGCAGTTTTTGCACAGAAGGTGTTAAAACTTGGTGAGACGCATCCACAGGATTATCCCACCACAAAAGGGGACTATGAATTTGCGAGACTGGTGAAAGAACGTTCCAATGGAAAACTGGTGGTCGAAGTCTATCACAGTAAACAGTTGGGCGAAGAGAAGGCGGTGATTGAGCAAGTCCAATTAGGAGCGATCGATTTTACTCGAGTGAGTATTTCGCCGGTGTCTGCCTTCGTCAGAGATCTCGATGCCTTCCAGCTTCCCTATCTCTATCGTGACGCGGCGCATATGTGGAAAGTCTTGAATGGGCCCATTGGCCAGGAGATCTTCAAGAAACTCGAAGCCAGTAATTTTATCGGCCTCGGATGGTTTGAAGCCGGCTCACGCAATTTCTATACTAAAAAGCAGGTCAAGGCAGTTGCCGACCTGAAGGGGATGAAGATCCGAGTCCAGCAGGCACCTTTGATGGTGGGGTTGGTGGAAGCTCTTGGTGCTGTGGCGACACCATTGGCCTTTGGCGAGGTCTATTCTGCCCTTCAAACAGGTGTGATTGATGGTGCGGAGAACAACTGGCCAAGCTATCTCTCGACAAGCCATTACGAGGTGGCAAAGTTTTTTATCACCGATGAGCATACGAGAGTTCCTGAGATTATGATTGCAAGCAAAAAGGTCTTTGATAAATTATCGAAAGAGGAGCAGACGATCATCAAGAAGGCAATGCAAGATGCCCAGCCCTACCAGATCAAATTATGGAATGAATTTGAAAAGGTAGCTGAAAAAACGGTCCGCGAAAAAGGAAATACGATCATGGAAGTGACTTCACAGGAAAAACAGAAATTTATGGACGCCATGAAGCCTCTCTATGACAAGCAGCCGCCTGAGATTATCGCAGTGGTTAACAAGATCAGGGCTGTGAAGTAAAGACCCTTTCGAGCCTTACCAAAGGGGCAAAGGCCTTTTGGCTCTTGCCCCTTTTCTTTTATTTCCCAGGCATGAATAAATTCGGCAGTGTCATCGTAATGGCAGGAATGTAGGTCACGAGCATCAACGCTATAAGCATCGAAATATAGAAAGGGATGCAACCTTTTGATGCCCTTTCTATGGAGATTTTTCCCACTGCGCTTCCCACAAATAGGGCCGCCCCCACCGGAGGGGTGCAGAGTCCTATGGAAAGATTCATGAGAAGCATGATGCCGAAGTGTACCGGATCCATTCCCATCTTTAAAACAAGAACCGGAAAGAGGATGGGCGTACAGATGAGAATGAGAGGCGCCATATCCATGATGCATCCCAGGATGAGGAGCATGATGTTGACCAGAAGAAGCAGCAGATAATAATTATCTGTGATCGAGAGCAGCCACTCGGTAGTGAGTCTTGGCACCTGCAGACGTGAGAGCAGATATCCAAAAGCGCTTGCCGCAGCGATGAGGCTCATGACGATGGCCAAGGTCTTGAGAGAAGAGTAAAGGACCTTTACAAACCTGAGAAGGGGGGCTTCCCTGTAGACAAAAAAGGTGATGATAAAGGCATAGATGACCGCAAAGGCAGCCGCTTCGGTGGCAGTAAAAACACCAATCACTACACCCCCCACTACAATAAGGGCTGTGCACATTGCCAGAAACCCATCCAACAGGATCACCATGGCTTCTTTAAACGTATGGCCTTCTCCTCTCGGGTATTTTCTTCTAATGGCAATGACCAGAGCGATTACAAGCATGGTGAGGCCCATCAGTATCCCAGGTATATAACCTCCCAAGAAAAGTTTACCAACGGAGAGAACTAACAACGACCCGCCTGCCAACTGGGAGGCCGTACCCACGGCAAAGGCATAGATGATCATGTTATGACTGGGTGGAATGATGATTCCCTGACAAGCTGAGCAGACGGTCAACCCTACGGCAAACTCATCATCGTATCCCTGTTTCTTCATCATTGGAATCACAATAGAACCGAGGGAGGAGACATCAGCGACAGCAGACCCGGAGATGCCTCCAAAGAACATGCTGTCAAGGACATTAACCAGGGCAAGCCCGCCCGGGAGCCTTCCCACAAAGAGGTTGGCTAAATTGACAATCCGGCGGGAGATGCCCCCTTCATTCATGATTTCTCCCATAATAATAAAGAAGGGGATAGCGAGGAGGGAAAAATTCATGACCCCATCGGCCATCACTTTGACGATGGCTTCTAATGGGATACTTAAATAGATACCCGTCAAGATGGCGGCCATGGCCAGGCAGAAAGTGATCGGTACCCTCAATAAAACGAGGACAGCAAATGTGCCGAGCAAGAGAGTGATGGCCGGACGGTCAATCATCATCTCTTTTCTCCAGCGCTCATGAATTTTCGATCGAGATATTGATGATCGGTTTCGAGGCCAAACAGATTCATGATCGAATCGAAGACGATCAATACCCCCGCCAGAGGCATCATGATAAATTGGAGATAGGCCGGTAATATCGGGATGGAAGCAATCCTTGCCTTGATTCCAAATATCAGCAAGGTACCGTAATAGGCGAGGACAAAGCCGACCGCAACGAGAATAAGATGTTTAAGCTTTAGCAGTGCCGTGGTGATCCATTGAGGAGTCTTTTTAGGGAAAAGGTTGACATTGATATGTAAATCGAGTTTCACTCCGATTGCCATGCTTAAAAAGGTGAAGGCTGTCATCAGGACATCTTTTGAGATTTCCTCCATCCAGGAGATGCCTGAATTAAAACCAAACCTCAGGATGACATTGACAGAGATGATGATGAGCTGGAACGCTAAAAAGGTGGACGCCAGGATAGCGCTGATGAAGTGGACTCGATTAAAGATATCCCTAACTTTCATATGTTCGAAAATCCTTTCTGGCGAAAGCATTATAGGAAGAAGAGCAATGGGTGTCAAAGGAAAAATGTAATGTCTGAATGGATTGGAGGGTTGACTTGACGATGTAAATCTAATAAAAGGTTTAATGAAACGAGGGGACGAAGATGGACCTGAAGGATGAGCTTTGAGAGATCATCGGTCGGATATCCCTATCCGATCGCAAAAGAGGATTCACCACTATGGCAGAGAGTGAAGTTCCGAATGCAGAAGAACTGGAGAGAAATGCCTCCCAATCCTTTCTGCCCTATGTTGGGCCGATCCTCTTTCTCGTCGGGATCTTCTTCATCAACTTTCTTTCGAGGATTATTCTCTCTCCCCTGATGCCCACGGTGGAAGGAGATCTGAAGATAGGGCATGATGAGGCAGGATCTTTCTTTTTCCTCATCACGCTGGGATATTGCGTGGGATTGTTTCTCTCCGGTTTCGTCTCTTCCCGTCTCGATCACAGGCGGGCGATCATTCTCTCTTCGTTGGCAGTAGGCGGGGCTCTCTTTTTAGTCGGTGCGACCCGTCACCCTTGGGGGATCCGGTCCGGGCTTTTCGTTTTGGGATTGGCGGCCGGATTCTATCTTCCCTCCGGAATTTCAACCTTAACGAGTTTAGTCAGTCAGCGCCATTGGGGAAAGGCCATTGCCATTCATGAACTGGCCCCCAATCTCGGTTTTATCGTGGCTCCCATTCTTACGGAGGTTCTCCTGGGATGGTGTTCATGGCAGGGCATATTGATTGTCATCGGGGTGGCTTCTTTGATGGCGGGAGCAGTCTTTGCCCTCTGGGGAAAGGGAGGGAGTTTCTCCGGTGAAGCCCCTAATTTAAGGACTCTAAAGAGCCTACTGAAAGAACCCTCTCTGTTGCTGATGATGGCCTTCTTCTCTTTAGGCGTCGGCGCGAGTTTCGGCGTCTATTCGATGCTCCCCCTCTATCTGGTTTCGGAGAAAGGGATAGATCGGACCTGGGCTAACACCTTACTCGCCCTTTCAAGAATATCTCCCCTGGCCACCTCCTTTCTTGCAGGGTGGATGACAGACCGTCTGGGCGTAAAACAGACTCTGAAGACTGTCTTTTTAACTACGGGGCTGGCCACAGCAATGATGGGAATCGTACCGGTACAATGGATCGTACCGGTCATCTTTTTACAACCCATCCTTGCCACCGCTTTCTTCCCCGCGGGTTTTGCCGCTCTTGCAAGGATAGGATCCCCTCATATCAAGAATGTAGCCGTCTCGCTCACCGTACCGCTGGGTTTCCTCATAGGAGGAGGAGCGGGGACTGCCGGTCTTGGCCTGGCAGGAGAGGCAAAATTATTTTTTCTCGGATTCATCCTCCTCGGAGGGCTCATTTCCGGAGGTGCTGCATTGGTGCGATATCTGAAATTGGCCGATGAGAAAAGATAAGCGTTCCCTCTAATGCGGGATGATCATTCCCATGAGTGCCAATGAAATGGAATATTGGAAAGATGGAATCATTCCGCTTTCCTTTCTTTTGCCATCTTTTGCCGGGCAAGAATCTCCCCCGTCCGGATTTTATCCTTAAAAGCATCATTCCGGTTTGCCTCTTCAACACTTAGAGTCGCATCTGTATTTCCCGACCAGCGCCGGCAGAGGTATAGACTCTCATAGATCCGTCCGATGCGGTACTCTCTGCAGATTCGCAACGCTGCTGCGTAATCCTCACCATAGCTCACATTGAGAAATCCGATATTCCGCATCAGATGGGTGTCGAAAGCACGCGGGGCCCCCAGACCGTTGATGCGCAACGCATTGTTATGACCGTTCTCATCGGTCCATTCGCGGTGGTCGATAAGGCCGGGTGGAATCTCCTCCAACCTGGAATCGACGAGGGCATAGGAGCCGACCACCATGGCGTAATCTCTCTGGCGAAGCATGTCAACCATCTTCTGCAGGGTGTGAATGTTACTGTAGAGATCGTCCGAATCGAGCTGAACGGCAAAGCGGCCACAGGCTTTATTTTGAAGGGCTTCATTCCAGCAACCACCGATGCCAAGATCATCCCTCTCCGGGACGATGTGCTTCAGGGAAGGAAACTGTTTGGCGAGATTAGTAAGAATAGCTGTTGTTCCGTCTGACGAGTGATTGTCAACAACGATGATATTGAACGGGAAATCCGCTTCCTGTGATAGAGCGCTTTTCATGGCCTCTCCAATCGTCTCTTTCCGGTTCCGAACAGGGATGATAACAGAGGCTTCCACCGGAAAGGATTCGGTTGCATGCCCGACCTCCTTGAAGTTAGGCCGCAGATAGGCTCCAATCTTCTTCAGGTAATCCGTGAAGACAGTCTCCATTTCCTTCTGGACTGCTCGATTTTTAGGATCGACATATGAAAATAATTTATCCTTGCTCAAGGGCTCATCTGATTTAATGACGGTATAGAGTGGCTCCTGCAGATGATAGATAGAGTGGTCAATTGAAACCTTGAGGCGAAGATCATAGAGTCCGGCAAATTTAACTTCTGGGATGGGACCGTATTTTTTCAGGGCTTTCCGGACGGCGTGGACCGAGAAGAGAGTCATGGCGCCAAAGTCAAAATCATCACGGACGCTCCCAAGCTGGTAATCATTGAGTGGATGAAGAGTCTTCTCGTGTTTGCTTTGGTCATAGAAATCCGAATAGACCAGGCCTGCTTTTGTGGATTCAGCTACCTCCAGAAATCTCTCCAGGATTTTAGGTCCGATCGAAATTTGCTGGGTTTCCAATAAAAGGAGAAGATACTTCGTTCGAATCTCGGCCAGAATCAGGCTGAGTGTTTTATGGGAGGGAAGGGGTTCTGTGACAAGAAGATGGCACTTATCCATATTGAAATGAACTGACTCCTGACTTACCCCGGCAGAAGAAGGTCCTCTATCGGCTGGCCGGGATGTCGCCCCACCTGGGTGAGAGGTGGGTTCCCTCGGACTTTGCTCGTGGGGCTCCACGATCACGACACGTTCAACCAGACCTGACCCTGCAAAGGAAAGCAAGGTCTTCTCAAAAAAATGGCCTGAGCTATAAGAGGTGACTACAGTGAGAGGCTTCATTCTGATGAATAGAGTATATAACAACGATATTAGGCGGATTCATTAGCTCGTAACAGAATTTTAGTGACAACGAGTGTTACTTCGTTTTCAGCGTCTTCAAACAATATTAGGATAATCCCCGGAAGGTCGCAGACTCGTTCAAATATTTTCCCGATTTGAGTCCATTGCAGTTATCTTCTATGCTCAAGTAAAGTGCCATGTTTGATTCATTTCTTTAACTTCAAAGACTTAACCACCTTTTCAAAAGGGATGGGCTTCTGCCCTTTCGACTCCTCTTTTGCCTTTCTGAGTTCTCTTAAATCCTCATAATCTTCAAGCATTTCCTGAATTATTAAATAATCCTCCCAAGGTAAAATCGCAAATTCCTTTTTCCCATTTTTTTCCAACACTTGGGCTTTCATCTTTTTATCCTCCTAAACGATAGATATCCTTTCTATGCATTATACGATAAATTATAATCCTGTCATCCTCAACCTCGAACAATACTCTCCAGTTCCGATATCGAAGCCTATACTCTGGTGTAAAATTCGTTAATCTCTTAACATCACCTTTTAACCCATCCATCATTTCATTTATTTTCTCTATGATTTTGACAACATCCTTCTTAGGAATGGTTTTAATATCCCTCGCCGCTTTGGGCATAATTTCAAGTTGGTATTTCATAGGTAGTAGGAAAACCCGGCGTCAATGATGGTTTGAATTATACACTACACTTCAACTTATTGGAAGTGAGAAATTTTACGGAGATCTCTCGGAGACAGGGGAGAGATAATACATGTGAAGCCGCAAGATGAAGATTTTGAACTCCAGCAGGGATATGCTCAAGAAAAGCTTTAAGCCCTTTCTTGAGACCTAAAAATCCATAGGCACCGAGGGCCTGCATGAGACGCTGTGCCGAAGCTTCCCAGAACATCTTCTGAAAATCTTCCCAGCTCAAGTCCTGTTTGGAAAGGTTGTAATAAAAAAGAAGCAAGTCCATCCTCTGATCACCACTGAATTCGACATAAGGATCGCAGAGAAGAGAGCCGAGATCGTAAAAGGAGCTTCCGAAGCGCATCCCCTGGAAGTCGATGAGGAAGGGCTCTCCGTCGCGGATCATCACGTTCTGGGATTGCAGATCCCGGTGAATGAGAGAGCGTTTTGTTGCCGAAAGTCGCTCTGCTAAGCCGGAAAGCTCTCTCTCTATTTCTTGCTTGAAGAAAGGCTCAAGTTCGATCCCACAGACACCCTTGATAAAATGATCCCGGAAGTAGTCCTGCTCCCAACGATAAAGATCAGGACCAAAGCCCTGCATAAGAATCATACGTCCCAAAGGGAAATCCTTTTCGGGGAAGCAGTGGAGGTTGCGCACGATGGCAAGTGTTTTTTGATAAAGTGATCTCCGAGTCTCCCAGGACGTTTTTTTAAGAGACCACAGATCGGTATCCCCGAGGTCTTCCATGACAATGAGACAAACGGCTGGATCATGCCGGATCAGCCGGGGTGCCGGGACATCGATGTCACGGAGAAATACAGCAATGCCGGCGTAGCAGGTGTTTTCGACACGCTTTGGGTCATAATGGATCAGGATGGCTGAATCTTTACGGTCCCATGTCAGCCGGTAAAAAGTCCTGTCCGAACCTCTCCCTTCCAATGGAGCAAGTTTTATAGAAACGGACTCTGAAAGCCCAAGCCCCTCTCGCGCAAAACGGATCATGTCATCATGTGATTTCATCGTAGCCCACGTACCATGAAGATAGCCCTTAGTTTTTCAGTTACGCTATGCACTCTGCTCTATGCCCAATGCCCTTTTATTCTTTTGTAGGCTTCGACGGAGCCGATGTCGTGCCACTCGCCTTTGTCTAAGACGATCCCCCGTATCGAGCCCGGTTTTTCCACAATTCTTCTGATAAAGGCATGAACAACGGATTCGATTTTTCCGGGTTCAAGACACTGGAAGAACGATGTCTCTAAGGTATAGACGCCTGTAAATTGACAACCTCGAACTCCAGGATTTCCCAGGGTATGCCGAAGATCGCATATTTCATTAGCTCCATTGAGGTTCACATTGGGAAGAGGACCGCTACTTCGCAGGGCAAGCGTTACCTCCGGTCGCTTCTCCTCATGGGCCTCAAGAAGCCTTTGCAACGGAAGGTTCGTCATCACATCGCCATTATAACAGAAAATGGCCTCATCCTCGTCCAGAAGATCTTCAATGTTTTTTAGTCCTCCTGCTGTATCAAGGAGGACGGGCTCGTAGCGAAAGATGATAGGCACGCCGCGCCATTCCCCGTCAGAAAACTTTTTCAGGTAGACTTCTGACAGATGATGAGTGTTCACGATGAAGCGATCTACGCCGACTTTCATGAGATGATCCATCGCGTAGGTGATGATGGGTCGTCCTCCGATCTCCAGGAGTGGCTTTGGGCATTCCTCAGTCAGAGGCCGAAGCCGTGTTCCCAGTCCGGCGCCAAGGATGAAAGCGGTTTTGAATCGTCGTCTCTTCATTGTAATCATTTATACATGAGTTTCTCGAAAAGAACTCCTTTCCATCATTCCATTATTCCATTTTTCCACCATTCCAAATCCCTATGTCTTCTTTTTTCCGAATTCCGGATCAATCTTTATGAGCCCTGTTACGATGAAACCCGGGATCGTGGCGGCCATGACCCAGAGGAAGAAGTTCGAATAACCCATCTGTTCCTGAAGCCAGCCACTGAACATGGCAGGCACCATCATGCCCAGGGCCATGATACCCGTGGCGATGGCGTAGTGAACCGTTTTATACTCCCCCTCCGATACCATGATCATGAACATCGTGTAGGCTGTAAAACCAAAACCATAACCGAATTGCTCCACAGCAACGCAGAGGTTGATCAAATAGAAATTGTCAGGCAAGGCTTGTGAGAGATAGACATAGACGAGGTCCGGCAGATGGACAGCACAGACCATGATCCAGATCCAGAACTTGAGTCCTTTTCTGTAAATGGCATACCCGCCTAAAAGTCCCCCAAGCATAAGTGAAATGATTCCCACCGTGCCGTAGATGATTCCCACTTCTGATGTGGTGAGCCCCAGCCCTCCCTTTGTGCGAGGGTCGAGTAAAAAGGGTGCAATGATTTTGACAATCTGGGTTTCTGCAAAACGGTAGAAGAGGAGGAAAACAAGAATGGTAACGATGCCCTTTTTTCTGAAGAAGAGGCCGAAGGTGTGGAGGAACTCCAGAGTGAAGGATGTTGAAGATTTGCGACATGCCTGACGATCTGAATCTGGATAAGGAAGAATAAAAGAATGATAAAGGAGAAGGGTCGAAAAGGAGCAAGCCGACACAAAGAGGGCGATGGCCCATGCCATGGGAATATCGTAACCACTTCCTTCCAGGGTGCCCGCAAGGATGACCAGCCCGCCCTGAGTGGCGATCATGGAGATACGGTAGAAAGTCGTTCGCACTCCGACAAAGGCGGCCTGGTGATGCTCTCGAAGCCCCAGCATGTAAAAACCATCAGCCGCGATGTCATGGGTTGCTGAGCTGAAGGCCATCAGCCAGAAGAAGGCAAGGGTATACTGAAAGAAACGTGAAGTTGGAATGGTGAACGCAACGGAAGCCAGTGATGCTCCGATGACCAGTTGCGTCAGGAGAATCCAGTAGCGCTTCGTCCTGGAAAGGTCAACAAAAGGGCTCCAGAGAGGTTTGATAACCCAGGGAAGATAGAGCCAGCTTGTATAAAAAGCGATGTCGGTGTTTGAGATGCCAAGTCGCTTGTAGAGGACGACCGAGACCGTCATCGCCATGGTATAAGGGATTCCCTCGGCAATGTATAGAGAAGGGACCCATGCCCATGGATTTCGCGATGCGGGTTTCGATTTCTTCCCATTCTTCCTATATTCCATCATTCCATTATTCCAACTTCATTTCTTCAGTAGATTTTCTTTATCTCCACCCCTGTGAAATAATGCCTCAGAATTTCCTCCGCTGAAAATCCTTGAATTGCCATGACAGCGGCGCCGATCTGACAGAGTCCCACGCCGTGTCCCCAGCCGGCCCCGTGAAAAATAAATCTCTCGGCATCAGCCGCCACAATGAAGGCGCTGCTGTAAAGGTGAGTCCGGGAGAGCCAGCGCCTTATTTCGAGTTCCTTGCCCACGACCATACTTTTCTTTAAACCAACAATTTTTAAAAGGGAGATTCGGCCTGAAGGACCACGGTTAAGGGGTACGATTTCCTTCAGGGTCCCGAAATCAAAACCCGATTTTTCTCGAAGGATCTCTTCAAGTTCTGTCCGCGAATATTCGATCCTCCATCGGAAAAAGTTTTTTGTCTCCCGGTCAAAGCCCGGAAGTATCTTTTTAAGAAGACTTTCATCCGTTGTATGGCAGTAGGCCTCAGGGTTCGAAAGCATCCAGCGTGAAGCCTCTTCCTCTGTCCTGATCTGCTGATGAGGAAACGGCGCGTCCGAAATGCTTGTCAGATATGGGATTCGTTTGTCATCCCAGGCGGTGTCGAAGCCTTCTGTAATCCCTCCGCAGGCCTTGGAATATCGGGCATCACAGACTTCATCCCGAAATGTCATCACCATCCCGTGCGTTTTTCGGACTGCTTCTTTGGCTTGTTCGGATACGATCTTCTTGATGCCCTGGTAGCGTTGGCAGTGATCATCGCTGCAGACATCAAAGAGATCATGGTCCTTCCGGTCATACCATCGAATGATCTCTCCTTCAGTGATCTTTTCGGTTTGTATAGATGGACTTTTTGACTCCTCTTTTCGATCAAGCGACGCCAGAAGCCAGCTCCGGGATAGGATGGCGTGGGTTTTCAGAAATTCCATCGGAGCTTCCCCACCCATCTCAGAAGAGATCACACTTATCAGATAATCTTCCAGGGGGATTTCATTGATGGCGCAGATCATCTCCTCCTTACGGAGACAGAGGATGAGATCTCCCTGAAAGGTTTGGTCTTCCGTCCTCTCCCAGTGGAAGCGGTTTCCGATGGTGACATTAAAAAGCGAGAAGAAAGACCCTTTCCCGGCCCTGAGCCTGATCGATGGAGAACGAGAGATTTGGCGATGGGCCTGATCGAAGAGCACGATCGCTTCTTCCATAACCTTTGCTGAAAACTGGCCTGATACAGGGCCGAATTCATCTCCAAAGAAATTTCCATCCAGATGGCCGAAGATTTCGACCTGCCGGTCCACAATGCCCACAGAAATCGTCAGCGGATGTTTCACTTGCGCCCCCAGAAGTCCTCCTCAAAAAGAGGATCGGTTTTAAATTATTACTTCTTCGAAGGTTTTGTCAAATAGAGAGTTGAAGGAAAGGGTTTAAGGAAATGCAAGGTGCGGAAAAGTGTTCAAGTGTCTATACGGGCTATTTTGTTTAAAAAGTTAATTGCATGATTGCAGGCCTGACCCCGGCTCCCGACTCTATTAAAAGGTCACCGAAATTTCCCATTTCGATCCTTCACGGAGGATGGTCATTGCGATCTTTTTTCCCGGGTCTTTTCCGGCCACTGCATGGTGGAGATCCTTTAATTTTATGATTTCTTTTCCGTTGACAGAAAGAATTTGGTCTCCAGGAAGTAACCCTGCCTTTTCTGCGGGGCTCTGCGGGATAACCCGCTCAATCCATACCCCCTTGGGTTCTTCCATCTCTTTCAAGACAATACCGATCCTCGGTCTCTTCTTCTCGGACGGAGTTGGCTGGGTGATCCAGAGGTAATTGGCCAGAGGTAAAATCGTTTTGGAAAAGGTGAGATCCTCATCCATGTCGCTTTTCCATTCCTTCAGCACAATGGTCTGATAGGGAAGGGGCGTTCTACGGTGGAATCGTTTCGGGATTCCAAAATCGAAAACCACATGACCACTGCCCGCAATCACCACAACGGTCTTTCCTTCGCCATCAGAGGATTTGAGGAAATCAGAGAGGGTTTCTGCCATGCCTTCATCCCACAGGCATTGAGCCTGGTAGAAATGTTTGAGACCCCCTGCTGAGCCGCCCTGATGGCCTTTGAAGATGGATCGAATATATGCACGATGCTCCTTATCCGCGAGTTCCATTTCGGGAAGCTTTTTCTTATCCTCAGAGGAGAGTCCCTCGATTCCATTCTGGGCAACCCTTCTCACCAGGTCCTTGGGGACATTGAGGGCAAGGACTTTGAAATGATGGCTTTTTGCTTCATCGAGGATCCCCTTGTAAAGCTCATAATCCATTCCCCATGTCGCTTCCCATCGAATCTCCTTGAGAAACTCCTCTTCGGTGAGGAACCCTTGACTCCATCGATCCAATATGAGTTGCTGAGATCTTTCAAACATCTCCATCGCCACAACGACCTCTTTCCCCCTTTCTAAAAGGGCTCGAAGAACCATCAATTGACTCCGGTGATGTTCGAGTTGATCATGGCTTTCTCCCATAAAGATCACCTTCGCCTTATGGAGGTCATCCAGGAGTTCTCCAGAGGAGATTCGATCTCCTCCTGGAAGCCTGATGATTTCCTCAGGGCTGATGGGAGGCTTTATCACTGACATTTTTGAAACCCAGGAAGGAAGAGTTGGTTTCTTCAGGCAGCCAAGGGGGAGGAGAAGAAGAAGGGATGCGATGGATAACCGTACAAAGAGGTTTCTCATGGAGTAAATTATAACACTCCGGCCTTAAGAGTTGAAAGGGGGGAGAGCAATCCTTGAAACATAAAGGAGAATTGTGGTATTCATTGAAGGAAAGGCCGATTTCTAAAAGAGGTTAGAGAGAGATGAAACACCAGAAAATAATCGGATTTGTCTTATTGATTTCTTTTTTGGCTCCCGGATGTGCGATAGACCGATCCTCCAGGAAGGAATCCGAACCCCAGAAGATTATCATCGAAAGAGAGTCTTCAGAGAAGTATGAGGCGTTGGCAGAAAGAGTCAAAAACCTTGAGGAATCTATCTCCAAACTTCGCTCAGAAATCGTATTCCTGGAAAAGCATTTCAGAAATATTCAGGCTCGCCCGCCTCTTTCGTCCTATAAGCTTCCCAAAGAGGTAACTTTGTGTGGAGAGAAAATTCCGCTGGAGGACAGAAATATCTGGGAAAATCTGGACCGGGAATTCATCGTGGCCATGGATAGTCACGCTCAAATCCTCTTATGGATGAAGCGGGCACGCCGCTACTTCCCCCATATCGAAAAGAGGCTGAAAGAGCTGAACCTCCCTGATGACCTGAAGTATGTCGCCATTACCGAAAGCAGCCTGCGGCCTCATGCGGTCTCTTCCTCCGGAGCGGCAGGGGTCTGGCAATTCATCCCCTCCACAGGGGAAAAGTATGGAATGAGGAGAAACAAGACCATCGATGAGCGTTTCGACTTTTTTAACGCAACGGAGGGCGCGCTGACCTATCTGAAAAACCTCCATCAAGAATTCGGTAACTGGACCCTGGCGATGGCGGCCTATAATGCAGGAGAAAACAGGATTAGGAGAGAGATCGAATTCCAGAAGACGAGGAACTATTTCTACCTCGACCTTCCCATGGAGACAGAGCGATATGTCTATAAGATCGCGGTGGCCAAGATCATCCTCTCCGATCCCGGGAAGTACGGTTTCTATCTTGAAGATCGAGAGTTCTATGGCCCCCTTCAGATGGAAAGGGTCCAGATTGAACTGAGACAACCCTTTCCCCTTATGGAGGTGGCCAGGGCCACAGGATGTTATTACAAGGAGGTCAAAGAGATGAACCTCCATTTTCCGGAGGAGACGATTCCCGCTGGCATTCAATTTCTCAATCTGCCTCCCGGGACCTCCGAGCGATTCTGGATTTTTTTTAATCATTGGAGGAAGGAGCTGGAGGGCAAGTAATCTGTCATCCCTCAGTAACGGGGAGTCACAAAATTCCTGATAAAAAATTAATTAGACTCGATAGGCGGGACATTCTCTCCGAGCCAGAGGCTCTTCCCTCCGGGGCAGAAGCCCCTCTGGGGCGGAGCCTGAGCCGGAGGCCTGTCCCGCCTATGTTGGAAGCGGGGTTAGACCTGCAGCAGGCCCCGCCTATCGACTCCTACTATCAATGAAATGAAATTACCCCCATAACTGAGGGGATATAGTAGTCGCTTATTTTTTGTTGAAATTGTTCAACAAAAAGAATATTCTTTCTCCAGGAGGAAAGGTCGGTGCCGGTGGAAAAGGAACGGATCTTAATCGTAGATGATGAGGCCCTCATTCTGGATATGGTTGCCTCATATGTGAGCCATATCGGTTTCGAGGCGATGACAGCCAAAAATGGCAGGGAGGCATTGGAGCGATTAAGGAATGAGCCCTTCACCATTTTAATCACCGACATTAAGATGCCTGAGATAGACGGATTTGAGTTGATGAAAACAGCGCGGGCCGAATTTCCCGACATCCATATCATTGCCATGACCGGCCACGGAGCCTCCTATACGTTCACCGATGTGGTCGAATCTGGAGCAACCGATTACCTTAACAAACCCTTCTCCCTCGATGAGATGAGGGCCAAATTGAACCGGGTGGTCCGTGAAAGAGGGCTCATCAGGGATTTGAAACAAAAATCAATGGAACTGGAAAAAGCGAATGAAGATCTCAGAAGGCTCGACAACCTGAAGTCCATTTTCGTCTCAAGCGTTTCGCATGAACTCAGGACTCCCTTGACCGTCATCAAAGAATTTATTTCTCTCACGCTCGAAGGACACGGAGGAACCCTCACCGAAGATCAGAGGGAATATCTGGGCATCGCCCACAAAAATATTTTGCGGCTGACGAACCTCATCGATACGCTCCTGGACTTTTCGAGAATCGAGTCCGGCAAAGGCCTGCAGTTGAAGCTTGAACCCGCCCGTCTGATGGAAGTTGTCGAAGATGCGTCGATGACACTGGCTCACGTGTTCGAAGAGAAGAGGATGACCCTTGAAAACCGGCTCGACCCGGATATCCCTCAGGTCTTGATCGATCGGAATCGATTGGTGGAGGTGTTGATCAACCTCATCAACAATGGAATTAAATTTACTCCGACCGGAGGCAAGATCACGATCGATACGAGAGGGCTCACTGAAAAACGAGACTACCTGAGGGTGGTGGTGAGTGATACAGGCATCGGGATTCCCCCAGAGGATTTACCCAAAGTATTTGACCGATTCTATCAGGGACAGAGCACGGGAATCTCCATGGGATCGGGTCTGGGACTCGCCATTACCAAAGAGATCATCGAGGGGCATCAGGGCTCCATCCGGGCAGAGAGCCGGCTGGGGAGCGGCACTTCATTCGTCTTCACTCTGCCCCTTCTTTTAGTGAATAACATCTTCCAGCTTCTCATCCAACCGATGCTCGAGGAGGCTGAAAAGGATGAGCTCTTTTTTTCGATGATCCGGGTAAAGTTCTGGGACCCGAAGATGAAACGGGAAATGGCGCTGAGCCATGACTCCTGGGGAAGCGTGAAATATGCGCTCCAGAAGATGGTCCGTTCGGTCGACACCATCGTCCCTTTCCCAAACAGCCTGATTTACATCTTCTCATTCATTGATGAGAAGCTGGCCAGGGAGATTGGCGAAAGGATTGAGGTGAAGTTGACTCAGGGGGGATATGTTCCAAAGGGGACAGAGGTCCAATTCAAAACTTACTCCTACCCCCAGGAGGTCGGTTCCAAAGAAGAGTTTTTAAAAGGGTGCCGTCAGCTCATCAAGATGGAGTAGGCCCTTTCACAAAGCGGAGAGATCGATGAAGCAGATTATTGTTGTCTGTGTCCTGCTGGCCTTTACGGTGGCCTGTGATGGCAAGCCTTCTTCCTCACAGGGAAAGCCCGAAGTTTTACCGGTTCCAAAAGTGACCATAGAAAAAGAGAAGGCGGAGAAAGCAGAGCCTATTCCTCCTGAGGTGAAGATCAAGTTGAGGCGGGATGGGAAAGATAACTATTCCTGGGAGCTGAGCGGTTCGGATGCGGATCAGATCTTAAAGGTGAATGAAAAACTGAGAAAAGGGCTGGGTGGAGAACAGCAAAAATAATAGGGAGCAGTAACCAGATGGCAGCAAGCAGAAAATAAAGGAGAAGTCTCTGAGCAACAGACGACAAACCATCAACAACCTACGACAGACGAAGGAGGTCTTGAGATAGTATGGAAGCGTATTTTGAGCAGATTTTTAAGGAACTTCCCTTCGGACTTGGCATCGCCATATTCGTCTTTCTGGGAATCCTTCTGATCATCTGGCTTCTCCTCCCCCTCTGGGTGTTATTCATCCAATGGAATACCGGAAAGATCAGAGATGAGATCCGAAGGCTCGCTGACCAGATCGAGAAAAGGGGGTCGGATGAGAAAGAGAGATATGTTTCCGGGCCGAAAGATTAAGACAGTCCTCTTCCTTCCTTTTTTTCTCCTGATCAACCTTGCTCATTCCCAGGGCCTTCCAAAGATTCCCCTTTACGTCAAAGAGAAAGAGATTCAGGTGGAGGTGGCCAGGGCCCCGGAGGAGAGAGCCATCGGATTAATGGCGAGAAAGCATCTGGGGAAGGAAGAGGGGATGCTTTTTATCTTCGAAGAGGAGGGGTATCATAGTTTCTGGATGAAAGACACCCTTATTCCCCTTAGCATTGCCTTCATCGACAGGGAGGGCCGGATTGTAAAGATCACGGATATGAAACCCCTGACTCTGACTTCTCACCCGCCGCCCAAACCGATCCTCTATGCCCTGGAGATGAATAAAGGGTGGTTTTCTCGAAACGGAATCCGGGTGGGCGATATCGTGAGGTTTTCTAAATAAAACAATTGCGGAATGCAGAATGCGGAGTGAGGAATTTATGATTTTAAATTAATTTCTGATCCTGGATTCTTGATTCTGGATGTTTGACAACCAGTACCCAGAAACCAGTATCAAGTATCTTTTAAAACCATTCCGAAATCCGAATTTAAATATCATAGTCTCCCGTCCAGCAGCAGAGACAGAGTTTTTCACGGGAGAGACCGATCGCTTCGACCATATCCTCAATTTTTTGGTATTTCAATGTGGTTGCTCCCAGGTCCTTCCCGATCCAATCCACCATCCGTTTGTATTTTTTTGATCGCTGATCGATATATTCGCTGACGTCTTTGATATCTTTTCCCTCGAGGGCCCGGATGGCCTTTCGAGCGACCAATTCTCCAATGGAGCGGGTCGAAAGGGCAAACCGGCATGGAAACATCAGAGGAGGGCAGGCGGGTCGGATATGAACTTCTTTGGCTCCACACTCCCAAAGTTTTTTGATCGTGAAATTCTTTAATTGGGTTCCCCTGACGATGGAGTCTTCACAAAGAACAATCCGATTTCCACAGATCACTTCTTTGACAGGAATGAGTTTCATCGTTGCCACAAGGTCTCGCATTTCCTGGGAGGGGGGGGTGTAGCTCCTTCCATATCCGGGCGTATATTTGACCAGTGGCCTTCGATAGGGAAATCCAGATTGCATTGCATATCCAATCGCATGACCTACACCAGAATCAGGGACGCCTGCCACAAGGTCTGCCTTGACCTCGTCATTTTTTGCCAGAGATCTTCCACATCGCTCCCTGACCAACTCCACACTGATGCCTTCGTAACTCGAAGCAGGGTAACCGGTATAGATCCACAGGAAGGCACAGATCTGGTTCATCTTTTTTCCAAGCGCCTTTTCTTCCAATCCCGATTTTCCAATGAAGACGATCTCACCCGGGTTGAGGTACTTTTTGATTCGAAAACCTAAATTCAAGAAAGAACAGGTCTCTGTGGCGATCGCATACTCTCCATCTTTTTCTCCGATCACCAGAGGGGTTCGACCCAAACGGTCCCGGGCGGCATAGATCCCCTCTTTTTTCAGAAGGAGGATGGAAGCAGAGCCTTTGATACGGTCATAGACTCCCTCGATCCCTTCGAGGAGGGTCGGGCCCCTGGTGATGAGTTTGGCGATCAATTCCACGGAGTTAATTCCGCGGCTTGACATCTCGCCAAAGGTTTCCCCGTCTTTAAGAAGTTCTGAGCCCAATTCATTCACATTTTCTGTCAGCCCTGCCACAACAATAGCGAAATTGCCGAACCTGGATCCGATGATCAGGGGCTGGGGATCCCTATCGCTGATCACTCCGATCCCCATGGGGCCTTTCATCGCTTTATAGTCATCATAAAACTTCGATTTGAATTGACTCTTGCTGATGTCATGGATGGAGCGGTGAAACTGTCTGCCCATGACCGCCATGCCTCCATATTCGGTCCCCATGTGGGAATGATAATCAGTCCCGTAAAGGAGCATGTCAGCACAGTTTTTTTTCGATACGATACCGAAAATTCCGCTCATAGATCCTCCTATGGGTTCAATTTTCCATTAACCCAATAACAGAGAGTCCAACTCTTGTCAATGCGATTTGCGAACAGAGGGCGTCCATTGAATAATGAGGGCATCCTCGTTTCCGTAGTAGTTCGGGACGACGCCGACGATTCGGAATCCCATGTGTGAGTAAAATGTCTGTGCTCCGAGATTGCTCCTTCTCACCTCGGCCTGCAACCTTTTCAGATGAGGAGTCTCCATCGCCTTTTGGAGAAGTTCTCTCCCGATCCCCTTTCTTCTCTGCGGGGGAAGAATGGCAAGAGAGATGATATGTCCCTCCGGAGAGAAGATGATGTAACCCCAGATTCGGTCCTCTTCGCCATCGGTGGCTCCTGTATAGACAAGAAAATGTTCAGGGTAAAGGGAGTGGAGGTGGATGAAGGTCATTCGGTCGTAGGGGGATTTCGGGAAGGATTCTCGCTCGATTTTGAGAATGGCGTTCAAGTCTGAGAGGGAGAAAGGCCGAATCATCAATCCTTTTTCATTCCGGATATAATGGAGGCAACCCCTCCCGTTAGCTGCCGGGAGAGCACATTTGCCAATCCTGATTTCCTCATCAATCCTTCATACTCTTCTGCATATCGAAAATGGAGAACAGATTCGGGAAGATAGGCATAGGCGTTTCTATCGCCGGAGATCAACCCGCCGATTCGGGGAAGAATCCTTTTAAAATAAACGGGATAGAGCCTTCTCATCAGCCCTTTCTGGGGAAAGGTAAATTCAAGGACCACGACCTTCCCGCCCGGCCTGACCACACGGACCATCTCGGAAAGAGCCTGTTCCTTCTCCACAACATTTCTTAGACCAAAAGCAATCATCGAACCGCTGAAGGTGTTTTTTCGGAAAGGGAGGGACAGGGCATCTCCGAGGCCGAGGCCGACCTTCCGAATAAGCCCTTTCTTCGAAAGTTTTTCCCGGGCTCTCCTGATCATCGGTTCTGAGAAGTCGAGCCCGAAGACATTTCTTTTGTGATCCTCCTGACGAATCATTTCAATCATCACATCTCCTGTGCCGGTGGCAATATCGAGCATCCAGCCATTGTATCCTTTGAATTCCCGGACCGCCATCTTCCTCCAGTAGAGGTCTCTCCCCAGGCTGAGAAGGTGGTTGAGAAGATCGTAAGTGGGAGCGATGTTGTTAAAGAGGTTTCGAATCGACTCGGGATGTAGGGAGTAAGTTTTCATTTAAAAAAATTATAGCAGAAGAGTTTAAAGAGGGCAATTGACAACTCCTTTTATTAAAAGTAAAATATTTTTAACGGTTAGGAAAATGAAAGCAAAAGGCTTTATCCCCTCCCTCATCATTTTAATTCTATTTGTCACCCCCTGCCACGGAGAGATGTATAGGTGGGTGGATGAGAAAGGGACACTCCATTTTGCCGATGATCTTTCAAAGGTCCCGGAGAAATACCGTTCCGATGCTGAGATGCGGAAAGCTCCCAAAGAGATGAAAGAGGTTTCTGTGCCGGAGGCTCGGGAGAAGCCCAAAACCGCTCCCGGGATCACTTCTTCTACAGGGACGGTTGAAACTCAGGGATATGAAGTGAATCTTTTCAGGAGGCATGAGCTGTGGCTGACAGAGGTTGTTCTGAACGGAAGGGCGAAACAATATTTTATTGTGGATACAGGGGCAAGCTTTACCCTCATCAGCCGACAGATAGCCAATGAGCTGGGTATCCCTATTAACGAAACGACCCCTTTTATTCGTGTTGCAAGTGTAAGCGATGTCATGCTTACCCCGCTGGTGACGTTAAGGTCAATCCAGGTAGGAAAGGCAGAGGTGGAAAATGTGGATACTCTCGTATATAACATGCCTTCCTATCAGGGCCTCTTAGGAAATTCATTCCTTAATAAGTTCAAGGTCGTGATCGATTCCCTCAACGGAAAGATGACGCTTTTTCCCATGCAAGGAATACCGTCCCCCGACCGGCCCGGCGGATATAGCCGAGATTACTGGATCGGTCAGTTCAGGTTTTATAACCGGAATCTGGAAGAGTTAAGAAGGCTAAAGGCAAATTATGAAAGCCGGGGGTCGCAATCGGAACTCAACCGGATCAACAATGCGATCCGATATTTTGAGGGTCAACTGAGCGAATTGGAACGGAAGGCTTCCTTCGCAGGGGTGCCCAGGAACTGGAGAGAATAACTTCTGGAAAACTGGAATAATGGGGTAGTGGAACAATGGAAGGATGGGTTTTAAAAGAGAAAAAACTAAATGACTTTTTACTTGTCATTATTCCACCATTCCATTATTCCATAATGTTTATGGTGTGTACAGCACCACCAGAAGTTTGGTTTCTTCGTCACTGAGATTGCGAAGCTTATGGGGAATGCCTGAATCGAAATGGAGGGTCTCCCCTTTCTTGAGATGATTCTGATTTTCACCTACCCTGACCTCCACCTCTCCTTTTAGGACATAGATAAATTCTTCCCCCTCATGACGGTAATCGACCATCCGATGATCCTGTTGGGGGTCAATGGTCACGAGGAAGGCTTTCATATGTTTTGTCTCTGCATCGGGAGTGAGGGTCTTGTATGAGTATGCCTGAGTCCGTTTATAAAAACTCTCCCTCCTTTTCTTGGCTAAGGCTTCCTGTTCCTCTGCAGAGAGAAAAGAGCCGGAATCGATCGATAGGGCTTTTGAAATCTGGATCACTGCGGAAACAGGAGGGATGATCTTTCCCTCTTCGATCTCCCGGAGATAACGGTGTGAAAGTCCGGTTTTATTGGCAAGGGTTTCAAAAGAGATCTTCCTCAGTTGCCGGAGTTGTTTCATCTTTGCCCCAAAAGATTTTTCATCCACCTTCTTCGTGGCCATGTCGCCTCCCTGCGGTCAATTTGGATTTGGACCATTCCATTATAATCTCAATTATATATTTTTCAACTGAATTTTTCACGCCAGTCTCTGGGTCAAAAGAGCGAATAAAAATATTCTTTGGGTTATGGCTTTTTCATTATATAATGTAACAGGAGTTCAGAGATGGCGCGATGGGTTAAAGCAGGAGTGATTGAAAGCCGGTTTGAGGGAGACAGGGTGTCTCAAGTTATGAAGGAGGCAGGGATTCCATATATGATCAACTCTTTTCTTGATACGGCCTATGACGGGCTTTACGTTCCCCAGAAGGGATGGGGAAGGGTGATGGTTCCGGAAGAATTTTGCGAAAAGGCAGAGAAGATTGTCGCTGAAGTGAAGATGTTTTTTCAGGAGGAGGAAAAAGATGAGACTGAATAGCCTGGAAGAGATTTTAAGATTTGCTATCCGGAAGGAGGCTGATGCGGCAACCGCTTACAGAATCGCCGCAGACCGGGCGAGCCCCGGGGTCAAGAAATTCTTTGAAGAGTTGGCCGGAGAAGAGGAAAAACACAAGAAGAAGCTTGAGGAGTTTGATTTGAAAAAAATCGGCCAAATGAGATTGAAAGAGACCAAAGGACTGGGTATAAGTGAAAGGGCGGATGATATCCCCTTTGGCCCGGAATTGACCTATGAAGAACTTCTCCGAATGGCGATTAAGAATGAGGAGAAGTCCCAGAAGCTTTATGCCTCCACCGCAAAACTTGTTGCGGATTCAAACCTGAAGAAGCTATTGCTGATTCTTGCCCAGGAAGAGTCCACCCATAAGGAGAGACTGGAAAAGATTTATGATGATGAGATTTTGACGGAGTTCTAACCCTGCACCACGCCATGAACCATGTAAGGTTCATGATTAGTCCTGAACTCAAAGTAGTTCAGGATTGGGTGCAGGGCAAGCCTCTGAACCTCACGTGGTTCAGGGGATGAGGGGGGCGAGATGATATGATACCGGGATTGATGGGAAAAGCTGAGATGATTGTGAAGGAAGAGGATCTGGTGAGCCGGTTGGGCGATAGTCCTGTCGATGTTCTCTCAACCCCGAGGCTGATTCAACTGATGGAGGAAGCGGCGGTTAACGCCATTCAGGATATCATCCCTCCTGACCAATTGAGCCTCGGAACGCAGGTAAAAATCAAACACCTGTCCGCTACGCCTCTTGGCATGAAAGTGACGGGCAATGCCATCCTGAAGGAGGTTCATAAGAACCGACTCCTCTTTCTGGTGGATGCCTATGATGAGATGGAGAAGGTAGCCGAAGGGGAACATGAACGGGTTTTTGTTTCTAAAGAACATTTTAGACAGAAGGTAGAAAAGAAGAGGTCCGGGTGATCTGCGGTTCATCTTCTGAAGAAGGCGTGAAGGTCAAAAAGAGAAGAAAACGTTTTGAAATCCTGGATCACACAGCAGATATAGGGCTGATCGTGTATGGTAAGGATCTCAAGACGCTTTTTGAGAATGCGGGCGAAGCCTTCTTCCATCTCATCACCGATTTGAAGGGGGTGAAGCAAAAGGAAGAGAGGAAGATCGAACTTAAAGGAGAGAGCCTGGAGCGAATGATGGTCGATTGGTTGAATGAACTTCTCTACCTCTATGATGTAGAGAACCTCCTGTTTAAGGGTTTTAAAGTGGAGGCTGTCGGAGAGGGGGGATTGAGGGCAAGGGTAAAAGGAGAACTCTTTCAGGAGGGAGCCCATGTGATCAAGACAGGGGTGAAGGCGGTGACCCATCATCAGATTCAAGTAAAAAGAGAGGACGGAGGCTGGAGGGCGCAGGTCATTTTAGATCTTTAGTGAATAACGATAAACGATGAACAATGGACGATGGACGATGAAGCAAAGACGATGAACAATGAACGGTGAACAATGAACAATGAACCATGAACAATGAACCATGAACCATGAACAAGAGGAGTAAACTCAATGACTGGAGATGAAAAGATCAAGGTTCAGAAGGTCGATGATTATCGGTGGAGGATCCCTCGCGAGGGAAAGATGAAAACCGATGGTATCATCTATGCCGATGAACAGATGTTTAACAATATCCGAAAAGATCAAAGCCTCGCCCAGGTGGCCAATGTCGCCTGGCTTCCGGGCATCGTGGGTTATTCCCTGGCCATGCCGGATATCCACTGGGGATATGGTTTTCCCATCGGCGGTGTGGCCGCCTTCGATTTGAATGATGGGATCGTCTCCCCAGGAGGGGTGGGATATGATATCAACTGAGGCGTGAGATTGATGCGCTCAGGTTTGAGCCGCAAGGACATTCAGGGAAGGATGAAGGATCTGGTGGATACCCTTTTCATCAACATCCCTTCGGGCGTGGGTTCCCATCGAAAGGACCTGAAGCTGAATAGAGAGGAGCAGAGGCAGGTCTTGAAAAAAGGGGCGAGGTGGGCAGTTGAGAAGGGGTTCGGCACAGCAAAGGATATCGAGCATATCGAAGAACTAGGTTGCATCGAAGGCGCTGATCCGGACCGCGTCTCAGAGAGGGCGATGGAAAGGGGAAGGGCGCAATTAGGGACGTTAGGTTCCGGAAACCATTTCGTTGAAGTGGGTTATGTGGCTGAGGTATTTGATAATGATGTTGCCCGGGTATTGGGGTTATGGAAGGATCAGGTGACCGTCCTCGTCCATACGGGTTCAAGGGGTTTTGGGCACCAGGTATGTGACGATTATATAAGGGTCATGATGGATGCTGCCCGGAAATATCGGATCGAGCTTCCCGATCCCCAGCTCTGTTGCGCTCCGATCTCTTCACCTGAGGGAAGCCGGTATCTGGAAGCCATGGCCTGTGCAGCCAATTATGCTTTCACGAACCGGCAGATGATTTCACACTGGGTGAGGGAAACATTCGAACAGGTCCTTCAGAAGAGTCCAAGGGATCTTAAGCTCGATTTAGTCTACGATGTCTGTCATAATATTGCCAAGATCGAAACACATATGGTCAGCGGGGAGAAGAAGAAACTCTGTGTCCACAGAAAAGGAGCGACAAGAGCCTTTTCTCCAGACCATCGAGATATTCCGGAAGATTACCGGTCCATCGGTCAGCCTGTCCTCATCCCCGGTGACATGGGCAGGTGTTCCTATGTTTTGATCGGGACGGAAAGGGCGATGAAAGAGACTTTCGGCTCCACCTGTCACGGAGCAGGAAGGGTGATGAGCCGCCATCAGGCCATCAAGATGGCAAAGGGAAGGGCGGTTGTGAGGGAGATGGAGGATAAGGGGATCATCGTGAAGGGAGCAAGCCGGGGGACGATAGAGGAAGAGATTCCCGACGCCTATAAAGATGTCAATGATGTGGTGAATGTGGTTCACCATGCAGGCATCAGCCTGAAGGTGGTCAAACTGGTGCCGATGGGAGTGATTAAAGGATAATCGGAAAGTGGAAAGTGGAGAGTAGAGGGTAGTTTTTTTCATGACCACCTGCCACTCTCCGCCCTCTACATACGAGCAAAATGAGAATACTGGCGATTGATATTGGGGCGGGTACACAGGACATTCTCCTTTTCGACTCCGAGAAGAAGATCGAAAATTGTACCAGTCTCGTTCTGCCGACCCCCTCGAGAATCCTTGCAGAAAGGTTGAAAAAAATAGAAGGCGATCTCTATGTCTATGGGGATACGATCGGAGGGGGATCGCTCACACGGGCGATTCTCAGCCACCTCAAGAAGGGTTATCGAGTGGCGATGGAGGAATCCGCTGCCTATTCGATTCGCAATGACTTAGATGAGGTCAGGTCAATGGGAATCGAAGTGGGAGGGAATCATTCGTCCGGCCATTTTAAGGAATTGGAAATCTGTGAGATCGATCTGCCACTGCTTCGCCAATTCCTAACCCAATTCGGAGAAGATTTTAGCTTTGATGTCATTGCAGTAGCCGTTCAGGATCATGGTGTTGCTCCGAAAGGGGTTTCAGACCGGACGTTCCGTTTCGACAAGATGGAGACGATGCTACGAAAAGATAACAGGCCCGAGTCCTTTCACTTCATAGAGGGTTCCATCCCGGACTATTATCTCCGGATGAGATCAGCCGTAAAGGCGGTGAGGAGGATCTCCTCATCGCCTATCTTGGTGATGGACACCGCTTTTTCTGCTATTCTGGGGTGCATGGACCAAATAAAAGGGCCATCTCTGGTCGTCAATGCAGGAAACGGACATACCATTGCCGCCCTCCTGATCAATGGGAAGATTGAAGGACTCTATGAACACCATACCCATGAGTTGACTCCGGAGAAATTGGAGAATCACCTTCGCCTTTTCATTCGGGGTGAATTGAACAGGCAGAAGATCTTTGAAGATAATGGCCATGGAGTCATCACATTGACTCCATTTTTCGGAGATGTACCCGTATGGGTCACCGGTCCCAACCGCGATCTTTTCAATGGAACCAAACTGATATTCACCTACGCGGCTCCGGGCGGAAATACGATGATGACCGGCCCCATGGGATTGGTGAAAGCGGCCCTTTATAGATTCCAGGAGGCAGGAGGCAGGAGGCAGGAGGCAGGAAAAAATAGATGTCAGGGAGGAGAGAATGGAAAAAATCTATTATTCTTCATTTGAATCACCATGGCTGAAGAAGGTGTTTGTCGCCTCGACAGAGAGAGGTGTTTGTATGGTGGATTTTTTAACTTCGGAGAAGGCATTTCTAATAAAGTTGAGAGGACGATTCTCCGGCGAGATCATCAGGGATGAACGGAAAAATCAAGAGGTTCTCTCCCAGTTAAAAAAGTATCTGAGAGGAGAACTTCGCCGTTTTCATTGCTGGTTGGATATGGAAGGGACAATTTTTCAGAAAAAAGTTTGGTCAGCCCTAACAAAGATCCCTTACGGCCAGACACGATCCTATAAAGAGATTGCCAGGGCCATTGGCCATCCAAAAGCCTTTCGTGCAGTAGGCAGTGCAAATGGTCAAAATCCGATCCCCCTGATCGTCCCCTGTCATCGAGTCATTGAGAGCAATGGGGGGCTGGGTGGCTTTGGCCATGGAGTTAAAGTAAAGAGAAAATTGCTGGACCTCGAAAAAACACATGGGATTTGATGAATTTCTTAGAGAGACTGATTCACTCTTTGGCCTTCAGTGGCGGCCCTTCCAGAGGAGAGGGATTAAAAGAAAACTCGAAAGAAGAATAGCCCAAATCGGTCTCTCAGGTTTTGGAGAATATCTCTTAAAGGTTAGGCAAGATCCCGCAGAACAAAATCATCTCGCGACAATACTCACCATTACCATCTCGAGATTCTTCAGAGATAGAGAAGTCTTTCATGTTCTCGAAACCTCTCTCCTCCCTGCCATCACTCAAGACAAAAAGGAGGGCGACCTCAGAATCTGGTCGATCGGTTGTGCCAGCGGTGAGGAACCGTACACCCTTGCACTGCTATGGAAAACCTCATTTGAAAGGAATTGGCCTCAGATCCATTTTTCTGTTTTAGCAACAGATATTGATGAAAAGATGCTCCGAAGGGCGGAAGAGGGTAGATATAAAAAGAGCAGTTTGAGAGAGACGCCCCAGGCGATTCTCGAAAATTATTTTAAGAAAGAGGATGGTTTTTTTATTCTCAATCCGTCTGTCAGGAAGAGTGTTGAGTTTAAAAGGCATGACATTCTCCGTGAAGAACCCTTTCCCGGAATGGATATCATCTTCTGTCGGAATTTAGCCTTTACTTATTTCTCAAAGGAATCCCAAATCGAGGTTTTAAAAAAGATCGCCTCCAGCTTAAAAGAGAGAGGGTATCTGGTGATCGGAAGGGATGAATCCTTGCCTCTTGTTTACCCAACCCTGTTTGTGCCAATCTTTCCAACCCAAAAAATTTATCAGAAGTTTACCCCGAATCTTTAGGTCAAATTATCCCATTTTTTATCAATAACCCAATAAGGGTCAGTCCCTGACGACGGAGAACAACCGGGTCAGTTTAACAAGGGTGAAAAAGTGGCGAAGCAGCCCTTTGATGATGAGTTCCCTGGTTAAAAGCTTTTTGAGAACCTTAAAACCTGCTTTATCAAAAAAGTATGGAAGGCCGAATTTGATCTTCAGGAGGCATAAATCGAGAATCGTTGAAGAACCGGCGATGATATGCAGGTCGGGTTTAACAGAGAAACCCTCTGAAATAGTGAGTCTTTCCTGTTTGAATTTGAGCCCTACGGTGATCTGAATGTCCCGGGCTTCTATCAGCACCCTTGCATCTAACGAGTTAAAGAGTTTTATTTTTCCCGGGTTCTGATCCAGGTTCTGCCGAATGAGATCGGAAAGCATAACGGCCAGGCCGATTTCGCTTGCTTCTTTGAGAATCGTTATTTCTGCCATTTGCGTTAATTCAAAACGCCTTCTGATATACTTTTAGGATCTCAGCCGGATCGAAGA
Source organism: Thermodesulfobacteriota bacterium (assembly GCA_030017685.1). Lineage (GTDB taxonomy): Bacteria > Desulfobacterota > BSN033 > BSN033 > UBA1163 > RBG-16-49-23. The sequence continues at coordinate 16,712 of JASEHH010000019.1, read as the reverse complement.
TCGGCTTTGGATTGTAAACGATCGCCCCATCCATTAAAGCGTCATTCGCACATTGCTCCAGCCCGGATTCTTCCACATTCACTTCTCTTAAGGTCTGTGGCATTCCAATAGCTTTCGTAAATTCCCACATGGCTATGGCGGCCTGTTCTGCGGCTTTTAAAAGATCCATTCCTCTTAGTTCTTTGCCCATGGCTTCGGCGATTCGGGAGTATCGGTCGGGGCAGGCGTCGAGGTTGTACAGGATGCAGTGTGGCAAGAGGATGCTATTGGCAATACCATGAGGGACGCCGAATCTTGCGCCGATACAATGGGCAAGAGCATGCACCATTCCCACCTGGGCATTCGAAAAAGCTGCTCCTGCAATGGTGGCGGCAATGAGCATCTGTCCCCTTGCGATGATATCTCCTCCATTTTCGACAGCCCTGGGGAGGAATTCTCTTATCATCCTTATTCCATGAAAGGCCAGAGCATCCGCGATCGGTTCGCTCTGCATGGAGTGAATAGCTTCGATGCAATGGCTCAGCGCATCCATTCCCGTAGCGGCGGTCAGCCCTTTGGGCATCCCGATCGTCATGTTCGGGTCGAGGATGGCAACGTTCGGAATAAGGTAGTTGTCCGCAAAGAGTAACTTCCTCTTCTGTTCATGATCCTTTATGACCGCGGCATAGGTAACCTCGCTTCCAGTCCCGGCTGTTGTTGGGATGACGATGTGCGGCATGACAGGACCGTCAAGGATATTGAGGCCAGCATAATCCTCCAGCCTCCCGCCTTTTGTCAAACAGATCGCCATTCCTTTTGCCGTATCAATAGCGCTTCCTCCTCCGACACTGACCAGAATGTCAACTCCCAGGGTTCTTCCATATTCCGAACCGGAATTAACGATGTGCACGCCTGTATCAGGAGTGACCTCAGAAAAGATGCCCACGCATTTCCTCGGGGGGGACGTTGTTGACTGAGTTGAATTACTCATTGCCCCCTTGAGGGCTTCTTTGCAGTATCTTAGATATGGCCGATGTGGAAACCCCCAATAGCCTCGCCACCTCAGCTAATGACACTCCTAATTCTCTAACCAACTGCTGCGCAATCTCCGAACGCACCCGCGATATTTCCCACCGCCGGCTCCCCATCCGTAGCTCTTCAAGTTCTATCTTTCCCTTTTTACTTTCCTTTTTGAGGATGGTTTCAATCCTTTTACTTCGTTCTACGTGGCTGAACCTATTTCGAGGGGGACATCCTATATAGAAGGGGCACTTCGTAAGAGGAGATGAGCATGATTAGTCAGTAAGGGCCAGGCGTAGATCCTGGTTTCTGTCTCTTCGGCAAGATCCCCCAATCGTTTGACGAAGTTCTGCCGGTCCTTGTCATCATCGATGATCCTGCGCTTTTCGATCCCTCGAAGGATAACATGGTGGAGGGTTCCGGGAGCATCGAGTCTCGCCTGGCGTGGCATAAACCTTCCTTTAGGGTTTCGTATTCTGGAATCAACACTTCTTTACCATAGTTATTCAACTCAGTCAACAACGTCCCCCTATGTTGACATAATGGGGTAAAACCCGAATGGGACAGCAGCACTGGGTTAGATGTATTAGAAATTATCGGATCGATTTTAAAATGCTGAGTACACCTACAAGTCTTCAGATCTCTTCATGAAGGCAGATTGCAGATTAACAATCGAAATCAAGCAGTCTTGGCTACGGAGATCAATTGCTATCTTACCATCTGCTCCCCTTTGTCCGGCACATGGGAACTCATGGCCGCCAACCACTCTAAAGCGTCAAAGACCTTCTCCTTTTGGGCATCCTTGGATTCATAGGTGACCTTGGACTCCTCGGGCAGATAGGTCATTCTCTCCTGGGAGAAAGAGGCCCGGATGATATATTTTATACCAAATACTCCTACAACGAAACATGCACTTTTGCCAAGAGATAAAAATGACAACCCAATCCCTGTTTCTGTGGAGGACCTAAAAAATTGTATCAAATTTATAGCTCAACAATTGAAAGACCAAGGTGAGGATCTAAAATATACGCCTACGGATATGACGAATATAGTGAGTAAGCTATTCGAACATATAGAACCCCTTGCAATTGGGGCGGTTGAAAGAGCCTACGGCTTATCGCGCTTAATAACCCGTAAGGTTTTGGAGACTCATTTAGACCCCAGTAAAGATAAAGAAAAAATTGAAGCGATTGTGAATAAAATTGGAGGGGAATATTTTTCTCATTCTTTCCCGATTACCAGAAGAGATGCAGAGCAAGAATTAAAGCTAAAGGTCGAAAAGCCGGACGCCGATTTATTTACTAAAATCTGGGCACTTTACGAGTATTACCGAGGAGCATTTTCCGTCGAACAAGACCTGCAACTAAATATTGAGCAAAAGGACCCAAAAGGTGTTATAATGGAAAAAAAGGCTATACCATTCATTATAAGAATATTAGGTTTTTTGGACTCCGAAACTGAACGGAGGGTATTAGTTCAATTGCAATCTATAAAAAAGGAAGGCGCTGAAATAAAGCCAGAACCTATTTTTATTGGGTGGGTTAAGCCTTCGGCGGAAGAATTACCAGTTGATAATCCCAACTATTTCCTTGTCGTTCTTGAAAAACCTGTTCCTCAGCAACCGCCCTTGCCTTAATAAGAGATCGTTAAGCTAAGGAGAAACGTTATGAAAAACATGTTATTAGTTAGAAAAATAGAAGATAAGAATGTTGTTGACCTGGAATTCCGTCAGTATGATTCTGTTAGTGTTTCTCCTGAAAAATATGATCCCAATATCCCTTTGGAAATATATGGGGATCCAATAGTTAAATCCTTATCATCTCCCATAAGCGCGGTTCTACCGAGTGACTACCTTTCCGAGTCTTCTTCTTTGGAAACTTAGGGCTATTCTTCAAAAAATTAACCTTTCAGTCAGTAATCCTCAGTTTCCAGTCCAACCTAAAAATGAACATTTGTAGGTGTTATACAAACTTCTCTTTTGATGTTCGAACCTTCACCATCTATATTGACTTTCCTGTAGGGATAAATTATTTATCTAAGAGGTTTAGAAATATTAGCCATAAATCAGAAAGGACGAAAATCATATGAAAGTGGTTGCGTTTAATGGTAGCCCGAGGAAGGACGGAAATACCTTTATCCTCATTAACCATGTTTTCCGTGAACTTGAAAAAGAAGGAATTGAAACGGAATTGATGCAGCTATCGGGGAGGGAAATTCGTGGTTGTATTGCCTGCTACAAGTGTTTTGAAAATAAGGATCAGCGCTGCGCTGTGAAAAATGACGTTGCAAATGAGTGCATTGAAAAGATGATTCAGGCAGAAGGGATGATCTTGGGTTCGCCCGTCTATTTTGCCGATGTGACAGCGGAAATGAAGGCCCTCATTGATCGTGCCGGGTTTGTATCCATGGCCAACGGTGGAATGTATAAAAACAAGGTTGGTGCTATTGTGGTTGCCCTCCGTCGTTCTGGGGCTATACATACCCTTGATACCATGAGTCACTTTTTTCCTGCCGGGCAAATGATCATTATTGGGCGAGGTATTGGTTTTGGCAGGGATAAGGGGGAGGTGGAGAAAGATGAAGAAGGGATGCAGGCCGTAAAAGCCCTTGGACAAAGGATGGCCTGGTTGCTTAAAAAATTATATGCTTAATACTACAGCGAAAAATTTTTATAGACAACTGAAATGGAATCTGCTATATCTATAACCGGGGCGTATGAAAGAGGCCACGGGTTAGGGATTTTAAGTCTACCGGGAGTGATCAGTTCCGGTGGCAAAGGAATGGTGCGTCCTTTCGAAAGCACCACCTTAATGGATAGCGGATTCATGTCAAAGTTCATTCACCCTGTTTTCAAACAGCCTGTTGAAACCCTTTGTGGAAGTTTAAAATCTTTACACCCCATCACAATGGAATTGGTCAGTGGATCCGATTTAGAACCTGTTTGGAACTATCTGGTCAAGCAGTATCATTACTTGAGTTATCAAAATCTATTAGGCCATCGGTTAAAGTATCTTGCTCTGAGTGGAGAGCATCCTGTGGCTGCCCTCTCCTGGAGCGCTGCAGCCTTGAAGGTCGGCGTTCGGGACCGTTTTATTGGGTGGTCTGAAGAACAAAGGAAGACCTACCTGGGCCGAATCGCCCAAAATAGCCGGTTTCTCATTTTCCCCTGGGTACTGGTGCCTCATTTAGCTTCCCACGTTCTTTCCCTCAACATTCGCCGATTAACCAAGGACTGGGAGCAACATTTTGATCAACCCTTATGGCTTTTGGAGACCTTTGTGGACCCCTTCCGGTTCAGAGGGACCAGCTACAAAGCGGCCAATTGGAAGTTCATCGGCCAAACCCAGGGTTACAGTAAAGAAGGACGTGGCTATGTCCATCACGGTTCCATAAAGGAGGTCTATGTCTATGTCTTAGAGCCTCGTTTTCGAAAGATCATCGGTTGCGAACCCAAACCCTACGACCTCTTTCATCGTCCTCCACCATCCTTAGAAAAAGTGGAGGAGCTGAAGATGATGTTACGCCAGGCCCATTGGAACCCAGAACTGGTTCCCTGGATGACTCTTACAGAAGAAGATGTAAAACGCATGGCCGAAGAACTGGTCAAATTTCATCAACACTTTCATGACTGCTTTGGACGCATCGAGCAGCAGCGATTAGGCTTGGCCTATCTCTCTGGGCTGATGAGCAATATGAAAGCCAAATCGGCTGAGCCAGTCGCCCTTGAATTCTTGGGAGAAGATGGTGTTCGCTCCCTGCAACGGTTTATGAAAGAGTGCCGCTGGGATCATGAAACGATGGAGCTTAAGAATCAAATTCTGCTCTCGCCCATGATCGCCGATCCCGGGGGCATGATCAACGTGGATAGTTGCGAGTTTATCAAAAAGGGCAAGGAGTCCGTAGGAGTTGCCCGTCAGTATTGCGGCGCTATCGGCAAGGTGGAGAACTGCCAATCCGGTGTCTTTGTCGGCTACTCCAGTGAAAAAGGGTATGCTCTGCTCACAGGTCGGCTCTATATGCCGGAGAGCTGGTTTTCCCCGCAATACGCGCAGAGACGGAAAGAGAATTGGGTGCCGGAGGATCTGACCTTTCAAACCAAGCTCCAGATCGCTCTGGAATTGGTCCATCAAGTCGTCCGGACCAAACTCTTTGCGGGCCAGTGGATTGGCTGTGATGCCACCTTTGGTTCCGATATTCATTTCCTTGAATCCTTACCGAAAGATTACTACTACTTCGCCGCTGTCCGCTCCAATACTCAAGTCTTTCTCAAAAAACCCTTGGTAGAACTCCTTCTTTACTCAGGTCGAGGACGAAAACCCAAACGGCTTCACCTTTTACCGGGTCAACCTCAGCCGAAAACCGTAGCCGATATGGCTCGCTTCGCCAAATGTCGATGGAAATCGGTGATCCTGGCGGAAGGTGCCAAGGGACCGATTGTAGCCAAGGTGACCCGTCTCCGAGTCTATCCGGCCCGAAATGGGCTTCCGCAAGATGTCCCGGTATGGCTCTTTATCAGAAAGACTCCCGATGGAAAGATGAAATTTTCCTTTTCCAATGCACCGATCGATATGCCTCTTTCCGAAATGTGCAAAGCCTCCATCATGCGATGGCCCATCGAGCAATGCTTTGAGGAAGGCAAAGGCCAACTGGGCATGGATCATTATGAGCATCGTTCCTGGCCAGCCTGGCATCGACATATGATTTACGTTTTTCTCGGATTGCACTTTATGCTGCGACTGCGAATTCGATTTAAAAAAAACTCCAACCCTCACTCTGCCACAAGCCCAGAGGCTAATTGCAACAACTTTCAATCTGCGTTCTCTCACTTCGGAAGGAGCAATAGAAATAGTCCGATACCATACGCTTCGTAATTATGTTGCTTATATCTCTCACAGGAAAAAGACTGTTGCTAAAGCTAAATTACTTAACATGAAAATGACGCTGTAGTAATACGATAGCCAATAAAATACCTATCAAAATCAAAAACATTATAAAAGCCACAAAGGGTTCGTTCCTTTTCCGCTTTGATGACCCTGCCCCTTTTGAACGTTCGTTGCCAATCCCTAATTTCTTTATCTCCTTCTGCCTTTTTCTTCTAATCTCTTCACGTTCCTTCCTTTCGTCTTCAGCTCTCCTGTACGTTTTATCTAGTTCATGTTCTGCCTTTCGATCATCTCGCATTCTATGATACCAGTCCAGATAAGCCCCACTTTCTAAGTCGTATAAATTAGGCCATCTTTTTGTTTCTTCACGATCATACGCGGTCCTATACTCACTGTCCGTAGCATACCTGCGTAAGTCTATTTGTCCCAGTCTGGCATCTTCCGCGCCACTTTCAGAAGACTGCCGTTTTCCCTTCACCTTTTTGCAGAGAGCATCGTAATCTCTCCATAGTCTCTCTCTATCTTCCCGTGATAATTGAGAGTACTTAAAGAAGGTGGCCATATCCTTGCAATTTTTCCAGAACTCCTTGTAATGTCCTCCTTCTTCAAGCTTTTTGAGATCTCTTATTCTCTGCTCCATAATTGCGGTGTCCAAAATGCGATTCTTTCTGTCCATTGATACGTTTATCCCTTAAAAATTCTCTTCCGCCCAAAAAGGTTGAGATTTCACGCTATTTTTCCAGAGGAAATAGTTTTAGAGAATAAAAAAGAGTCAATTCAAAAATGAATTATTAAAACATATGCTCATTGTTCATTTACCGTTGAAGAACTAAACCGCTGCGCGGTATTTCTGCTCATATTGTCTTTTTGTTTATTAGTGGTTTAGAGCAAAGATTTCAAAAACTCTATATCGCTTTCTATGCTTGAAATTGCGCCATATGTTCGCTCTCTATAATCTGACATAGCATCAAAAGTTTTTTCTCTTGTATACCATGAATCTCCAGCCGCCTGCTTTTCTCTAACGTCTCTTTCTAATTCATGTTCTTCTTCAAGACTTCTATCAATGTCATCATAACATTCTCTAACCTCTCTCCTTAAATCTGATAATTCTTCTCTGATTCTGTCTTTCGACCATCTTTTTGCAGCTTCTCTATCAATTGCCATTTGTTCTTACCTCCTCTATTGTGCAAAAAAAGGGGAAGCTCTTGTTCCCATCATTTCCCTTCCTTTTTTGCCCGTAATGAGCAGATAAGTCGGTTATATTTGAATTCAGGTTCATCTATCCTCCAAAATTGGCGGTATAGACGAAATACTTCGGATATCCCGTCTATAGATTTCTGGTTAAAATCTACTACTCTTGGTAAAAACTGTCAACAGCGAATTACAGGAAGAACTCCGCAGTCCCAGATTTCTGTGGTATCAGGATTCTAAAGATGAACATATCTTGCCACTTGTTTGTCCATGACCCTGTATGGATTCGTTGTGACCTTACATGACGGAGAACAACTGGGTCAGTTTAACAAGGGTGAAAAAGTGGCAAAACAGCCCTTTGATGATGAGTTCCCTGGCTAAAAGTTTTTTGAGAACCTTAAAACCTGCTTTATCAAAAAAGTAAGGAAGGCCAAATTTGATCTTCAGGAGGCATAAATCGAGAATCGTTGAAGAACCGGCGATGATATGCAGGTCGGGTTTAACAGAGAAACCCTCTGAAATAGTGAGTCTTTCCTGTTTGAATTTGAGCCCTACGGTGATCTGAATGTCCCGGGCTTCTATCAGCACCCTTGCATCTAACGAGTTAAAGAGTTTTATTTTTCCCGGGTTCTGATCCAGGTTCTGCCGAATGAGATCGGAAAGCATAACGGCCAGGCCGATTTCGCTTGCTTCTTTGAGAATCGTTATTTCTGCCATTTGCGTTAATTCAAAACGCCTTCTGATATACTTTTAGGATCTCAGCCGGATCGAAGATCGGCTTTGGATTGTAAACGATCGCCCCATCCATTAAAGCGTCATTCGCACATTGCTCCAGCCCGGATTCTTCCACATTCACTTCTCTTAAGGTCTGTGGCATTCCAATAGCTTTCGTAAATTCCCACATGGCTATGGCGGCCTGTTCTGCGGCTTTTAAAAGATCCATTCCTCTTAGTTCTTTGCCCATGGCTTCGGCGATTCGGGAGTATCGGTCGGGGCAGGCGTCGAGGTTGTACAGGATGCAGTGTGGCAAGAGGATGCTATTGGCAATACCATGAGGGACGCCGAATCTTGCGCCGATACAATGGGCAAGAGCATGCACCATTCCCACCTGGGCATTCGAAAAAGCTGCTCCTGCAATGGTGGCGGCAATGAGCATCTGTCCCCTTGCGATGATATCTCCTCCATTTTCGACAGCCCTGGGGAGGAATTCTCTTATCATCCTTATTCCATGAAAGGCCAGAGCATCCGCGATCGGTTCGCTCTGCATGGAGTGAATAGCTTCGATGCAATGGCTCAGCGCATCCATTCCCGTAGCGGCGGTCAGCCCTTTGGGCATCCCGATCGTCATGTTCGGGTCGAGGATGGCAACGTTCGGAATAAGGTAGTTGTCCGCAAAGAGTAACTTCCTCTTCTGTTCATGATCCTTTATGACCGCGGCATAGGTAACCTCGCTTCCAGTCCCGGCTGTTGTTGGGATGACGATGTGCGGCATGACAGGACCGTCAAGGATATTGAGGCCGGCATGGTCCTCAAGCCTTCCGCCTTTTGTCAAACAGATCGCCATCCCTTTAGCCGTATCGATTGCGCTTCCCCCTCCGACACTTATGAGGGTGTCCGCTCCTAACGCTGCTCCATATTCCGAGCCGGCATTAACGATATGTACGCCTGTATCAGGAGTAACGTCAGAAAAGGTGCCCACGCATTTCGCTCCCAGGGCATCCCGTACAATTTTGACGAGGTCCGTCTTGACGAGGTCCCGGTCTGTCACGATCAACGCCTTGGTTCCCTTTAATTCTTCAACTTCCATTCCCACTTCCTTAGCGGCGCCGGGTCCGAATATGATCTTTGTTGGGAACCTAAAAACAAAATTGAGATTGACATCATAGGGCATGACTCCATCCTCCTCTCCTCCAACGAGAAGAAACCTTGTTCAGTGCTTATTTACTCATCGAGGAATTTCGTCTCAATTCTGGTGGTACATTCAACGAGTTCCTGGGAGGCCTTGACATAACGAACGATCGTTGGCAGGTCCCCTTTCAATTTGAGTTTTCCCTGCATCATCCCTTTCACCGGTTCCAATTCTTTCTTGATGACCTGTTTCCATCGAGCATAATCACCAGTGATACAGAAAGGGGCTTTTTGGGCATCTTCAGCGGTAACTATCTTTGCATCCCTGCAAACCCCCTGATGAAGATCGAGCCATATACCGACATCTTCCTTAATGCCAATCTCCGGTTTCGCTGATGTGACCAAGGCAACAACTCCGGCGGTCCAGGTTGCACCTGCCTTCTTGTATCCCTCACTGGAGTTAATCTGTTTCTTAAACTCCTCAACCCACTCTATGCTCGGAAATGATAAGGCCATAACATACCTCCCTTTCTATATTATTTAACTTTTACCCATGTAACTTTTCTGCCAGATCCTGAAGTCCTGCCTTGATTAACACCTCTTTCTTAGGCTTACCGCTTTCGTCCAATCCCCTGATCTCGTAATATTCTCGAAGCAATTTTTCGACATCTGGAACAGACCCAGCCGCAGCCCCTTCTTTCAATGGTGTCAGGATTCTTTTTGGCAATCTATCATCCTTTGCGCTTATTCCCATCATATTCCCAAGCCCTCTCTTTAAGAGCCATGTCCTCTCTCCGCAAGCGAGGAGATCTTTCAATCTAAAATCAAATCCCGTGGTCACCCTTACCATTTCTGCCAGTTCATTTGCCGAAAGGGTCCATGCTACGAATTCACAGATCGCGAGGGAGTTAAATGGAAGGCCAAGGTCTTCACATAGCTTTATCATCTCGGCTTTCCCTTCGCTTGTTTGACCTGTATAATTTTCCTGAAGCCCGGTTTCTGGGTACGTAGTGATCCCCTGTTCCACGCCGAGACTGAGGTGCATGAGATGACAGGCGCCTCTGATGGACGTCATATAAGCAAGACCCATTCCGTGGAAGCCTCGTGGATCGTGCATCGGAGCCTCCAACCCTTTCACCTCAACGGTAAACTCCTCGGCCTCTTTACCTAGCCTCTTCGCTGCCTTCCTGCTCCCCTCAGATAGAACTGCCCCGATGCCTTCTTGTTTAGCTATCTTGTGGAGTAACTCGATGACCCCTGTCATATTCCCCCATGTGAGATCAATTCCATCGGTATCTTTTCTGGTGATCAGCCCTTTCTCAAAAGCCTCCATGGCAAAGGCGATTGTGGCACCACAGCTGATAGTGTCCATGCCGTATCGATTGCACCACTCATTGGCCTTGATTACACCTGCGAGGTCATTATTCATGATCAGGGTCCCGAAGGTGCAGCAGGTCTCGTATTCAGGCCCTGGCCCCTCGTCAGTCTTAAAAGGTCCATTATCCACCTTGACTATCCTTTTGCATGCGATCGGGCAGAAAGAGCACGCGTGATTTCTTGCGAGGTATTTTTCGGTCAATGCGGGGCCACCAAGATTTGCAGACAATTCAATGTCTTCCCCGATCATCCAGTTTTTTATTGGAACGTCGCCTGTCATCATGCCAAGATCCATCCCCGCATCCGTTCCCATAGACCGAAAAGATTGGGCTACCATCGCTTCACGAGACTTGGTAATCAAAATTTTTCGTAGAGCGGCATATTCCTCTGGATGAGAAACCTCTACTTTTTTTGTTCCTTTCACAACGACGGCCTTTAATCTCTTCAAGCCCATCACGGCCCCCATCCCGGTCCTGCCAATGAAATCTCCCTTGTCATTACAGATCGCTGCGAATTTGACCAGATTTTCTCCAGCCTGTCCAATGGATAGTATCTTTGGACTTTTGTTTTTTCCATGCCGCTGCTTTAGAAAATCGGTAAGTGTATAGTTATCCATACCCCAGAGTTCACCAGCATCCCTGAGCTCAATCTCGTCATCCTCAATAGAGAGATAGACCGGGGTGGGCGATACACCTTTGAAGATGATCCCATCCATTCCGGCGAATTTCAGCTCCGGCCCGAAGTTCCCGCCACAGGTTCCTTCTCCCCAGATCTCTGTCAACGGCGACTTTCCACAAACTGTGAACCTCGACGTGCCGGGTAAGGTCGTTCCAGTGAGAGGCCCATTCATCACGATTAAAGGGTTATCCGGCGAAAGAGGGTCTGCATTGATGTTAAACCGGTCAAGGAAGAGCTTTGCCGCCACCCCGCTTCCTCCGATGAATCGTTTTTTGTCGTCATCAGAGATGTCGGTTAAATCCATTTTGGAATTCGACAGATCGACTTCGAGAATTTTGTTCCGATAGCCTCCCACTTGCTTCCTCCTGTAAGTGTAACTACCATATCAAAAACGTCACGTTTGTCAATCCACGATCTCATCTGGGTTACGATGAAAAACCATTTTATCGATTATGCCGTTGGAGGAAAGGGGAAGACATTTTTCACTTCTTTTAGAATAGATGGAATAGGAAAACGTGGAAGAAATGGAAAGGATGGATGGGATCGGATATCCCCCACTTCCTGAGTCTTTTCGGTTTCATATTAAATCGATGTCTCAAAAATTTATCAGAGGTTTGTTTCTACATTCGATTTATCTATGTCTCTTCCGGTCTTATCCAAGCATTCACCCTCAACGGCATGACTCCATTGATTAAGACGTTGGGTAACGCTCCTTACTCTGATAATAATGTAAGAACTTTTTGTAACACTTCAGCTACAGTCCTACGCGGCAAACTGCATATCAATTCGGCGCCCCTGGCACGCCAATCCAAATTCTTAACTTGATCAGTTAGGATTGCTCCTGTGATGGATAGGCCTGGAGGGACAAGAACCTCGAATGGATAACCTTTGATTTGATTCGTGATGGGACAAAGGATCGCAAGTCCTACCTTACCATTATAAGCTGCGGGGGAAAGCACCAAGGCAGGTCGCCGTCCAGCTTGCTCGTGCCCCGCCTGGGGATTCAAGGTAATCCAAATCACATCACCTCGTTGAGGAACATAAAGTTTTGAGTCTACCACACCTCACCTCCCACCGCTGAGCCAGTATCAACCTCATGGTGAAGGTTTTTTTCGGTAACCTGTGCTAAAAGTTGTCTGAGAGTGAATTTGGGTTTCTCGGAAGGGACTACAACGAGGTTCCCGTCCCTCAGTGATATCTCGACCGATGAATTTGGATCAAGACCCACTTCAGCAGCGAATGACTTTGGAATGCGTAGGGCAAGACTGTTGCCCCATTTCTGCACACGTGTTTTCATAAAATTACCTCCGGAGTGTATCTATAAAAAAGATACAATAGCCTTTGTTGTATGTCAAGAGTAATCAGGACAAATGGATAGGTTTGGCCTAACGGCCGGCCTCACGCGCGTGGGTAAAACGCGCCTTACCCACATCACTGTGCAGGGCCATTTTTGTAAAACCTGCCTGCCCCGCCCTCGGTCGGGACCGCCTGCCTGCTGGCAGGCAGGGGAGTGAGGAGGGATTTGGTTTCCAGTGTCCATACAATTATGGACTGACTAATATATCGAATCAAGGTTATTTCAAAATGAATTATTGATATAGGCGCGGAGTGAATTCCTATTGTTAATTTGCGGTTGGGTTGTAATATACACCGTTTTTAAAGATTAGGGAAGAAGAAATTCCCAAGATTAGCTGAAGGGTGGGGACGCATGATTGAATCCGGGCGGGGTAGGGGGCCCCGCCCATTGGTTTGATTAGTTATGTCTGTAATATCCTTCCACCCAGGCCCTTCTCTCCACATAGCGGCCTGGAGTCTGACGTTCCACATAATGACCGGCTACCCAGTTGCCCCAGCGGTCATAATGTCCAGGCACCCAGACCCTCTCCCAGGTTCCTGGAACCCATTCGCGCATTGTTTCCCAATAACCTGGAATATATTCCGGCTGCGATGGATACCACCGAGGCTCTGGAGGTGGGTAATAAGCTGTGGGAGGTGGGTAGTAAACTGCTGGAGGTGGATAATAAGTACGGGCATGGGCATGGTGGACGATTAAACCCCCTAAAGCAATCGCTCCGAGGGCAATCCCAGCGCCTTTCCAACGCTCGCGTGTCTTTGAACCTGCCTCCACAGAGGTGACGGCAAAAAAGGAAATCAGGGTTAGGACCGAGACCATTGAGATTAGTTTCTTTACCATATTTAATTCCTCCTTTCGGACCATTTTTCTTACTTTTGTATATTTAGACGGAGGGGCAAAGAATTTTATTCAAATTGGAATATTGATGGAATCGTAAAAAGTCGTCATTCCCGTGAAAACGGGAATCCAGAGAATTCTAACTATCTAAAAATACTGGATTCCTGCTTGCGCAGGAATGACTGATATTGGGATTTTCAGACTTTTTACGAAACCATCAATATTGGAAAGATGGAATAATGGGTTCGAAGGGGGCAGGGGATTTCCAATTATAAGTTGGCGCTAAGGGCTAAAATGACCACTCCTTCGCCATGTTTTGGGCCACCGATGAGGACTGTTCTTCCCGGAGAGAGCCTGACCTGAGTGTTGAGGATATCGGCTCCATCCCGTTTTATCCTCACTCTTAATTCAGCCATATTAGCCTGAAGCCCCACCTGGGTGATCTCTATGGATCTTCCCTGATGAATCGGAACCGAGGCAGGCTGGTTAGGGGAAAGGGTTAACCTCTCGTCCCTCAGGAGGCGATAGGAGGTATACCTGAAGAGGGAACCCAGTTGACCGTGCAAATCCCTTAAAGAGGGATCGATGACGCTACCGACATTGGAAGCCTCAATGACCCGTACCCGAGTTTGAACCTGGGCAGGCGCCATGGGTGGAAATGCGAAGAACAGGATGAAAACAAAGACCAGAAGAGGAGTCCATTTTTTTATGAAGCTGGAGATTCGTTTTGCGGTCCCTCGAAGAGCCATATGACGGTCACCTTTGCCTTTTCTGATTCATAGACCATGACATTGTAAACCCCACTTTCGACATATTCTACTACAGATCGCTCCGAATAGGAAGGGTCTTTTTTAAAGAAAAGAAGAGGCGAGGTGACCAGGATGAGAATGATTGCAGCCGCCATTGCGGGGATCCATACCTTTTTTCGGAAAAGGGGAGAAAGATCAATCCAGGACCGAACGGATTCCTGCCAGGAGGGTTTCTTTCCCAGACGGATTTCTCTCTCGATTTTTTCCCAGACCCAGGGAAAGGTCTCTTCCTTCAGGGCCTCATCGACAGGGATTTTTATAGCCTTTCTCAATCCCTCGAACCCCCTCAGCCTTTCGTGGCAGGTCTGACAAACAGGAAGATGTCTTTCGACAAGAGACCTTTCTTCATCAGTCGCCTGCCGATCGAAATATCTTTCCAAGAGTTGTGAGATAGATGAACAGGAATCTTTCATTTACCCGCCTCCCCCTTTAACCATGTCCTTTAATAAATCCTGGAGCTTCTTCCTTCCGTAATGGAGACGGGACATAACCGTCCCTACCGAACATCCCATCGCCCCGGCTATCTCCTGGTAGGAAAGTTCTTCAATCTCCCTGTAAATCAGGGTTGCCTTCTGATCCTGAGGAAGTTGATCGATCGCCCATCTCACCTTTTCCTCCAGCTCTTTTTGGACTGCGATATGATCAGGTCTTTTCTCATATCCATCGGATGGCTGGAAACCTCCCTCCTCATCCAGGCTCAAAAAAGCGGTCTTTTTCTTCTTCCGGGAGTGGTCAATGGCGGTATTCATGGCCAAACGGTAAAGATAGGTATAAAAAGCCGATTTCCCTTTAAAGTTTTTAATTGAACGAAAGAGTTTGATAAAAACCTCTTGAACCACATCGAGGGCATCTTCCCTATGTCTCACCACTCCATAGGCGATTCGATAGACCTTCTTATGATACTGATCGAAGATCTCTTTCAATGCGTCCTGATCTCCCTGCTGGCAACGGGAAATCAGTTCCACTTCCCTATCGTTCACCGCCCTTTACCTCTTTAGACGAAAAACAGGAGTAAATATTCAATCGCCTTGATTTTATTTATCTATTAGTGTAAAACTTTCGGTCAGGTTGAGCAAATGGAAAAGTTCAAAAGAATTGGAATTCTCATCATCGGATGGTTCTTCGTCGGATTAGGTGTTTTGGGCCTTTTTCTCCCTATTCTTCAGGGAATCCTTTTCATCATGATCGGTCTAGCCATCCTATCCTCACGAAGCGAAATGGTGAAGCGATGGTTAAAACATCTTGAAGAACGTCATCCCCACTATCATGAACGAATGGAAAAGTGGAGAGTGAGGGTGAGGAATTGGTTTAAAAAGGATTGAATGGAGAAGAAATGGCTATTAAGAATCACCCTAATAAAAATGTGAACCTGAATGGATGGATGAACAAGTTGAAACGGATTGAGGAGAAAACCGAAAGGCTTGGCCTCCTCTCACAACTGGGGCAAATTCTCAATTCTACACTGGATCATAAAGAGGTCCGAAGGAGAGCCATGGAAGCCGCCACCCAGTTGATGAAGGCAGAAGTGGGCTCTCTCCTCCTGATCGACGAGGAGAAGGGCCAGCTCTACTTTGAGGTGGCCCTTGGAGATCAGGAAGAAACGATTAAGAAGATCACCCTTAACATCGGAGAAGGAATTGCGGGATGGGTGGCACAGAAAGGGGATCCATTGATCGTCAACGCTCCCGAGAAGGACTCCCGTTTTTTTAAGGGGGTGGATGAGAGGACGGAGTTTAAGACGAGAAACATCATCTGTGTTCCAGTCAAAGTCAAAGAGAGAACGATCGGGGTTCTAGAGGCGATCAATAAAAAGGAGGGGGAGGACTTTGATGAGGAGGATCTTTCCCTCTTCATCTCCCTGGCCGACCAGGTGGCCATCGCACTGGATAATGCCCGGCTCTATCAGGAACTGGAAGAAATGTTCTTTCAAACGGCTGAATCCCTTGCCGATGCGATCGAAAAGCGGGATCCGTATACGGGTGGACATACCCAGAGGGTTACGATGTACAGTCTGGCCACGGCAAAGCACCTTCCGTTGAAGCCCATGGAAATGAAGTGGTTGAAGATCTCCGCCGTGCTTCACGATATCGGAAAGATCGGAATTGATGATCAGATACTCAAGAAGCCGGAACGATTGAACCCCGAAGAGTACAATGCGATCAAACAACATGCTAACATGGGAGCGGAGATCATCGACCATATCAAGCAACTGAAAAATATCATTCCCGGGGTCAAATACCATCATGAACAGTTAGACGGCACAGGATATCCGGAAGGTCTGAAAGGGGAGAAGATTCCGATCATCGCAAAGATTGTGTCCGTTGCCGATACCTACGATGCCATGACTACGGACCGGCCCTATCGAAGGGGGTTGAACAAGGAGTTGGCGATCAAAGAATTGAGGAGGTGTTCAGGAACACAGTTCGACAAAGAAGTGGTCGAAGCCTTTGTCAAAGCCTACGAGACAGGGGAGATATGAAAAGGCATAGGGCATGGAGCAGAGAGCATAGCGTTTCGGTCACTAAAAATCATAAATGTTGTTATAAATAAAAACTCCGAATTCTAAACTACTGCACTGCGTTAAAAGTTCCTTTACTTTGATTGTCATTCCGGGCTTGACTAAGCCTGCCCCGTGCTTGACACGGGGGAATCCAGTATTTTTGAACTGGATTCCCGCTTTTGCAGAGATTTTAAGGTGGCACATAATTTTACATTTCTTTTCTGGCGCATTAGACA
>JASEHH010000095.1 GCA_030017685.1 Thermodesulfobacteriota bacterium | reverse complement strand
AGCAATTCTAAATGTGAATGTCAAGAAGGAATGGATTCCTACCGTCCTGCGGCTCATGTCAAAAAGAAGATGCTGGAATTAGGCGCTGCCCCGGATAGCGTTTACGACATCATAGAAATCATCAATCATCTTAAATATCCTGACTGGAAGGGAGTTAAGAAGGAAGGGAATCATGACCTTGTAATCTTCTCGGGAGCCAGGTGTGATCTGGCGGAACAGGGCCTGTCCACCCTCAAGCACTTTGCCCCCCATCTGAAGACGATGGCCCTATGTCGGTTTGGCCATCCCAATGCCGATTATGCCCTGCCCATTCTCAATCCCGAAAAGTGGAGAGTGTATTGGGACGATTTATTAGCAAACCTAAAGGGAGGCGTTTAAAGGCCATCCAAAGGGGACGCTTATAATCAGGCTGTTGCCCAAACCAACCATTTGCCCTTCGACAGGCTCAGCCTGCCCGCCGAACAAGATCTTTGGCAGGCGGGGGTGAGCGGTGATATGTTGAAATCATGTAACTTTTCCGGTCATGCTGAGCCTTTCGACTCTCCATTCGCCCTGCCCGTCCCGGGCTGGGGAGGGAAGGCTCTCAAGGGATGAACGGTTCACTCAGGATAGACTTGTCGAAGCATGAAATTGATTTGAGCAACACCCTATGAAGAGGTGACCCCATTCTTTTTGTCCAATGTCAAGGGCAGACCCCGGATAGTTCATGCAGCTAACTTCCAGAGGTGCCGCTGCAAGGCTTTGGGAAAATACCCGCCGCATTGTGCGGCGACTTCCCGGCAAAGCCGTCCAGCACCCCCGCCCGGATTCTATATTGTTTTCTGTAACATCTGGGTTAAGTCATGATTTCAGGGGGTCCAAGGACTCGGGGCGGGTCTTCTATATCCTTTTTGGGTGGCCAAAAGGTCGAGGTGGAGGGTGGCGAGGTCTTCTAATACCGGATCGATGATTTCAATATTTCTTGCATCGATCGTTTTGATGTATTGATGGCATTTATCGCAGGTGTCGATACGGTGAGTTTCTTCTCCCTCTCCGCAGAAATAGTGGAGGGAATCCTGTTCTTTGTTGCCACAGAAGGCACAGAAGAATCTATCGACTCTCCACTGATATCCGCAAAAAGAGCAGAGGAGAAATCTCTTGCCTTCTGCATCCTTCAGGAGGCTCAAGCTGGGCAGGGAACCGCAGATCGGACAGTAACCTTTGAGCCAGGCTTCGGCATTGAGTTCATTGAGGAGCTTTTTCGTTCCTGCTTCAATCGAAGGCCTGATGCTTTCCTGAATGAGGAAGAGTAACACTGTTTTGTCCAATCCGAACTCCTTAGCAATCTTTTCTATCTTTCCTTCCTCAAAGCCTCCGGTTAATGCCTTGTTTAAATCCATCTTTTTATTGTCGATGCCCTCCTCGATCTTTTCCACCTGTTCTGCCATGCGGGGGTTTGCCTTTTTGCCAATCTCACAGAGTAAGCGAAATAGAGTAAGGGAGGCATTGATATCGAGAGGAAAGTCTTTCTTTTCGAGCAGGGAGAAACCTTCTTTGGCCAATAGGTCTTTCCACTCTTTTTTAAGAGGAATGGATTTGATCTTCAGGGAAGGTTTTACCTCTTCCTGTTCTTCTCTGATCTTCTGATAGAAGTTCAGAATCTCTTTGTAACCCGGCCTCTTTTTTTTGAGTTGTTGAATTCGTTTTTTTAGATTTTCCAATGAGGTCTCCCATTCCATAAGATCTTCCCCTCCCTTGGCGGGAGGGGATAAAGGGGAGGGGGGCATCCATATTCACCCTCACCCCCTGCCTACCGGCCCCGGTCCCGACCGAGGGCGGGGCAGGCAGGCAACCCTCTCCCGTCAAGGGAGAGGGAGTCATCGGAGATGAAAAAAACGGGCTTGTTTCGGAACTTCCCGACCAAAACAAGCCCTGACAACACCCCCCGTAAAGGGTTTGACTCATTTTCCCCTCACCCTTCCCCTCTCCCCAGCGGGGAGAGGGATGGGGTGAGACGGCAGGGTTTTATCCAATCCATTGAAACTCTTTCAAGGGGTTCAGAATGCGTTTGAGAGCAACCTTTCTTGTGATTCCGATCGTATTCTCTGCGACAGCAGTTTTGTGATACTTCTTCGGGTCATCCACAAGGAGGTAGATCGCCCGTATATCATTGGGATCTGTCAGAATGGCATTTTTATAGATACCTTTTGCCTCTGCCAGTCTTTTGTTGGCCATTTCGAGAATGGCTTTACGGTCTCCGAAATTCATCGTTCCGGTTGGGCAAGCTTTCACACAAGCCGGGAGCATCCCTTCTTTGATCCGGTCGAAACACATGGTGCATTTCGCCATGATTCCTGCACCGGAGATCCTCGGGATATTATAAGGGCAGGACTCCCGAACCTCCTTGAAATCTTCCGGTTTGATCTTCACCTTCGGATTGAAGATAACTGCCCCAGTCTTCTCATCCTGGATGACAGCGCCTTTTGCCTTTCCATCTGCAACATCCTTACAGGGAGGAGAGACACAGTGGCGGCATTGATCCGGGAAGAAGTACCAGTTCACCTTTTCGCCGACAGCCTCGCTGAACCGAACAACTTTCCAGGTATTGGAGGAGAGATCCGGTGGGTTCTGGTGACTTCCCTGACTGTATGTTTTTTCTCCTGGCCGCTGATTCCATTGCTTGCATGCGACCTGACATCCTCTACAAGCCGTGCATTTCGTCGTATCTACAAAGAATGATTTTCCTTCCGCCATTGATATCACCTCCTCCTTTACTTTTTAGTCTCAGCTTTTGGGGCTGGTTTAGTTACAGGTTTTGCCTCTGGCTTGGCTTCAGCTTTTGGCGCTGGTTTGGCTTCGGCCTTGGGCTCAGGTTTCTTTTCGACTTTGGGTCTTTCCTCTTTGGTGATATTGACAAGGAAGACCTTATATTCAGGGATCATTGTGTTGGCATCACCAATAGACGGGGTGAGTATATTCGCACTGTCTCCACCATCCTTTGGGACCAACCATCCAAAGTGCCATGTCATTCCGACGAGGTGGACCGTCTGGCCTGCAACAATAAAGGGTTTGATACGGTTGGTTACCATGGCCTTGGCCCACATCTTTCCTCGCGGAGAGCTGACGGTCACACGATCCCCATTCTTGATCCCTCTCAATTTGGCCAGCTCCACGCTCAATTCAACAAACATCTGAGGCTCTGCCTCAACAAGCCATGGCTGATATCGGGTCATCAGACCGGTCTGCCAGTGTTCGGTGAGACGATAGGTGGTGGCCACAAAGGGGAACTTGGGATCGCAGGTCGTATATTTATCGAGTTCGCCCTTGAAAAGTGGTGTGGCTGGGTTGATCCTCTGTGAAGAGAGAGGATTCTTCTCAATGGGACATTCCAGAGGCTCATAATGCTCTGGGAAGGGACCATCCGCCAATCCTGGTCCAAAGAATGAGGCCACTCCATCAGGCTTCATGATAAAGGGATATCTGCCATTCGGAAGGCCCATGGGTGGGACTGCATTATCCGGCACATCGCCTACCCACTTGGAGCCATCCCATTGGATGACTGCCCGTTTTGGATCCCATGGTTTTCCATTGAGGTCCACAGAAGCACGATTGTAAATGATCCGACGGTTGAGTGGCCATGCCCAGCCCCATTTGGGGAAGATATTACATGAAGCCACAGGGGTTTTATCCCGGCGAGCCATCATGTTTCCTGCCTCAGTGTAGCTTCCAGAATAGAGCCAGTTTCCGCAGGAGGTACGGCCATCAGCCAGGAGGAAGACGAAGTTGGGGGCCAAGGTTCCTTTTTTATAGGCCTTCTTGTCTACGGGATGCTCGGCAATATCTTCGGTGAAATACCCGTTGATTTCCTTGGCAACGGCATGATAATCAACCTTTCCATCCTTTGCATAATCCCATTTCAGCTTAAAGATCGGATCAGGAAAGGCTCCCCCATCTTTGGCATAGAGGTCTTTTACCTTCATATAGAGTTCGTGAACAATCTGTCCATCTGCCTTTGAATCACCAAGAGGATCGCAGGCTTTGTTTCGCCATTGTCCTACCCGACCACTATCTGAGACACTTCCTTCTTTTTCAACCGGCATGGCTGCTGGGAGGAGGAAAACCTCAGTCTTGACCTTCTTTGGATCCATTCCAGGACCTTTCCAGAAGGAGCTGGTCTCGTTCTCGAAGAGGTCAATGTCGACCAGCCAATCCAGTTTTGCCAGAGCCTTTCGAGTCTTATCAGAATTCGGACTCGAGCAGGCCGGGTTCATTCCCATGCAGATGAAACCTGAGAAATCCCCGTTATACATTTTGTCAAACATGAAGAGCCAGGATGCATTCTGACCCACATCCAACTTTGGGAGCCATCCATATCCAAAGTCGTTCTCCTTGGCGCCATTTTCGCCATAGAAGGATTTGAGCAGACTGGCGATATATTTGGGTCTGTTACCCCACCAGTTGACGCTCATCGGATCGGATGTCTTCGGAGTGGTTGCATTATATTTTTCGAGGTTTTCAAGCGCGGCATTTACTGCGGGCATATAACCAGGCAGAATGTGGAAGAGAAGCGCATGGTCAGTGATTCCCTGGACATTGGCCTCACCTCTCAATGCATTGACTCCACCTCCTGCCATTCCGACATTTCCCAGAAGCAACTGGATCATTGAGGCTGCACGGATGATCTGGGTGCCAGTGGTATGCTGGGTCCATCCCATTGCATAGAGCATGGTTCCGGCTTTATCGGGCTTTCCGGTGGCCGCAAAGGTTTCGTAAACTTTAATCAAATCGGCCCTTGATGTACCGGTGATGCTGGAGACCGTATCCAGATCATACCGGGCATAAAACTTCTTCATCAATTGATAGACGCATCTGGGATCTTGAAGGGTCATATCCTTCTTCGGGATTCCCTTTTCATCTCTTTCAAAGACCCAGGTGGCTTTATCATAGGCCCTCTTTTCAGAATTGTAGCCGGAGAAGAGGCCATCCTTGAACTCAAATTTTTCGCTGACGATGAATGGAGCGTTGGTATAATTAAGGACATAGTCCTTAAAGATTAAATCCTTATCCAACAGATATTTAATCATCCCTCCTAAAAATGCGATATCACCTCCTGAACGCATAGGGACATAGATATCCGCTTTCGCTGAGGTACGGGTAAATCTTGGATCAACGCTGATGATCTTTCCGCCCTTCTCCTGAGCCCTCAAGACCCATTTCATTGCAACAGGATGATTTTCAGCCGTATTGCTTCCCATAATGAGGATACAATCGCTAACCCCGATGTCCGTCCAGCTATTGGTCATTGCACCACGTCCGAACGACTCTCCCAGAGCCGCTACAGTGGAGCTGTGTCAGAGACGGGCTTCAAATTCGATGTAAACGAGTCCCAGGGAGCGGAGGAATTTCTGGTAGAGCCAGCCTTCCTCGTTATTGACATGGGCGCAACCAACGCCAGCAATGCCGTTTGTCCGGTTGACTATCTGGTCCTTATCATTTTTCTGAACGAAACTGGCATCACGGCTTTTCTTAATCCTCTTTGCAATTTCCGCAAGGGTCCAATCCCAGGATTTGGCTTCCCATTTTGCGCTATTGGGAGGTCTGTACAGGACCTTGGTTAACCTATCTTTGTTGGTTACAAGTTGATAGAGCGCCATTCCTTTTGCACAGAGGCCGCCTTCACTCGCCGGATGATCAGGATCGCCCTCGGTGTTAATCACTTTTCCTTTGGCATCGGTGTGGACGATGATTCCACAGCCGACCGAACAGTAACAGCAGACTGTAGTGGTCTCTTTTGCCCCTTTAATTCTGAGCTCCTGGGCATAAGATTCTACCGGCGAGAGATCGAATCCCAGGCCACCCATCACGGTGCCTGCGGCTGTGGCGCCAGAAATCTTCAAAAAACTTCTTCGCGTAATCTTCATAGCCAATTATTCACCTTCCTTTCTTAAAATTTTTGAAACGGGAATCTTATTCACCCCCCCCTTCAACCCGTTTGGAAATTTAATAGGAATAAGGTATTTAGATGGCAGCAAAACCTTGTGAAAGGTAACACAATTAAATTATTTGTCAAGAAAAAAAATGCAAATGAAAACTTGTTTTGATGGGCGTTAGCAAAAAAAATAGATTGATATTCTAAGTTCTCTATGATATTGAAGAATTTAAATTGATCAGGAGGGTGGAAACCAAGATGGATAAAGAGCTGATGGAATTTTTTGAGCAGAGGTTAATGGTTTTTGCCAAAAGGGATGACGTGGAGAAACTGAGACAGGAAACCAGCGCAAACTTTCGTAAATTAAAAGAGGAGAATAAGGAGCTTATCCTCGGATGGATCGAGGGAATTAAAGCGGAGATGGAAGGATTGAGAAAGGAAGCCAGAGTGGATATCGGTCCCATCCGCGAGGATATAAAAGAAGAAATGAAAAAACTCGAACTGAAGATTCAATCTACGCTCCTCCAGTCGATTCAATCGATAGAGTCATCCCTCCAGAAGATGAAAGAGGAGACCAACTCATCCATCCACCAGTCCAAGCAGGAGTTAGGTTCAAATCTTCAGGCAACGAGAGAAGAAACAAGTGCCACCATTCTCCAATCAAGGCAGGAGATGGCTTCAAGCCTCCAATTGATCAGGGAAGAGGGGAGAGCCAACCTCGCTCAATCGGGAGAGGAGACAAAAGTTGAACTCAACCGGTTAGGAGAAGGAGTGGGGAACCTGAGCGATCAGATCCGGAAGACGACCGAAGAGATCATGGCATTAAATGAGAAGATCAAAGAAGGGTTTAATGAGGTGAAAGAGGAGTTAGGTTCGATGATTAAGTTCTCTTATGCCGATCTGGAGAAGCGGTTCGGCACTCTGGAGGCCCGCGTCAAAGCCCTCGAAAAACTGGTTTTGCCATAATTATATTTCGACCAGATCAGGATTTTCCTGTTACTAATCAGTCCATCATTGTTTCATCAATGATGGACTGATTAGTAACTCAATTTAAAGGGCCCCCTAAACACAAGAGGCCCTTTTTACCTTTTTCAGAGAGGTCTAAAATGCAAGAGACGAAACTTCACTTGGGAGACATTCTCCGATCTCTTGACTTATTTTTTGATTACGGATTGAAAGCTGGAGTAGGGTGGATCAAGCGAAGCGGATCCACCTCCTTTATTCCAAATCCAATCTCGAAATGCTGTTGGGTTCCTCCTGTCCCCAATCCGGAGCATATAACCCATCCTGGATGGCGTCCCGAAAGGAGCTATGAGGCCAATCTGCTGGACTCTTAACGTAACCATGCTTTATAGGATTATAATGAATGTAATCCATGTGCCTTCTCCAATCCTCATCATCCCTGAGAAGATGTTCCCAGAAACGTCTCTGCCAGACTTCCTTCTCGCCCCGCTTGTTCACCGGGTGATTCAACCCTTCTGAGAAATAGCTCTTGATCAATCTCCAGCGGATGGAATAATTCGAATCCTTGGCCGGCATTCTCCAGATACAGTGGATGTGATCCGGAAGAATCGCAAACGCTTCCATGATAAAGGGGTGTCTTTTCATGACCCTGTCAACAGCAGACTTGAGGCGAGTGATATTATCCGGGAGAGAAAATATTTTAATTCGGTGGTGCGTCACGGCGGTAAAGAAATAAGAGCCTCCCGGTTGATAAAGACGGCGATATTCACTCATGTCTTTTGGGGATGGTGGATCTACAAGGTCTAAATATCTTGTCCGAAGATTCCCCTGCTATTACAAGATGTAATCTATGCTTTTAAGTCTTTCCTGTAAAATCACCAATCACACTTTCAGGAAGTACTAACCATGGGATTTGACATCATTTTTCGTGTCAATTCTAAGATTAGGCATATTCAAAACTGAAGAATAGGGTTTTACCATATAGCAAATTATTCCTTCTTATCTGTTTTTCGATTTTCTGAAGAGGCGTTTTGCCTTTAAAAGGTATTCAATATCCTGTTGATCTTTCACATTTGCCTTCCTTACCTTTTTCAGCCGGATCAAATCATCAATCGAAGGAATTCGAAAGCTGACTTTTTCTCTTACATCCTTCTTGAGAACCGAGTTGCCATAGCAACCTTCAAATTCAATTGTCTCATTCTCAATATTCTTAACGCTCCTCTGGAAAAAGAGATCGTACTTCTTCGTCCCGGAGAATCCTGTAACGATGGGTCTCTTTGTATCAGGAGGATGGGAAAGTTCAAAGTCGAGTTTCTCCGAGAGAAGTAATAGAACCTTCTTCTTATCTTCCGGATGGAGCCAGATATCATGGTCTGCGGTAAGGACAGGCCCCCCGTAGAGAATCACCGCTCTTCTACCGATGATCAGGTAACGGATTTTATGGCGATTGAGCACCCGAATCAATTTGAGAAATTTAACTTCTTTTTCCGGTTTCATACTTTTTAAAGCCAAACTTTTTAATGAAGTCTTGAATCTCTTTCCACTCTCGGTCTATACATTTCAGCCTCCGGGCCGGAGAAAACCTGGAGAACCAGAGAAGGTCCTCCTCGAGCTGACGCTGCCGCCATAAAGGGATGTCTTTAAGGGTTCTTGGGTAGACGATCTTTTTTGAAGCCATTCTTCTAATCCTTTTTTTAAATAATATCATATCATAAACGAAATTTGAACCTAAAAATGAAGCCTCATATCATTCATTGATTTGCCCCTTTAGAATTGCTATGATACATCCATATTTTAATGCAAATCTTACCAGCCATGGATCAGTCCAGTACACGAGAAAAGATTCAGGATCTTGTTGAGAAATTCCGCCGGGAGCAGGCTTCGGGCGTAATTGGCCAGTATAATGAATCCGAGACGAAGACGGGCTTCATTGAGCCGCTGCTTCAGGCGCTGGGATGGAACACACAAGATCGGAATGAGGTCGGACTTGAAGAGAAAATCTCCGGCGGGCGTGTAGATTACTCACTCAAGATTAAGGGTTCTCCTAAGATCTATATCGAGGCAAAACCTCCCCGGGCCAGGCTCACCAAAGCAGAAGCAATCTCTCAGGCTATCACTTACGGTTACAACAAGCGCTCCGTGCCGTGGGTGCTTCTAACCGATTTTCAGGAACTTCGGCTTTTCGACGTTACCATCCGGCCCAATAAGAGAAACCTTGAGGCGGGTCTCAGAATGGATCTCACCTGCGATCGCTTTTTAGAAAGGTTTGACGACTTATGGCTTCTAACTAAAGAATCTGTAGAGATCGGCCTGCTGGACCGGTCTCTTCTTTCCAAAAAACTCGATCGCTTGCGTCGTCCGGTGGATAAGGAAATCCTTGAGGACATGAAGCGGTGGCGGGAACTCCTGGCCAAAAATATCTATAAAAATCATCCTGACATGACAGAAGCACAGCTCAAGGAAAACGTCCAGCGGATCCTTGACCGGATCATCTTCATCCGTTCCTGCGAGGACAGGGGGCTGACCTATGGTGAGACATTGTAGGAAATGGTGGCCCAGCGGCGAGACGATATTGGCACTGCTTTCATGCCGACACTGAAGGCTCTGTTCCGTCGCTATGACCGGGACTTTGACAGCGAGCTTTTTGACGAGCATTCCTGCGAAGACCTTGCAATTGATTTTCCGGTTCTAAAAGAGATCATTCTGGAAACCTATGATCCTTATCTCTTTGATGTCATTGGTGTTGAAGTGCTGGGAAATATCTATGAGCAATACCTTGGTTTTGTCCCCAGACTTACCGAGAAAAGGGTCAAGTATGAGCCCAAACCGGAAGTCCGAAAAGCTGGCGGCATCTTTTATACGCCAGAATATATCGTTGATTATATTGTGACAAATACGGTTGGTCGATTTCTCGCTGAGAGGAAACCAAAGGAGATTCAAACGCTCAGAATCTTGGATCCTGCATGCGGTTCTGGTTCTTTTCTCATTCGGGCGTATAGGGAGCTGGAAGTTTATTATCAACGTCTGAAGAAAGAGGCATGGGAGAAACGCCAAAAGACCCTGGCCAAGGTCTATGAGGATCAGACGCAGTTTTCTTTTGACGAAGGATCACTAAAGACCCGTTGGGAACTGAATGTTTTTGACAAACGGAAGATCGTTCTCGACCATCTCTTCGGGGTAGATCTCGATGAGCAGGCAGTGGAGGTTAGTCGACTCTCCCTAATGCTCAAAATGCTTGAAGGAGAACATGGTATTATTCCAGGCCGGGCAGTCCTGCCGACCCTCGACCATAACATAAAGTGCGGGGACAGCCTCATCTCCGGAGACGTGCTCAAACTCCAGAGCTTTTTTAAAGAGGACTGGATCAATACAAAGCCCTTTGACTGGGATGCTCATTTCCGGAAGATTGTTAAAGAAGAAGGAGGATTTGATGTCATTATCGGCAATCCACCCTATGTCCGCATCCAAACCCTCCCCAAAGACCAAGTTACCTTTTTCGGCAAGCATTTCGTATCGGCTACCGGCAACTACGACATCTATACGCTTTTTGTGGAGCGGGGATTACACCTCCTCAAACCGGGCGGTATCCTTGGTTTCATCCTTCCTCACAAATTTTTCCAGGCTGCTTATGGGCAGGGACTGCGCAAGCTCATCGCTGACAAAAATGCGCTCATGGAAGTCGTTAACTTTCGGGACAACCAGATATTCGAACAGGCGAGTACTTATACCTGCCTGCTTTTTCTCCAAAAGGGTAAGGACAGAGCATTCAAGTATTCCGAAGTTGCCAAGCTCGAAGATCCAGAAAAGCAACTTCAGATTATCCGAGGACATGAAGAATACGAGGATGACCGGATGCGTGTTGGGAAGATACCTAAGAAGCAAGTCACAGAAGCACCATGGAGTTTTAGTTTTGGCGAGGAAGCTGCGCTTATCGAGAAGATAAAAAATATAGCAGTACCCTTAAAAGAGGTCACGGAACGGATCTTTCAGGGTCTCAAGACCAGCGCAGATGGTATTTACATCTTGGATGTTATTGAACGGAAAAGCAAAACGATCAGGACGTTTTCAAAAACCCTTCAAAAGGAAGTTACGCTTGAAACAGAGCTGCTCCAGCCTCTCATTAAAGGTGGACAAATGAGGCGTTATCTAATCGAAGAACCCGAAAAGGTCCTTCTCTTTCCATATCAAGATGCAAAATTAATCTCCAAAAGAGAGCTTCAAGTACTCCACCCCAGATGCTGGGAATATCTTTTGTCAAATAGAAGGTACCTAGAAGATCGGGAAGGTGGGATAATGAAAGGTGATAATTGGTATGCCTATGGGAGAAATCAGGCTTTAGATGTTATACATCTTCCCAAGCTTATCACGCCGGATTTTGCTTCATCTGCCTCGTATTGTTATGATGGCGGAGGCGCTTACTACTTCAGCGGCGGAGCTGCAGGTGGTTATGGGATACTTCCAAAAGAGGCCATCAATCATAAATATCTTCTGGCGGTTCTGAATAGCCGTCTGTTAGACTGGTTGCACCACCAAGGAAGCACGAGGTTTAGAGGTGGATATTTTTCCTACGAATCTCGCTTTATAAAAAACCTCCCCATCCGCATTATTGATTTTAACAGTCCTAAAGAAAAAAGACTCCATGACGATTTAGTTAAGCTGGTGGATGTGATGCTCGGTTTACGGAAACGGGAGCAAAAAGCTGAAGGCCACGAACTTGAACAGCTCAAGAGACAGATCGAAAAGACAGACCGCGAGATTGACGAAAAGGTGTATGAATTGTATGGAGTGACAGAAGGCGAAAAAAGACTGATCGAAGGTTACGAAACAAGATGAAAAAGAATTTTGCCATAGCACAGGGAGTTAAGGTAATTAATGCCACGGTAAACGACGCAGGAGAAAAAGCTTTCAAAGAGCTTGAGACCAATGGGGGTTTGCCGAAAAATTGGAGAATTGAATGGTCCCCCAAGGGTAACTTGAAAAGTGTAACACTTCGAATAGAGTAGAGTATCTAAATTCCACAATTATTTAAGAACTGTTCCATGCCGACTGCATATCACTATGGCCGCCGGAACGAATTGCAGGTCGCAGAGTTTCTTGAGTGAAGGGGATTTATAAATAAAAAATACCTGTTGAATACCGCCCAGCTCTGCTGGGCGGATGAAAACAGGTTCGCCGAAGGCGAAATGTTTTAGAGTTTTAAATTGATAATTCCATGTAGCTTGCTATAAGTTTACCTCATCTGTCATTCCCACGAAAGTGGGAATCCAGACTTATCCCTGTGAAAACAGGGAACCAGAGACATATAAAACTGGATTCCTGTTTTCACAGGGATCCCTGGATTCCTGCTTTCGCAGGAATGACAACATGGAAATAGGTTTTGAATTTTAATGCCCCGCAGCTCTGCTGCAGGGTTCTTTATTTGAAATCGCTCACCTGGACAAAGCAGGGTAACATCTTCAATTGTCGTTTGGGAAAGATTGGGGGGCAGATTGACTTTTGACAAAATTTAAAGGATTAATTTATGATTGTTGAGAAGATAAGATTAAAGGCTCAAGTCCCAACTGAGTGGGTAAATCTGAGTTGTTTTGAATCAAAACTCAG
>JASEHH010000235.1 GCA_030017685.1 Thermodesulfobacteriota bacterium | reverse complement strand
ACTCGCCACATCGTATCTCTGCATCCTCATTGGTGTTCTGACAAAGATGATGCCTCCACTGACCCTGATCGGATTGGGAACGCTCATCTTCGGATGGAAGGCGGCCAGAGGAGCTTTGAAATACCATAACGATATGGACCGACTTGTTCCGGTGCTGGGTGCGAATGTGATCACCATCCTTGGGACACAGGCTTTGCTGGCCATTGGATATGTGATCGCAACGGTCATATAGTTCACATGAAGGCCGGCAGAGATATTTTATTGTAGCGTTCCGGCATTCCTGCCCGCCGGCGGGCAGGCTCACCCTCCCCCTCGCCCCCTCCCGTCGAGGGAGGGGGTATTAAAATTTCCCTCTCCCCTGACGGCCTCCGGCTCAGAAGAGCCTCTGGCTCGGAGAGGAGAGGGTAGGGGTGGGGGGGTATGGAGATGGATGATGAAAATTGAACTCACAAGGCATAAGGTTCACAACGAATTTGCGAAGAAGGTGGAGTTGATCAGCGGGCAGAACCTCTTCGCCTGTTATCAGTGCGGAAATTGTACGGCCGGTTGTCCGGTGGCCTTTGCCATGGAGGTCGGTCCTCATGAGGTCATCCGTTATACACTTCTCGGTCTCGAAGAAGAGGCGCTTGGAGTCAATACCTTCTGGCTCTGCGCTTCGTGCCTCCAGTGCACGTCGAGGTGTCCGAAAGGGATCGATATCGCAAGGGTGATGGACGCTCTGAGGTCTGTGGTTTTAAGGAAGAAGGAGAGAAAGGATCATATCCAGATTCCGGAATTTCCTGAAGGGTTTCTGGAAAGGCTGCCGCAAATCGCCTTTGTCAGCGGATTCAGGAAATTCTTATCTTAAATTTTTCCTGTCATTCCCGCACAAGCGGGAATCCAGACGCTGTCTTTTCGAAAGCATGGAACCATATGATCAAAACATCTGGATTCCTGCTTTCGCAGGAATGACCTTTTAGATAGTAGATTAATGGATGGAGTTCTTATGGATTACCTCTATTTCCCTGGTTGCACCCTCTATACCAAAGCCAAAAATCTTGATCAGACGGCCCGGGACTGTTCCCATCTCCTCGGGTTTGAATTGAAGGAACTTCCAAACTGGACCTGTTGTGGAGCAACTTTTCCATTGGCTACGGACAATATCATGGCCCTTCTCCCACCATCGAGGATATTAGCTAAGGCCAGAGAAGAAGGGACCATCCTGACGACCCTCTGCGCCATCTGTTTCAATGTGATCAAGCGGACGAACCGATTGATTCAGAATGATGGTGAGAAGAGGGAGAAGATCAATAACTTTATCGAGATGAACTACCAGGGTGACCTCCGGGTCCTCCACTACCTTGAGATCCTGAAACAGGAGATCGGTTTTTCTCAAATCAAAGAGAAAGTGAAGAAGCCACTGGCCGGACTGAAGGCCGCGGCCTATTATGGATGTATGCTACTGCGGCCTTTTGATGAGATGGGATTTGACGACAAGGAGAGCCCCACCCTGTTTGAAGAGTTCCTGGAGGCCATGGGCGCAGAATCGGTTGTTTTTCCCTATAAGATCGAATGCTGTGGGTCTTTCCAATCCGTGGGCTCGCCAGAAGTGGCCACAGAGTGTAGCTATAAGATTCTGGGTTCCGCCATCAAGAACGGAGCGGAGGTCGTTGTTTCAACCTGTCCGATGTGCACCTTCAACATCGACCATAAACAGTCCGACATTAAACAGAAATATCTGGACTTCAAACCCATTCCGGTCCTCTATTTCACCCAGCTTCTCGGTATGGCCATGGGACTCGATTATCAGACCCTGGGATTTGAACAAAACTTTGTGGATCCTTTGCCTCTCTTAAAAGAAAAGGGTTTTATCTAAATGAAGAATAATGGAAGATTCAACAAAAGGGCGATGGTAGTTGGCGGAGGCATTGCCGGGATCTCCGCATCCATTGACATCGGAAATGCGGGTTATGAAGTCATTCTGGTGGAGAAGCTTCCCTCGATCGGAGGAAGGATGCTTCAGCTCTCAGAGACCTTCCCCACGCTTGATTGCGCCCAGTGCACCCTGACTCCGAAAACGGTGGAGACAGGCCAGCACCCCCATATTAAGCTCCTCACCTATTCAGAGGTGGATGAGGTGGAAGGAAAGGCGGGTGACTTTACAGTGAGGGTCCGTAGAAAGGCGGCCTATGTGGACTGGGAGAAATGCACGGGTTGCGGTCTCTGCCAGGAGAAGTGCCCTTCGAAAAAACCTTCTGAATTTGACCGGTCCATGGGACCGGGAAAAGCGATCTATACGCTTTCGCCTCAGGCCGTTCCGAACAAGCCTGTCATCAATCCTTCCAACTGCCGTT
>JASEHH010000236.1 GCA_030017685.1 Thermodesulfobacteriota bacterium | reverse complement strand
AACACCGCGGGATTATAAACCCTTGAGCATCTCTTCGGCCGCATCCCGAAGGTCACTATGACTGGCGGTCATCGCCAGGATATCGAGTTTAGCCTTAAAACCCTGCTTCTCCATCGGGGACCTCCCCTCATAAAGAGGTTTCATTGTCTGGATGGCCTCTAAAACCTTCTCCGGATCGGAGTAATCCAATAGAAGAGAGAGCGTCCGCCAATCATCGGGCAAACCATACTGATCCAAATAGTTCTTGACCGCTTCTTCGAACTGCTCTGTGCCATGGTAACGATCGATGTCTCCCTGAGCCTTCTTATGCTTCTTCGTCCCTTTCTTTCCCATGAAGAGTTTATCCGCCTCCTTTCGATACTTCTTCATCACCCACTCAGACCGACGAGACCTCTCCTGTTCTCTGGGAGGCTCTTTCGGGGCATGGGGGCTCCGGTCTCTCCTCCGGTCAATCTCCCTCCATGAAATCTTTTCCCTCTCATCTTCGTCATGCCGCGACATCTGCTTCCTTCCCTCCTTTGGCCTTCTTATGGACTTTTTCTCTCTTCCGGCCTCTTCCTCTCCACTCCCTGAGGAGTAAAGACCAGCGTGATTACTTCGCCTGACTTGCCAAATCTCTCCATCATCCTTCCATTTAAGACCATGTCGAGGCCGCCGGCATTTCCAATCATGAGTTCGATCCGGTTGGTTGCCTGATAAGAACTCCCTTCTCCGGGCTTGAAGAGGGCTTCTGCCTGCGACTGGCCATTGACTTGAATCTGCACCCATGTCTCTTCAATTGCCTTGAGCTCGAGCGAGAAAGGTTTCCCTTCAACAGCGGGGGAAACCTCCGGAATTTGAGTGGCCGGGATGATGGGAAGGGCCTCGCGGGCTTCCTGTTTGTTCGGAGGGGGCTCCACAGGGGGACCGGACAGATAAGGATGGAGGAAATAGGAAATGAGAAGGCTGATGGCGATGACTCCTGAAACCATCCAGATCTGCTTCCGGTTCCATATGGCCTTCCTTAAAGGCTTTCTTTCGGATATGACTTCCGAAGGGATGATCTCCTCTCCTTTTAAAGAACGCTCATAACGGAGAAGGACATCATGGGGATCGAGCCTGACATATTTGGCATAGGCGGAAAGAAATCCTCTGATATAAATGGGAGAAGGAAGAAGCTCATGCCGGTCCTCCTCAATGGCCTTGAGAAGGTATTCTCTCACTCTCGTATTCTTTGATAGCTCTCTCAGGGAAATCTTCTTCAGCTCCCGCTCTTTCTTGAGGAACTCTCCAAGGGTCTCTCTCTCCTTCACCGAATGATCACCTCCGGAGGGGCGAATAACCCAGCTCATCGAGGGCACGAGGGTCCCGGGTCCAATCCCTTTCGATCTTCACCCACAACTCCAGAAAAACTCTTTTCCCCAGGAAGGCCTCGATCTCCTTTCGCGCCCCCTCTCCGATCTTCTTCAGCCTCTGACCGCCTTTGCCGATGAGAATCTTCTTTTGAGAATCCTTTTCGACATGGATCGTCCCCTGGATGACCACCAGGTTCTTCTCAGGATGTTCTTTAAACGATTCGATGGTCACGGCGGATGAATGAGGGACCTCCTGATAGGTTTGACGGATCACCTTCTCCCGGATCATCTCTGAAACGATAGACCTCTCCGTCTGGTCCGTGAAGATTTCCTCCGGATAGTAGGGCGGGGATTCGGGAAGGGACTTCAGAACCTCCTCCAGCAAGATGTCCATTCCTTCTCCCGTTGCCGCCGAAACAGGAATGATCTTCTCGAAGGGATGGAGTTTCTGATATTGATCCATTAAAGGGAGGAGTCTCTCTTTCCGGACCAAATCGATCTTATTGATCACCAGAAAGGGAAGCCCCCTGCTCCCTTTGAGGGAATTGACCATCCTCCGGTCCTCTTCCACGAGAGGGGATGAAGCTTCAATCATGAAGAGGAGGATATCCGCATCCCAACTTGAAGCAATGGCGGTCTGAACCATTCGCCTGTTCAATTCGGATCGGCCTTCATGGATGCCGGGTGTGTCGAGAAAGATCAGCTGGCCTCCTTCGACATTTTTGATGCCGAGGATTCGATTCCGTGTGGTCTGCGGCCTTTCGGTAACGATGGCGATCTTCTCCCCGATGATCCGGTTGAAAAGGGTCGATTTCCCGACATTGGGTCTTCCTAAGATGGAGATAAAACCGGATTTAAAGGTTTGCATTGGGCAAAGTTTAGAGTTCGCAGTTGTTAGTTTAGAGTTTTAAATTCCGAATGTTTTTTTCTCCGAACTCCCCGCCTGTCAAAGCCTTGTGCGGCAGGCAGGCGAACTCATCACTCCGAACTATTTAGTGT
>JASEHH010000234.1 GCA_030017685.1 Thermodesulfobacteriota bacterium | reverse complement strand
AACTCGACCGCCCGGTAAGCGCCGGTGGTCACCGCCTGCATGGAGGCGCCGGCGAACCAGAAGATCACGGCGCCGCCGCAGATCAGGCCGAGAATGATCGGCGCATCGGTCAGCTGCACCTGCAACATGTTCTTGCTCTGAAGCAGGAGGATGATTGCGAAGATCATGGTCGTGGCGCCGGTTACCGCAGTGCCGATAAGCACCGGCTTGGCAGTCGCCTTGAAGGTGTTTCCTGCCCCGTCGTTCGATTCGAGGTAGAATTTACCCATTTCGAAATCGGGGGTGAACCCGAAATTCTTCTTGATATCTTCCTTGATGCCGGGGATGTTTTCGGTCTGCGCCAGCTCGAAGATGGACTGGGCGTTGTCTGTGACAGGACCGTAGCTGTCCACTGCGATGGTGACCGGGCCCATGCAGAGGAATCCATAGGCAACCAGACCAAAGGCGAAGATTGACGGATAGTTGATGACTTCAATCGGGATGAAAAGGCTGACGAAATATGCGATGTTCATGAGTCCGGCAATCAGCATGCCCATGTAGAAGGCGCTGAAGTTGCCGGCAACGATGCCGGACAGAATGGTAAGGGAGGCGCCGCCCTCGCGCGACGCGGTCACAATCTCATTCACGTGTTTCGACTTGGAGCTGGTAAATATCTTGGTGAACTCGGGGATGAGAACTGCCGCCAGCGTGCCGCAGCTGATAATGATGGCAAGTTGCCACCAGACATTAGGCATCGGGGTAAGGACGCCGTCTTTTAGAACATGGAGGTCGCTGATCAGCAGGTAGCTTCCGAGAAACGAAGTGCTGATGCACAGGGTGGCGGCTATCCAGATCAGTCTCATGAGAGGCTCTTCGAAATCGAACTCTTTCCTCCCTCTATATTTTGCCGAAGAAATCGCCTGATTGACAAAATAGGCAAGCCCGGAGAAGAAGTCCATAAGGAAACGCATGGCAAAAATCCAGACGATGAGTTTGCCCTGGATGGCTTCTTTGATCGAGCTGTCCGGACTCACAACGGCCAGCGTGATAAAAGAGATCAGTGCAACGCCGGTAACGCCATACGTTTCGAAACCGTCTGCCGTGGGGCCCACGCTGTCGCCCGCGTTGTCACCGGTACAATCAGCAATGACCCCCGGGTTGCGCGGGTCGTCTTCTTTTACCTTGAAGACGATTTTCATGAGGTCTGAGCCGATGTCGGCGATTTTGGTGAAGATACCGCCGGCGATACGGAGTGCGGATGCGGCCAGCGATTCACCAATGGCGAATCCGAGGAAGCAGTACCCGACGATATCACGGGGTACGAAGAGCAGAATGATCACCATCATGACCAGTTCAAGGGAGATGAGGAAGAGTCCCACGCTCATACCGGAGCGAAGGGGAATGTTCACTACGTCCCAGGGCTTCCCCGCTAGCGAGGCGAAGGCGGTGCGGGCATTAGCATAGGTGTTGATCCGGATGCCGTACCAGGCCACGCTGTAGGACCCGGCCATACCCACCACCGAAAAGAACAGCACCAGGAGAAGGGTAGGAACCCCCTGTCCCTTCAGAGCCAGGAAATAGAAGGTCATGGCGGCGGCAATAAACAGGAATAGCAGAACAAGAAATTTACCCTGCTGGATTAGATACGTGCGGCAAGTCTGATAGATGATTTCGGCCACCTTGAGCATTGATTCATGGGCTCTTAGCTTCTTGACCTGGTGACGTAGAAACAAGCTGATCCCCAGTGTGCCAGCGATGATGCACGCACCATAGAAGAGCAGGTCCCATGGCCTGATGCCGCCCAACAGGGTATAGGGAGCGCCTTTGTGCAAGTCGGGTATGGCAAGATCTGCCTCGCTCGCGAATACTATGAGCGGGATGAACTGGCAAGCAACCACCATCAGCAACATTAGGTTGAGCCTTAAAATTTTCAGTTTCATAACGCCTTCCCCTCCCAAAAGAATATGGATTTGATTCAACAGGGTTCTGTGTATATTTCTGTTTTGAACTTAGGGAAATTTCTTGTTGAAAATAAGGCATAGGTTTCAAGAAGTCAAGAAATTTTTCACAAGGTGTTCAGACATTATTTGGAAAGGATATAACTTTGTGAAATCATTTGGTTAATTATTTTCAAAGGGGAAACCCTTTTAAGCCAGGCATCAGGGTTTAAAAAGACTTTTAATGCGGTTGTTCTAAGAGGTCATATGGTCTCATGGTCCCGTAGTCTTTAAATGCAATTCAGACACTGGACTTCAGACGTTAGGCATCAGACTTTTCTAATATAGGAAATTAACGCTATTTGTGGGCGACAATCGGGAGGGAGCCAAAAGTAACAGGGATGGTTCCCTGTAAATT
>JASEHH010000233.1 GCA_030017685.1 Thermodesulfobacteriota bacterium | reverse complement strand
GCCATGATCATCCAGCCGGGCACAGGGATCGGGTTTGCCATCCCCATCAATATGGCCAAACAGATATTGAACGATCTCATCAAAACAGGCAAAGTCGTCCGGCCCTGGCTGGGGATCAGCGTCCAGGACCTCACCCCCGAGATGATGGAACATTTCAAAGTGAAAGAGAAAGAAGGGGTGCTCGTCGGGCAGGTCTATCAGGGCACGGGAGCCGAAAAGGCCGGATTGGCATCAGGCGATATCATCAAGGCAGTGGATGATAAGCCGGTGAAAAATGTGAGTGAACTGGTAAAGGAAATCCAGAAGAAAAAAGTGGGCCAGAAACTGAAACTTGGCATTGTCAGGGATGGGAAGGCGATGACAATCGAGGTCACCACCTCTGCCATGCCCGACAAGGCCGAATTGCAGAAGGAGAAGGAAGGAGAGGAAAAATTAGGGGCAAGGTTTCAAGAATTGACACCTCAACTGTCGGCTCGATTCCGTATTACCGGAATCAAACAGGGCGTGGTCGTCATCGCAGTGGAGGATGGGAGTTTCGCTGATGAGATGGGCCTCCAGGAAGGGGATGTCATTCTGGAGATCAACCGGAAGAAGATCGAGTCATTGAAGGATTTTGAAAAGGCGATGAAAGACGCCAATGTTGAAAAGGGAATCCTCTTCCAGATCCATCGAAAAGGAAGCAGTTTCTATCTGACCTTTAAAAAATAAAATGACGTGGAAGGATGGAATGTTGGAATACTGGGTTTAAATGCGAATAGAAATTCTCCCATCATTCCATGATTCCACTGTTCCATTATTCCATGTTTATGGTTGCTCTGTGGCCTTCACATACCGCATTTTTAAGTCGAAGAGGACGTTATCTAAAAAATTTCCCTCCTCTGAAGTCAAATTTCCTTTGGTCTTCTCTCTAAGCATTCCAATAAGGTCTATGGTTTGTTTGGCTATGAGGAGATTTTTTGACTGTTTTTTGGTAAATGGATCCTCGATCTCTCCCAATTGGATGAGGGCAGATGTGCCAAGCGACAAAATGAAACTCGTAAAATTGATCTCCGGAAGGGGGGCCTCCTCTCCCGAAACTTCTTTTTTCAATGGTTCCTCCATCTTCTCATTCCCGGGAGAAACCTTCTCCTCCTCTTTTTTGGCAGTAAATCTCTTATCCCTCACAACAAAACTCTTTTCCTTCTCCTCATTCCTCTTTTCGTCGGCCATGGTATCCTCCAGGAAAGGTTAATCTATGCGAGCTAAATTTTAATATATCATAATCATTTCAATTAGATGGGTCGCTTTCCTTGACTTCAATAAACCAATATATTATATTATTAGCACTCATTCTTCTGGAGTGCTAATTCATCGATACGGGGTTTATATAATGTCCGCACTGCCATCTGTCAAGAATTCTCTCGAAACTTATCTCGCACAGATCAATCAGTTCCCCCTCTTAACACCCGAAGAGGAGTTCAGTCTTGCCAAGAAATATCGTGAATACAATGATATTAGTGCGGCACATAAATTAATTACATCAAACCTGAGATTTGTTGTCAAGGTGGCCCTTGAATATAAGTCTTATGGCGCCAAACTTCTTGACCTCATCCAGGAGGGAAATATCGGACTCATGATGGCGGTCAAGAAATTTGACCCCGACAAAGGAAACCGGTTCATATCGTATGCCATCTGGTGGATCAGGGCCTTTATGCAGAATTTTATCATTAAAACCTGGAGCCTGGTGAAGATTGGAACCACACAGGCCCAGAAGAAACTTTTTTACAAAATCGGGAAGGTGAGAAAGGCGCTGGAATCTGATGGGGAGAATGAAGAGAAGTATGAGCTTCTGGCCAAAGATTTAGATGTTCCCAAAGAAGATATCATTGACATGGAGCAGAGGATGGCCTCAAGGGATCTCTCCTTGGATGCCCCATTTGACGAAGGGAAAGAACTGACGCATCTCGACCTCCTTCAGGAAGGGTCTCCCAATCAGGAAGAAATACTGGCTCAGGAACAGGAGAAAGAGGTCCGAGAAAGGGAGGTCCGGAAGGCCTTGAAGCGTTTAAACGAAAAGGAAGTCTTTATCATTAAAAACAGGATTATGTCCGACGACCCCCTCACTCTCCAGCAGATCGGCACCCAGCTTAAACTTTCGCGGGAGCGGGTCAGGCAGATTGAGAGTGAGGCGCTAAAAAAGTTAAAAAAAGAGATGAGCGTCAGCACGAGTCTGCAGGCTTAACGGGAGGAACAGAGGAATGCCCATTTATGAATATCAATGTCGAAAATGTAATGAGGTCTTTGAGATCTTTCATAAAATAGATGAGGACTGCAATGCGGCCTGCCCCAAATGTTTGGGCCCGG
>JASEHH010000094.1 GCA_030017685.1 Thermodesulfobacteriota bacterium | reverse complement strand
GGATGTGTCCAATAGCTAACCGAAAATATTACGCTTTGAATTCTTGAATTGGCTAGCTTTCACGATTCTCCTGATCCTCATCGTTTCCTCGCTATGGACTCTCATTTTTATTAAACGGGAGAAGGACATTCTCTATCGGGATAAAGTGAACTCAGGGAAAATGGTCCTGACCCATTTCGCAAGCAAGGCGGTCCTTCCCCTGATGGAAGAGGATATGATTGCTTTGAACACTCTTATCAAAGAAGCAAAAGAGGTAGAAGGTTTTCTTTACGCAATGATTCTTGACAATCATCATTTCATAAAAGCCCATACCGATCCAGCAAAGATTGGAGCTTCTCTGAAAGAATTTGAAAACTTTGAAAACCTGACAACTGTTGAAGCCGTGACCACCTTGACCTACCGCCTTCCTTCCGGAACGCGCGTTTTGAATCTGTCCAAGCCAATCGCGTTTATGAATAAGAATATGGGATCTGTCTCACTTGGATTATCCATTGATTTTTTCAATAATCAAATCAGAAAAGAAACACTGATATTAGTGAAGAAAGTCTTATGGATCAGTTTGATCATGTTGATAACGGGAATCGGAGCGGCCTTTTTTCTCACAAAGTGGGTGAATCCTTCCGAGAAACAGGACAGGGCCCTTTTCCCTGAAGCGGTCAGAAACCAGGTCGCCGTCCTTTATACAGGAATCCGGGAGTTTAAAACCTATGCGGGGTCGAGGAACCCGGAAGGGGTCTTCCAGGATTTGAGTGAATATTTCTCAATCGCCACAAAAGGTATTTTAGACCATGGTGGCTATATTATCAGAGTCGCAGGAGATACAGTGGTTGGCATTTTTCAAAGTTCTCCTCTTAAGGGAGACCATATCCACAGGGCTGTCAGGGGTGCCGTGGCCATACAAAAAGCTCTTGAATTCGAAAAGGAACAGGGGAGTGAAAACCCACTCCTGGGTAAGGTGGGGATTGGAATCAGTTCAGGAGTGGTGCTGTATGGCGATATCGGTTCTCACGCAGGAAAGAAGAATAATTATATCGGCGAGAGTTTCAAGGCCGCTTCCTCCCTCTATGCTTTAGCCGGCCCGGGAGAGATTGTCATCAGCAAAGATGTATACAAATCCATTGAAAATTGCGTTGTCGTTGACCCCCTACCGCCTCGAGAGATGACGCAGCGGACTGAAGCATGGGAAAGCTTTCGTTTGCGCAATATTGTAGAAAGAGAGCCCCATGTTTAAAAAGATCCTTTTATCCTATCTGTGTCTGATCGGGGTGGGACTCTTCATGGTCAGTTGTGCAACGCTTCCACCCCGTCCTGAACCTGAACCTTTACCCCGACCTTCTCCTGAGCCGGCACCTCCCCCCCCGATCCCTATGAACGTGCGAACCTTCTCTGATTTCGTCGCCCTGATCGCCCAACCAGGAGAAACACTCTCTTCTCTTGCATCGAAATACCTGAACGATCCTTCTATGGATTGGTTCATCGCTGAGTTTAATGGGATCACCTCCTTAACCCCAGGGCAGGAGGTGATCATTCCTCTCCTTCCTTATGGGAAAGGCGGTCTGTTTTTAAACGGCTATCAAACTGTTCCGATTATTTCCTACCACAAATTTTCGAAAGACAAGGCGGATATCCTGACGGTAACG
The DNA here is from genome assembly GCA_030017685.1 of Thermodesulfobacteriota bacterium. Lineage (GTDB taxonomy): Bacteria > Desulfobacterota > BSN033 > BSN033 > UBA1163 > RBG-16-49-23. Next base: position 10,897 of record JASEHH010000094.1, on the reverse strand, counting down.
GAGAGCGCTTTTGCGGAACAGATGAAATTCTTAAAAGAGAATGGGTATCGGGTTATCACCCTGGATCAATTTTTTGATTTCCTCGATTTTAAGCGCCCTCTCCCCAAGAAATCGGTTGTGATCACCATTGATGACAATTGGAATTCTGTTTATGAGATCGCTTTCCCCATATTGAAGCAGTATGGGTATCCGGCCACCTTATTTGTCTACACGGACCTCATTCTCCCGGGACGGAAAACGTTAAGCTGGGATCTTCTCATCCAAATGTCCAAGAATGGCATTGACATACAAGGCCACACTAAAAGCCACAGAAATCTGAACAAAAGAGATGGGCAAGAATCTTTCAGAGAGTATTTCGAAGCAGTTAAAAAAGAATTGACTGAATCTGCTGAAATAATTCGAAAGCGACTCAATAAAGACGTGAAATATTTAGCCTACCCTTATGGTGAAACAAATCCCCTTATTATTGCCCTCCTGATGAAACTCGGCTACCGCGGGGCATTCACGGTGGAAAGAGACAGTAACCCTTTTTTCATACATCCCTACAGAATTAGCCGCTCCATGATTTACGGCACCTTCAATTTAAGAGAGTTTGAAAGTAATCTGAATTATTTTAATGATAAGATGTTCCGTTAAAAAGAGGAAACCTTTGTGGCCTAAACCCCATTATTTAAGCATCGTGGTCCTCTTGTCCCTTGGGTGCGCTGTTCAACGTTCTGTTGACAAAACTTCCTTGGGGGAAAAATATCCCCCTCCGGCGCCTTCGTTCCGTCAAGAGACAGCCGTAGAAAAAGACCCCTTTCAGGGCTTTCCTGAGAAATATTATTCGGAAGCGATCAAGTTGGAGAGGAGTGGAGAATTCCCCAAGACCCTTTTTTATTGGAGAGTGGTGCAGAGTTTCACTCCCCATGATCAAGAGGCTTCCGGGAAAGTACTATTGTGGGAGACCCGGATTCGAAGGGAAGCAGAAAACCATTTTTTAAAAGGGTTAGAAAACTTCAAACAGAATTCAGCCCAAGAGGCGCGCAAAGAATTCCTCATCGCCCTTGCTTATAACCCCGAACACAATCAGGCATTGGATTATCTAAAACATAAATTAAACGAGCCCGTCTGGACAATTTATGAAGTTAAAAAAGGCGACACCATGAGAAAAATCTCTCAGGAGATTTATAAAGATCCCGAAAAAGACTTCCTGATCGCGTATTTCAATAATCTGGATAGCCGGGACCCATTAAGACCTGGAATGGCTCTCAAAATTCCTGTCCTCGCCCCAGCATGGATGGACAAGAGGGTTCCCTCTGAAGAGATACTTCCTAAGACCCCTGTCCCATCAAAACCCCTCAAACTGGATGCATCGTTACAAGAACAAGCCGATGTCCATTACGCAAAGGGGATTAAATATTTCCTTTCTGAAGAGCTGGAGAAGGCAATTGAACAACGGGAGGAGACGTTACGAATAAACCCAAACCATCCAAACGCAAAGAGAGACCTCCAAAGAGCTCGCAACTTGCTGAAGAATTTGAGGAAGCTACCCTAAGGACTTTCCTCCCATTTGACCCAGCCCAACAAAAGAATTTTAAAAATCTTTCTCCAAAAGCCAGTAGTCCCAATGCTGTTCATTTAAGCCGTTCGTGCTGAGCTTGTCGAAGCATGAACGGCGTGGCGACGCACCCTTCGACAAGCTCAGGGTGAACGGTGACAGTCTAACTGAACAGTATTACCAGTAGTCCCTTTTTTTCACACCTTCTTCTGGGGGATTGCGACTCCCATAAATTTATCATTGACACCCAAGCCTGTTTTTTCTATATTTTTTTCAAGCCAATAAGAAATGAAGGAGATGCCTGATGAACAAAATAGAGGAGGATACCATGGAAACCGAGCATCTTGAAAAGCGTTTTGGGGTTTTGTCTGTGGAAAAAGGATTTGTCACTGCAGATCATGTCATTGAGGCATTGAGAATTCAGGTGATCGAGGATATGCAAAAAGGGAAACACAGACTGATTGGTCGAATATTTTTGGAACAGGGATTGATGACCATCTCGCAAATAGACGAAGTGCTTGCATCCATAGGAAAAGGCCTGCCTTTATTCAAAGAGCATTGAAAGTTCCCCCCTATCACCTATCTTGCCTCCGAAAATTTCTTGATTCAACCAGGCCATTCCTTGAGGAATTTGATCCGATCATTCTCACCAGTTCAATTCCAACTCCACCTTTGCTCCGGAAGGCAGCATCTGCCGGGAAGGTTCGATGACCACCTTAACGACTATGGATTGTCCGCTTTTTTGTCTGTTTACAGAAATTTCGAGAGAATTAGGAATAAGAGCGCCTGACCTTTCCCAAAATAAGGAAAAGGCTTTTTTTAAATTCTGTTCAAGGAGACCGGGTTCAAGATCCTTTTCAAAATGATCCTTACACCAGAAGAGGAAATGGGTGATCCTGGAAAGAAAAAGCTGATAGCTCAGGGAGCTTCCTCCCGATGTTGTCTCCTTTGGAATAAAAGCAAAATCTTTGTTGAGCGGTGAAACCAGGGGGGTGATCCCTCCCCGGATGAACTGATCGATTCTCTCCTCGCTGAAATTGGTCTCCGTAGGAATCCCTCGATCGCCCTCGATCATATGAAGGGCAAGATTGCTCAACCGGATGCTCTGCCATTCCGTAAATCGTGTCGGCCAACCGGTTTTAAGAAGACTTTGAAGGATGAGGCTTCCGGCGGCCCAGACCGGAGAAATCCAGAGGTTCTCCGATTCGTCGAAATGAACGGATCTGGGTCTATTATCCGGACCGTATGGATACCGAATTAAAAATCGATTGCAGGTGACGGCCATCCATTTTGAAGATGGGAGCTCTTTTAAACGACGCCATTTGGCAAAGGCAGGCTCATCAAAATAATGGGGCAGGAAGGGAAGCCTCCCCAAGTCCCCCCATTGATCGAGATGGAGAAACTTCGGAGTGACCCGGCAAAGTGTGGGAACCAGCAAGGTCTCCGAAAAGAGCGCCACCTTTTCAAGGAGTTCGAGGCATCTCGGAGAATTGTCGAAAGGAAGATCGAGGAGGATCAGGGAAGGAAGATCTTCGACCAAACAGGGCAAGAGATGATTCTGTGTCTCTTCAAGCGTATTGAAGGAAACGGGAACGATCTCGAAAATAATGTCTTTGTCGGCTCCTGTCTGTTTCATAAGAAATTGAAGGCCCTGCCAGGTGGATTCCAGATTTCTAAAATCAGGATCCGAAAAGACCTGCCCCAGGATCTGTTGAAGGACAAGGTTCATCTGGGTAGCAAAGGGTTGGCTCCCCGGAGGAGAAGCCGGGTCTTCTCCCGGGATGGCAACCATCTTTAATATGTCATCCACAGGGCTTGAAACTTCTTCCCTCGCCCTTGTGGGTTCAAATCTGATCTCCACGGGAAGACCCGGCCATTTCTTAAGGCGTTGATAAATCTCCTCCTCAGCGAGACCTTTGGTCTTCGACTCTTCAGCAAATTTTCTGGCCTCTAAAAGATTCTTCAGGGATGGATGGTTCTCGATGAGGGAATCGGGATGGAAGTCTTTAAATCTTTTTAAGTCGAGGGATAGGTGATCCCATCGGCAGAGATTCTGTGGGAGAGAGATGAAGAGCGAGAGATTGAGCTTCTCTATGACCTGATCCGGATGATTCTGATCAACCCGAATCGGCTCCCGGAGATAATCCTTTTTCTCCTGGAGCGTAAACGGTCCTAAGGCCAATACCTTAAAAGGCAGTGAGGGATTCTGCATGGCGACCTCCTGTGGAGGATGGGTAGGTTGATCTCTTTCAGGATTTAAATATCTTCTTAAATTTAGAAGAAATGGATTTCTTTTCAGCCACCGCTCCAGTCTTTTCGGAAGATTCAAGGGGTTTCTCTTCCGGTGCCTCCTCGATCTCGCCCAGACGGCCTTCTCCAAAAAACCGGAAGAGAGGCCCCTGAGGGCTTAAGGCCAGTTCATCATTCGATCTCAGCGGGGCCTGAAATCCGACGGGCTGTCGATTGATCCGGACCAGTTTCTGGCCGGTAAGATCCTTGACCCAGTATTGATCCTGGCTGAAAAAAACCTGTGCGTGCTGGTCAGAGAGGGCCGGATGATCCAGAGGATACTCACACTTCAGGCTCTTTCCAATGGTGATGGGCAATTGTTTAAAGGATCGGATCGTGGGACCATATTGGATGATGAGGGGCGCTTTCGCCGGTTGAACTGAGATATCGGGAGTCTCCGGCCTTACAGATGAAACCGGCTGGGATTTTTCCTCCGGGGGATGTTTCGGTTGCAAAGACGGCTCCGCCTGAGCCGACTCCATGCGAATTTCCCTTTCATGTTCCCGGAGAGGTTTCGCCGGAGGGGCTTCCTTCTCTACTAAACCTTCTTCCATCTGTGTGAGAAAACTGACCTGAGGTCCTACTTCTCCAAACATCAGGACATCCCCGTCTTTGAGGAAAGCTTCCTTCACCTTTTTCCCATTCACAAAAGTGCCATTGGCGCTATGGTCAATCAGTTTAAATTGATTTCCTTCTCTGACGATCTCAGCATGTTGACGGGAGATATGGGTGAGGTCTGCAGAGAAACGGAGATGGCAGGAGGGGTGCCGGCCAATGGAGATTGACGCACCATAAAAACCCGACTCTTTCCCACTGAGAGGCACAGGGCCTTTGATATGGAAAAGTTGAACAACGATCACAGGAGGCTGTTTCATAGGCTCGCCTTCATTATACTTGATCGGCTCTTGAGGTCAAGAAAAATTGTAACCCCTCGGCTATGGGGGATTACTTGACCCAAAAGGGTCGGAAGGTTCTTCCTCCAAAACCTTGTAAAGCGGTCATAGAGGTCATGCCAATCGGTCGTCATGCCCTTTGCATGGTGATTTTTGGAAGCGAGCCTACCCAGTTCAACAGATAGGGGTTTCGCTTCAAGGTTTTTCCAGAAGAACCTCCCAACCCTTTTTTATCTCTTTAACTGAGGGGGGACGAAAAATTATGGTTTTAAATCCCGTGAGATTTTTGTATATTACCAGTATGCCCAGCCTCAACTCTTTTGGCAAGTCGGATATCGGGCTCAAACGCTTGAATAATGAGGATGCCTACGCCATCCAATCGAAGAAGGGGCTCTTTGTCCTGGCCGATGGAATGGGCGGAGAGGCTGCAGGAGAAGTGGCCAGCCGGATCTTTATCGACACCGCCCTGGAGGTTTTTTCCCATGGAGAAAGTCTTTCGGAGCACGAGGTCCTCGAAAGGGTCCAGGAGGCCTTCCGGCTTTCCAACGAGAGGATTCTCAACCATGTCGAGCAGAATCCCCAACACCACGGCATGGGGTGCACGGCAGAGCTGATCGCTTTTTATAATCAAAATTTCGTCCTCGGCCATGTGGGCGATAGCCGCATCTACTTGCTCAGGCAGAAACAGTTGAGGCAACTGACACGGGATCACTCCCTGATCCAGAATCAGATCGATCAGGGTCTGATCACTCCGGAAAAAGCCAGGGGCCATTCTTTAAAGAATGTGATTCTCAGGGCAGTCGGTATAGAGGAGACACTGGCCGTGGATCTCATCAGAGGGAAAAGCTATCCGGGCGATCTTTTCCTCCTCTGTTCGGATGGCTTAACCGATTTGGTCGATGAGGCTTCGATTCAGGAGGTTCTTTCCATTCCCCTGACTCTCCCTCAAAAAGTGGAGAGACTGATCGAGCGGGCCAAATATCAGGGAGGATATGACAATATCACCGTGATTTTGTGTGAAGTGATTTCATAGAGAGGCCGTATGGGGAACCTCAGAGATTACGAAATTTTTAAAGATTACTCAGATGAATTGCTGACCGAGTTATCGAAGGTCATCATTGAAAAAGAGTTTGAAGAAAATGAGATCATCTTTCGGGAAGGGGATGAAGGGGACTCGGTCTATATTGTCACAGAGGGGGAGATCGCCATCAAGAGATCTCTGGATAAACCCGGCGATGAAGAGAAGACCATCGCCTTCATAGAAAAAGGGAACTTTTTCGGTGAGATGGCCCTCTTTGACAAACAACCTCGTTCCGGGTCCGCCTATGCCGCAAAGAAATCCAGGGTCCTTATCCTTAAAAAAGAGGACTTCCTCAATCTCCAGAAGAAAGACCCGAATACGGCCATGACCACGCTCATCACCATCAATCGGGTGATGTCGGAGAGACTGCGAAAGACGAGCAAGAGCTTCCTCTCCAGTTTCGAATTCGGAAATGTCCTGTCCGCCATCAGGGGATTCATTAAAGGTGCGAGAGGAGCTGAAGAAAAGGCTGATATTAGTGGGAGCGGATTTGGCCGTTACCAGATCACCGGAGAATTGGGGAGAGGTTCGATGGGAGTGGTTTACCAGGCCTACGATCCTCAGATCGGGAGGCCGGTCGCCTTAAAAGTCCTGCGTCAGGATCGGGTCAGCAGTGAGGCTTTTGTCCTCAGGTTCCTCACAGAGGGAAAGGCCATCGGTCGGCTCTCCCATCCCAATATCGTCAGCATCTATGATATCGGACAGGGTCGGGGAACGATCTATCTCGCCATGGAATTCATTGAAGGGGAGACCTTAAATCAGGTCATGGAGAAGAAAAAATTGGGCCTGAAGGAGATCGTGTCTCTGGGGATCCAGGTGGCCGAAACCCTTGACCATGCTCATCAGAAGGGGATCGTCCACAGAGATGTCAAACCCGGCAACATCATCCTCCAGGCCAATGGTCAGATAAAGATCACAGACTTTGGTATCGCCCATCTTGAAGACCCATCCATGCCCCAGCAGACACAGGCCGGAGAGATCCTTGGCACGCCAGCCTATATGTCCCCTGAACAGGTATTGAGTCAACCGGTCGATGGCCGCTCCGACCTCTTCTCACTGGGAATCATCCTCTATGAATTGACCACCGGAACCAGGCCTTTTAAAGGCGATAACATGGCGGCCATCTTTAATGCGGTTATTCTGTTTCATCCTATGGAACCTTCCAGCATCAATCCAGCCATTTCCCAGAGCCTTTCTCAGATCATCATGAAATGTCTCAATAAGAGACCGGAGGATCGTTTCGATCGAGGCAAAAGTCTCGCCGATGCTCTAAAAAATATGTTTCTCGAATTGGACCCTGCCGCAGTGATCCCTCCGGTCGTCAAAAAGAGACCCCGGTATGCGCTCTTCATCCCGGCAGGAATAGCCGTTCTTCTTTTGGGAATATTCTTCTACCACTTCATCCTCCCGAAGGAGAAATCTCGGTCCGTCGTCCCGAAGACGGAGCCTGTCCAGAAAATAGAACAAAAAATGGAAAAAGCGATATTTCCTTCTCTCAAGGTGGAAAGTGCACCAGCCGGGGCACAGGTTTTTGTGAACAGTGTCCTTCGAGGAAATGCTCCAATAACGCTGGAACTCCCCGCTGGGAAGCATCATATCGGGTTGACCTTATCAGGATACCAAAATTGGGAATCGGAGATTCAATTAAAAGAAGAAGGTGAAACTCCACTTCGTGTTCAACTGAAACCCATGGTTAATAAAGGGACCAAAGATGCTCGCCCGATATGGTGAATGAGGCGAGAGAGGAGGAGAGATGAACCGGACAGGGATTGTAAAAGATGACCGGTACCTGGAGCATGTGATGGATGTCGGCCATCCGGAGAGTCCGGAACGATTAAGGGTCATCTATAAGATGCTCGAAGAAACGGAAATGAAAGGCTTCCTCGAAGAGGTCAAATCTCGTCCGGCCACCCGGGAGGATCTGGAATTGATCCATGCTCCTGCTTACATCGACCAGGTGGCGCAAACCGCAGGAAAACCTTACTGCCGGCTCGATATGGATACCTCCACCTGTGCTAAATCGTATGATACCGCCCTTCTCGCGGCCGGGGGCCTGTTGGAGTTGATCAAGGCGGTGATGGAAGGAAGGCTGAATAATGGATTTGCCCTGGTGAGACCTCCGGGCCACCATGCGGAAAGAGACCGGGCCATGGGATTCTGCCTCTTCAACAATGTGGCGATCGGCGCACAATATGCGATCAAGAACTTCTCGCTGGAAAGAATCCTGATCGTCGACTGGGATGTCCATCACGGAAACGGGACTCAGAACTCATTCTATGAAGACCCGCGGGTCCTCTACTTCTCCACCCATCGTTACGGTTTCTTCTATCCAGGTACGGGAGCAGCCAGAGAGTCGGGAAAGGGAAAGGGGTTGGGCTTTACGGTAAATGTTCCCCTTTCGACCGGAGCAGGCGATGCGGAATATGGAAATATTTTTGAGAAGTTCTTTAAACCCATCGCTCTCGAATATCGACCCCAGCTCGTTCTGGTCTCTGCCGGGTTCGATACCTATTACGACGATCCGTTGGGCGGGATGGAAGTCACGGAGAAAGGGTTTGCAAGGATGACTCAGGTCCTAATGGAGATCGCTGAGGCAACCGCTCAGGGAAAACTGGTCATCACACTGGAGGGGGGCTATGATGTCTCCGGACAGGGACGGTCAGTAAAAACCGTACTAAAGGAGCTTGCTCAGGTCTCCCCCCTCGATAAAAAAGACCTGCTCGAAAAAGAGAAGAACGATTATTCCCGAATCGGAGGACTCATCCTTCAATTGAAAGAGATTCAAAAGCAATATTGGAAGACCTCTTAAGAGAGCTTAAAAAACTACTTTCCGCTCTCTATATCTTTCCTGCCGTATTCACCATCTCTTTCAGCTCTTTACCGACCTTGAAAAAGGGAAGTTTCTTGGGAGGAACATCGACGATATCTCCCGTCTTGGGGTTTCGGCCCTTGTAACCCCCGTAATTCCTGACCATAAAACTGCCGAATCCTCTGATCTCAATCCGTTCCCCCTTCTGCAGGCTCTCCTTCATTCCATCGAAGAGGGTGTCAACGATCACCTTGGCCACCTTCTGTGTCACATTCGTCTGCTCTGAAACTTTGTTGATGAGTTCGGCTTTATTCATAGCTCCTCCCTTCCCCCTCTCTCCTTCCCCCTCTCCCCCGTGGGGAGAGGGCTGGGGTGAGGGGTTAAAGTAATTGCTCACGGATATATTGCACCGCATTCCTGAAAAAGGCAACCCCCATTCCTTGTTTAAATCACCAAGAACCAATGACCAATAACCAAATAATAACCAATTTCCAAATTCCAACATCCAAACGACCTTTGGTTATTGGTAAATTGGAATTTATTTGGAGCTTGCCTGCCTGCCCTGCCTACCGCAGGCAGGCGCAGGCAGGGAACTTGGTTATTGGAATTTTGTTGTGTTGCGTACCTCTTCCACCAAATTCTCAAATTTCTTTTCAAATCCCACCTTGTTCTTATTTGTGGACCCTGCCAGAACAATCTCTCCTCCAGCCCTCGCAGGAACTCTTACCCAGACCCTCTGATGGGAGAAGAAGAAGGAGACGATGAAACCGATGATCATCAGGCTACATCCAACCCAAACGACCCAGACTCCGGGGTCTTTCGTCACCTGCAGGCCCGTATATTCCCTTTCAATGACCTCTTCGATACTGAGGACAAACTCATCGTTCCTCTGTTCATCAAATTTCGGGAAACCTTTTAATAACCAAAAGGCACGGGGCTCCTGATTGGGCTTGAATAGAGCCACCTGAACCCCCTCCCCAAAATTGTGCACCTGGTGAGAATATTTTAACACCCGTAGGAGAGCTGGCGAATTGGGGATGGGAACCGTCCCTCCTTCGGAGACCTTTAAGAGGGCTGTCTCCTTTTTATTCTTCCACTGAACACCAATGGCGAGATCATGAATGGCTCCATAACTCGATTGATAAAAGGCTAAGCCTTTATAGTGGAGAGGATGATTGACTTCAATCGTCTTTTTTAAAACCTCTTTCCCGTTCTCAAGAATTGTGAGGTCGCTCGTATACTCCTTCACAAGTTTTTCCGGCCTCTTGAGATCATAAAAGGTCACTCTGAAATCGTCACATCGGATCGAAAACCCGATCGGTTTGGCGACGTCCTCATCCTTTATTCTCAGGGCGATATGATCCACTGTCTCGCCTTCGAGGATATTGACAAATCCCCTGAAGCCAAAGAGGGAACCCAATATCCCTCCGATGAGGATGATGAGAATACTTAAATGGGTCATGTAAACTCCCAGCCTGGAGAACCTTCCCTTTTCGGAATAGAGGGTGATGGATGATTCTCCCTCGAATCGTTGCGGGTTTTTAAATCCCCTCTTTAGAAGGGATCGAATCTCATCCTCTTTCGCCCCTGCTGGATGGGTGAGGCTGATTCGCTCCACATACGGAAGGGTCTTGAGCATCGAGTCTCCCAATTCTTTTGCCCCGGATTCACGGGAGATCTGTCTCCATGCCCCTGGAAACCGGTGGAGAGAGCAGGCGATCAAATTGATCACCAGAAGCAGGAGGATGGCGCTGAACCACCATGAGTGATACATATCAAAGAGGTTAAAGAATTCCAGCACATTATAGAGTTTAACTCCGTAGCGATGAATATATTCCGCGCTCGGAGCATTCTGTTTGATCAACGTGCCAATAATGGAGAGGATGGCGATCAGAATGAGAAGAAAGATCGTGAGCTTGAGGGAACGGAAAAAATCGAAGACGATATCGAAAATCCCTTTTTCTTTATTGTTCACTGTGACCTCATAAGTTTTAATAGTTACTTAAAATGTATTCAAGCGGGCTTGCCCGCCGAAGATAGAATAACCGAATGCGGGCAAGTATTTGAAATATCTAACATATACGGTCGTCTGCTGTCAAGCAAGTCTATTTTCATATTTATTAACGGTCTCATAATAATGACGACATTGTTTTATAAAATCCCTCCTCACCTCCCTTTTCAAAGGGAGGTGAAAACTTTCCCTCTATAGGAAAGAGAAGAGAAATCTTTACCCCCTTAGGCAAACTGACCGTGTCCCATAAGTCAGGGGGCTGGACACAAGGGGC
>JASEHH010000232.1 GCA_030017685.1 Thermodesulfobacteriota bacterium | reverse complement strand
TTGACCTTCAGACCGATATCCTCGTAGGTCTGTTGAGGAATCACCTTCCCCTCGAAAAGCTTCTGGTAGCGAACCAGAATGATTCGATGCGCCTCTAAAGAGACCTCTGCCTCCTGGACCCTTGCCTCGGCCCGTTCCACCTGGAGCCTGGCATCCGTATCATCGAGCTGAACCAATACCTGTCCTTTCTTGGCTCGATCTCCCTCTTTGACAAAAATCTTACTAATGATCCCTGCCTTTTTAGGGCTGATCGTCACATGCTCCGGAGTCTTTAGACTTCCCACGGCTGAAAGGTTGTAGGAGATGGCTCTCGGAACAACCTCAACCACCTCCACCTGTCTCTCCTCTGAGATTTGGGCCGGAGCCTTGGAAGGTTTCTCAATACTCACCGATTCCTTCGACCCGCACCCAAACAATAGAAGAAAGACCATTAGCATCCCTAATGGTTTAAGGCATTTCAACCACATCTTTCACCTTCTACTTTCTACGCTCCACCTTCCGTTTACGGATACATCCTTCCCATGGCCCGTTCAAGTCTCGCTTTAGCAATGTTAAAATCGCTTAGGGCGCCATAATAATTGACCCTTGCCTGAGCCAGTAAGGTCACGGCATCGAGAACATCCGTGGCTGTCGCCACCTGATGTTTATACCGTTCCTCATTCATCCTCAAATTCTCTTCGGCCTGCTCGATCGCTTTTTCTGACACGCTGATATTTTTCTCGGCGACCAGCATAATCTGATAGTCGTTCTTAACTTCCAGGGTGATCCCTTCGATCAATTGAACTTTTGAATCTTCGGCCTGTGTCACCTTCACCTTGCTCTCTCCCACTTTATAAGCCGTCTTCCCCCAATCTCCAAGGGTGAATGTGGCTAAAGCCTGAACTGTCCATCTTTCGCTTCGAAGATCACCCACGAGCAAAGGTTCCTCTGATAATCGGGAATAGTTTCCTGAGAGATTAACGGTGGGAAAGAACCCGCTCTTCGCAATCTTGACTCCCTCCTTGGACTGTTCGATCTTCAAATTCGCGGTCCTAATCTCCGGCCTCTTCCCTAACGCTTCTTTCAGGGAGTCTTCAAAATGAAGAGAGAAGGGGCTGTAACCGAGAATATCGATGACCTGCACGGGGGCATCAATTTCGTTGCGGAGCAATGAATTAAAGAAAGACTTGGCCAAAACCACGTCATTTTCAGCCCTGACCAGCCCCTGTTTTGCATTGGCGAGTCTTACCTCTGCCTGAAGGACATCGTTCTTGGGGACGATCCCGACCTCAAAGAAGGCTTTGGTCACGTCCAACTGGGCTGAAAATTGTTTGACCGTTTGGCGGGCCACATCTAAAAATTTTTCCCCCCTTAAGATATTGAAGTATCCTTCTCTCACCTGAAGGACGATGTCCCTTTTGACTGTCTCCATATCCGTTTTTGAAATGTCAACCCCATGTTTTTCTATCCGATAGTTGGAAAGAATTGACCCCCCCGCAAAAAGGGGCTGACTGATCGTGCTATTCAAATTATAGACGGTAGGGCTACTAGTACCTGAAGTAAGCCCCCCTCCGAAGTTGCCGATAAAAGACGGGAAACTATATCGTGTGTAGCCATACTGTCCTGTCCATTTCGCAAAGAAATCGGTCATGGCGGCCTTTCTTCTGAATTCGGAACCCGCCACTCCTTCCATCGAAGAATGGAGTTTCAAATTACGATCTAAAGCGATCCTGATGCTCTCCTCAAGGGTCAGGGGCTTCTGGGATTCCTGAGCCCAGGCCACTCCTGCAGAGAGGAGGATCCCAAAAATCAATCCAACGAACCATCTCATTCTCATCGATCTATTTCCTCCTTTCCATCTTTTCGGTTCCTTTTAAAAAGATCTCCAGAATGATCTCCACCTTTGAAATGAGCGGATAGGATTCCGGACTGATCAGCCATTCGAAGATAAAGGAATGGACGATCCCTTCGAAGGCATGAGCTAAATCCAGGGGGTCCAAAGGTTTTAACTCATTGGCCTTCATCCCCTCCTTCAAAACCTTAGCAAGGAGATGGATATAGTCCACCATCTTATCGTGGATCTTTTTTCCGCAATCGTCTTTGATCGACCACTCAAAACGACTTCCCTCCGAGGTATAGATCCTGAAAAAATCCCGGTTCCGTTCAATAAATTCCAGCTCGAGGATCAGGACTTTTTTGATCCTTTCGATGGCGGAAGCCTTCCGGGAGAGTTCGGCTTTGACCAGATGATTGATTTCGTCCGTTTTCTCATCGATGAGGGTGAAATAGAGGTCTTCTTTCGATTTGAAGTATTTGTAAAGGGTCCCTGTCCCAAACTCCGCCGCCTGGGCGATTTCGCTCATGGTGGTCTGGAAAAA
>JASEHH010000093.1 GCA_030017685.1 Thermodesulfobacteriota bacterium | reverse complement strand
TCTTAGGATACCCTGTCGAAAACATTGCTTTTTGAATTCTTGAATTGGCTAAAAAAGTCTGAAAATCCCATTATCAGTCATTCCTGCGCAAGCAGGAATCCAGTATTTTTAGATAGTTAGAATTCTCTGGATTCCCGTTTTCACGGGAATGACGACTTTTTACGATTCCATCAATTTTCTAAACAAAAAAGTTTTAAATTTGTTTCGGATTTCGATATTCGAATTTCGGATTTAAGGTTTTAGGGAGATGCCCGGAACCAAAGATATCAAAAGAAGAATTCGAAGTGTAATCAGCATCCAGCAGATCACCCGCGCCATGGAGATGATCGCAGTCTCACGCCTCAAGCGGGCTGAAGATCGCCTCCGTTCAGCCCGGCCTTATGCCGAGAAGATCCAGGAACTGATGGAAAGTCTGGCCCCTTCCCTTCCCCGTATTGACCACCCCCTTCTCGTCAAGCGGGAGGTCAAACGCATTGGCCTCGTCCTCATCACATCGGACAAGGGTCTCTGTGGCGGTTACAACGCCAATGTTATTTCTCAGGCCGGCCGGTTTATCGATCAACACTCTGATAAAGAGATCCGCCTCATCCTCATCGGAAGGAAAGGTTTTGACCTCTTCCGGAGAAAGACCTATCCAATCGATCACACCCTCCTCCAGATCTCAAAGGAGATCACCCTTCAGGAAGTAAAAGAAATCTCAGGGGTGATCGTCAAAGGGTTTCAGGAAGCACGCTACGATGAAGTGGATTTGATCTATACCCGCTTTCAATCAGCCGTTGCCACACGGCCAACCGTGATGAAACTTTTGCCCCTCGAGAGTTCGGAGGTTTTAAAGAAGGGAAGCGAGATCAAGGGAGAACCCATTTTTGAACCCACAGCCGAAGAGATCATGGCCTATCTTCTTCCGAAATATCTCGAAGCTCAGATTTACAAAGGCATGGTCGAGTCAGTTGCAAGCGAACAGGGCGCCCGGATGGTCTCTATGAAATCGGCTTCAGAGAACGCTGAAGAGATGATTTCAAACCTCACCCTGAGTTTCAATAAGGCGAGACAGGCCTCGATTACCAAAGAACTCTTAGAGGTAACGACAGGCGCCGAAGCCTTACGGTTTGCACAAGGAAAGAAATGATTAGAAAGTGGACGGTAGAAGGTGGAAGGTGGAATTAAAAAATTCATTTTCAACTATCCACTCTCTACGATCTACATTCCAATTGAGGAGGTAGGACATTGAAAGTCGGAAAAGTATTGAGGGTCATTGGTCCGGTAGTAGATGTGGAATTTTTCGCTGAAGAATTACCTGCCTTATACAATGCGATCCGAATTGACAGACCGGATGGGACAAAATTGATCATCGAAGTGTCCCAATATCTCGGTGAGAACGTGGTGCGTTGTGTGGCCATGTCCACAACCGATGGATTGATCCGTGGAATGGATGCAGTGGATACTGGAGAATCAATTACCATGCCCGTGGGAAGGGAGACGCTGGGAAGGATCTTCAACCTTCTGGGAGAGCCGATTGATAAATTAGGTGACTGCCCGGCAAAGAAACGATATCCCATTCACCGTTCTCCGCCGCCCTTTGAAGAACAGGTCCCTTCGAATCAGGTCTTTGAAACAGGCCTCAAGGTGATTGATCTCCTCGAACCCTACGCCAAGGGCGGAAAGGTCGGCCTCTTCGGCGGCGCCGGAGTGGGAAAGACCGTTTTGATCATGGAACTGATTCGAAACATTGCCACAGAGCACGGAGGGTTTTCTGTTTTCGGTGGTGTGGGCGAAAGAACCAGGGAAGGAAATGATCTCTGGCTCGAAATGAAGGCCTCCGGGGTTATTGAGAAGACCGTTCTCGTTTTTGGCCAGATGAACGAACCGCCAGGAGCGAGGCTCCGGATTGGTCTCTCCGCCCTTACGCAGGCAGAATATTTCCGGGATGAAGAAGGCCAGGATGTGCTCCTCTTCATCGATAACATCTTCCGTTTTGTCCAGGCAGGTTCTGAGGTTTCGGCTCTGCTGGGCCGAATGCCTTCCGCCGTGGGATACCAGCCTACCCTCGCAACCGAAATGGGCGAACTTCAGGAGCGAATCACCTCAACCAAAAGAGGATCGATCACATCGGTCCAGGCCATCTATGTGCCTGCGGATGACCTCACTGACCCGGCGCCGGCTACGACATTCTCCCATCTCGATGCAACGACCGTTCTCTCAAGGCAACTGGCAGAACTGGGAATTTATCCGGCTGTCGATCCTCTCGACTCCACTTCAAGAATTCTCGACCCCCGCATCGTAGGGGAGGAACATTACCGTGTCGCCCGTGGTGTCCAGCAGGTCCTTCAACGTTATAAAGAGCTCCAGGACATCATCGCCATTCTCGGAATGGAGGAACTTTCAGAGGAGGACAAACTGATCGTCCACAGGGCACGGAGGATCCAACGATTCCTTTCTCAGCCCTTCTTTGTGGCAGAGCAGTTCACCGGCTCTTCAGGACGCTATGTCCCTCTGCCTGATACCATCCGTGGATTTAAGGAGATCCTCGAAGGAAAACATGACGACCTGCCGGAGCAGGCCTTCTATATGATAGGAAAGATCGAAGAGGCTGCTGAAAAGGCGAAGAGGTTGAGAGAAGGAGCGCATTAAAAAAATGGGATATTGGAATACTGGAATAGTGGAATATTGGGGCATGCGGGTTGTTTCCTCATTATTCCATCATTCCAACATTCCATCATTCCATGATATTTAGATTATGGAAACCCAATCCTTTATCCTTGATGTCGTAACTCTAAAGAAGGTGGTCTTCAGTGAGCCGATTGAGTCGGTGATCGCACCGGGCACGGTCGGTTATTTCGGCATCCTCGCCGGGCACACTCCGTTTGTATCGAGCCTTCAGATCGGAACAGCCAAGATCACCAAAGCGAATGGTGAGACTTTTACTCTTGCGACAAGCGGCGGTTTTCTGATGACGGATGGGAAAAAGGTGATTCTGCTCGCAGAGACGGCTGAGCGTCCCGAAGATATCGATGTCAAACGGGCTGAAGCTGCAAAACAGAGAGCAGAGAAAAGGTTGGCTGAAAAGGGTCAGGACATTAATATTGACCGCGCAAGGACTGCGCTCCTCCGTGCCATCACCCGCCTCAAAGTCGCCAGAAGTTGATCTTTACAGGTTGGCCTTCAGGGTATGTAATGCTTCCCACATCATTTCAGGCATGGTCTGACCGAATTGTTCGAAAAACTTTTCGATTCCCAACACCTCATCATCCCAGGCCCTCGGATGAATTTCAAACAGTTTCTCAAGCCTCTCTTCAGAGAGGTTCATCCCGTCCAGTTCCAGATCTTTTAGGTGAGGGAAAAGGCCAACAGGCGTCTCTCTCGCTCCCACCCGGCCATGGACTCTGTCCACGATCCATTTCAATGCCCGGATATTCTCTCCGAAGCCAGGCCAGATAAACTCGCCGTTCTCATCCATCCTGAACCAATTGATGGAAAAAACTCTCGGCGGGCTGGCCAGTTTTTCCCCCATATTGAGCCAGTGCCCGAAATAATCACCCATATTGTATCCGCAGAAAGGAAGCATGGCCATGGGGTCTCTTCTTAACACCCCTATCTTATGGAGGGCGGCCGCCGTTGTCTCGGAACCGTTGCTTGCTCCGATGAAGACCCCGTGCTGCCAGTTCAATCCCTCCACCACCAGAGGAATCAGTTGACTCCTTCGTCCTCCGATCAGGATAGCTGAAATGGGCACTCCCTTCGGGTTTTCAAATTCTTTCGAGAGGGTGGAAACATGTTCAATGGAGACCGTGAAACGTGAATTCGGATGGGCCGCTTTGTTTCCATTCGAATTCTTCCAGGGATTGCCCTGCCAGTCGGAAAGGTTTCCAGGAATTTCACCTTCCATCCCTTCCCACCAGGGTTCATTCGTATCAAGATTTAAAGCCGCATTGGTAAAAAGAACGGGAAAGAATTTCCCGGCTTTCAACGTCATCATCATGTTGGGATTGGTCTTCATGGATGTGCCCGGAGCCACGCCGAAGAGGCCAATCTCAGGATTGATGGCCCAGAGACGGCCATCCGGCCCGGCATTGAGCCAGGCGATATCGTCTCCCAGGGTCCAGACCTTGTAGCCGGGAAGGGTGGATTCCAGCATGGCCAGATTCGTCTTTCCACAGGCCGAAGGCATGGCTGCCGCCAGATAGGTGATTTCCCCCTCGGGGTCTTCAATTCCGATAATAACCATATGTTCCGCAAGCCACCCCTCCTTCAATCCCTGCCAGGAGGCGATCCTAAGGGAGAAACATTTCTTCCCTAAAAGGGCATTCCCTCCATAGCCTGACCCGATGCTCCAGACGAAGTGTTCCTCCGGAAAATGCATGATGAAACGGCGGTTTGGGTCAAATTCTCCCACCGAATGGAGCCCTTTAAAAAAATCCTTCCTGTTTCCAATCTTTTCAGTGACCTTCTTCCCCATGCGGGTCATGATTCTCATACTGATGGCAACGTAAGAGACATCCGTAAGCTGGACACAGGCCTTGGCATAGGGAGAATCAGGATGGCCCATCATATAGGGAAGGACATACATGGTCCGTCCCTTCATGCAGCCTTTGGTCAATCCGGTGAGGAGCTCTTTGGCCTCTCCGGGGTTCATCCAGTTATTGTTGGGCCCGGCAAGGGTCCCCTCAGGATGGCACACATAGGTGAGATGCTCTGTCCGGGCGACATCGGTTGGATGGCTCCGATGAAGATAACCAAAGGGATAAGCGGTTTGATTCAGTTTGTGAAAGATCGGGTGGTTTCCGATTTTTTCTTCATTCATTCCGATTTCGATAATCCGGTGGGCCTCTTCTTGAGAGCCATCACACCACCAGATGCGCTTCGGTTCTGTCAACCTCGCTTGTTCTTCAACCCAGTTTTCGAGTGGGGTCGCCATCAGCCTCTTCTTCCTCCGTCTTCTTTTTTTTGAAAAGCGTTTAGACAGGACTGATTCTCTTATATATAGAATGGATGAATTTTGCAAGACTTAAATGGGTCTCGTAAGCATCTCTTTTCCCGTGATAGAAATCCATGGGAATGCCAAATCCAGAGGGGGAGGCGGGCCAGCGTAGAAAGATTTAGGGCGGCACCGGTTAAGGATTGACTCCCTACGCTCCAAGACCAATAAAAAACCTCATTTTCATTGACTACGAAAGTTTCCCTTAAACGTCTAATGATCCGCACCCATTAAAATCAATCCTAAAGATTTCGGAGTCTGGCCTGCCTGCCGGCCCCGGTCCCGACCGAGGGCGGGGCAGGCAGGTCCGCCTGCCCCTCTGGAGTCCATTCTGTCATCACGGAATTGGAGAGGCTTCCATGGATCTCCATTCATTCTCTTATCATCCGTTTTTCTTGTGCTCGAACTTCCCTGTCAACCCCCAATCCAAGCGTAAAATTCGGGTTACATTCACTAATCCTTTTTCCCAATTCTCCCGTGCTCTTCAATTCTTGTTGACTCCTTCAAATGGGTTTTATAGACTCTCATCATATAAAGTCGTTTGTGGGGGATCGAGCATGATGAATGGTTTGATCATCATTTTTGGAATCATTTTATTGTTTGGGTTACTTTATTATGAGAAAAAGAAAAAGAGAATTCCGCACCTCATTATAAAGGCTATCCTTTCATTGCTCTTTGTCATTACTGCGCTACTGCAACCTCATTCAGTTCCAGCTTATTATCATTATCTTCTCGTCGGTTTGATTTTTTGCCTAATCGGTGATGTGTGTCTGGCTTTACCCCAGAAAAAAGCATTTATGGGAGGGCTGGTCGCTTTTTTAGTTGGACATGTTCTCTACATCTTCAGTTTTTCGTCGCTCATCCCAATTTCCCATTGGTTTTCATCAGGGCTGTTGATCATTGTCGGCATAAGCGCCCTTATCTTTTTCTGGCTACGCCCTCATTTAAAATCCATGCTTATTCCTGTCTTGATATATATCATGGTGATAACCATCATGGCATCCGGGGCATGGGCTGTTTTTTGGAAATCCTCCTTCGAAATTTTTGGAAGAGCGCTCATTTTAACCGGGTCCCTCTGTTTTTACCTCTCAGACCTGTTTGTCGCCAGGCACAGATTCATAAAAGAGGAATACCGAAACCGGCTCCTTGGCCTCCCATTATATTACGCCGGTCAATTCATGCTGGCCTTTTCTATAGACTTTTTGTGAAGTAATGAGGAGGGCTCTTTTTTGCCCTGTGGGGGTTAATGAGGAGCAGATTCAAATTTCAGAGCAAGCAGTAGATGAGGGACACTTCCCTATTTTGATTGGAGGTATCCTTTTTACTTTTTCTATTTGGATTTTTTGTGCTTGATCTTTCCTGTTAGTCCTCCGATCCAATCCATCACACTATCGATGACGGTTGGACCTTTGACCGTCAGTTTCGTCTCTGCGGTCAGTGGCGATAGCATGCTGGTTACCTTCACTGAATAAACACCCTTAGGAATGGGGGGCTGGCTGATTACAACTACAGGCTCAAACTTCTCATTGGGGACGATATCCGCCTTTAAAATCTCCATGGCCTTGGTCAATTTGCTTATTGAAGATTTGCCCAACTCCGCCTTGAATGTTCCATCCGGTTGAATCGGAGCCTCTGCCACAATCGCCTTGGTCTCATTGGGTCCGATCAGAGTAATAAACATGGAATCCCCCGGCTTAAATCCGGAGCCTTCAAAGACAATAATGGTGTCCATTAATTTAGCGACTCCGAGACGGATAGACCCCGGGTTCACAATAACCTGTGGTCCAGTAACGGAGCGGTCAAGGTTTTTGGGTGGGTTCGAACATCCCAAAACAAGGAGAAAAGAGACCAGCACTATTAGACTCCAAAAACTCATCTTCTTTGGACTATTCATTTGAAATCCCCCTTCCCATCTTATTCTCTTTGACCCATTGAAGCATTCTTTCGAGCAGCAGCCTGAGTTTATTTGAACACCTACGCTCATTCTACCATCACCAATATTTTTGTCAAACTGATTGCTAAAGTCATATAGTCGTTAGTCTGATAGTCGGTTAGTCAAATAACCTCAAGACAACAAGACCATTAAATCATGTGATAATTTTGAACGGCCACATCCTAATAATTTGGAAAGCCTGTCTTCTGGTTCAAAGGGGCCTTTTCAAGGTCTCTACCGAATCGCTTCGATGAGTCCATTGACCAATGAGGCGGCTTCTGTTTCTGGTAGACAATACTTCATCTCTGTGAACCTTTTTCTGAATTGGGAAACTTCCTTGCCTATGGGTCGGTCTTTAAGAATGATCTCGCTCATATATTCTGCCAATTGTCTAAAATCCTCCTCCTTCATCCCGAAGCGGGTCATCTCCTGAACTCCCATCCTCAAGCAACTGGCTGCGGTGAAGGCCTCGTCGTCCGGGGCGGCCTGATAGTTGACGATGATGTTGTTTTCCTCCAGCCGTTCGGCAATCACTGGTCCTTTTCCATAACCCACCCTGACAATCACCTGATGGGTTTCCGTATATCCAAGTCGGGAGTCTCCCTCTACGGTTAATCCTTGTTGCTTTAAGAAACGGGCGAAGGCTTTGGCATTGGAGATTACTGCCTTCTGATATTCTGATTTATAGATATTCATCTCATAGGCCGCCATGAGCAGTCCTAAAAGTGTTCCCAGATGATGGTTGCTCACACTTCCGGGGAAGACCCTGCGGACAATCGCCTCCCAGAGATCCTCGTACTCCGTCCCCTCTCCCATATTACTTCCAATGACCCCCCTCTGGGGACCGAAAAAGGTTTTATGGGTGGAACCTGTGACAATATCCGCTCCTTCCTTAAAGGGTTCTTGAAAATAGGGTCCAATCAATCCCAATACATGGGCCATGTCATAATGGATGATCGGCCTGGGTTTAATATTGGATGCCATTTGAGCAATCTTCTTCAGAGGCTCCTTATAAAGGACCATGCTCTTGCCCAGGACAATCAACTCAGGTTTATGTATTTCCAGGAGCTCTTCTGTCTTTGAGAGATCGATCTGATAGAGATCGTCCTTCATCACCGGGAAAGGGACAACGGACGGCCTCTCCGTCAAAGGGTCGATGGCTATAAAATCTCTCAAGGCGCCCATGGGTTGTGCGCTGAGATGCCCTCCCCTTCCGAGGTGATGATTCATCACCTTCCTGATCCTTCGGGGTTCGCTTTTCCGGTCGAGCCGATTGAGGTAATCCACCAGACCGCTGAAGACAACCGCATTGGCCATCTGCCCGCTGATCACCCTTGCCTCCACCTCAGAACATCCCATGAAGCTTTGCATTTGATTTCCGAGAAGGGCCTCCACCTCTTCGATCAACTTCGTCCCTTGATAATAGAAGATATCCTTCTCCCCAAGTGCTTTGACGACACGGTGCTCCGCATATCGATGGGATGGATCCATGATGGTGAGAAGTCTCACCAGAGGAGACGGAGTCTGTTCCGAAGGGATGAGGTTAATCGCCTCTCTCTGTCTCCAATGGGTATTCTGTATTGCCCGCTCGATCAGCTTTCGGGCTGAATCTTTCAAATCTCTGGTCGGCTCACGCCTTTTTGGAATCCTCTCTTGAAACAGGATGGGCCGGGCATAGGGGGGAGCCTCCCCGGATAAATGTTTTTCCACGATCGTCCCTTCAATGGTCTTCCCCCTCTGCTGAATCTCGATCTTCTGCCCCTCTTCCAAATCGGAATCGATATAGGCTAATGCAATGGCCCTCATCCCTTTTTCTTCAGTGGGTTTTGACAGGATTCCCTCATTAGAAAATATCCAGTAAGGGACCATGGTTCCACTCGTCACATGGCCTGCCGGTTTTCCGTTCACAAAGACTTCATAGCCTTGCCTTGCAATCGCCTGTCCGCCCTGACTTCCAATCATCGCGACGGGGACAACCCGTCTGGGAATGGTCTGCTTCTCTCTGGGCGGCGGGGGAACTCGATCCGCCCTCGCTCTCAATTCTTCAAATTGTCGCCTCAGGGCTTCCCTTCCAATAAAATCTCCTTTCAAAGGAGAAAAACTGACTGCCAATCCGGCTGAATAAACCGCATAGATGGGTATCTCCTTTCCCTCTTGATCGAGTCCCAATTCATGACCATACAGGGGAAGTCCTGTCTCCGTCCTCAGGGTGTCCCTTGCCCCCAAGCCTACGGGGACAATCCCTTCTTTCTCTCCAACGGCGAGAATCGCTTCCCATATCATTCGCATCTTCTCTCTCTCAGAAAAGAGTTCGAAGCAGATAGGCTCTCCCGTATATCCGGTTCTTGAGATGGTGACAGCCACTCTGACCCCTTCGATCTCGCAAACCCTTAAACGATTCCTCCAGGGATCAGGAAGTTTTGAATGGCTTTCAATGACAATTTTTTCCAACACCCTTTTGGTCACGGGGCCCTGCAGGGCAATCATCCCTATCTCTTCACTTCTATCTTCGATGGTAAGGCCTTTAAATCGTTTCCGGTGGTCCATCAACCAGTTCCAGTCCTTCTCCTTATTGGCCGCATTGACGACGAGAAGGTATCTCGATTCAGAAGGAAGATTTCCTTCATCGAGTCGATAGAGGTAAGCATCGTCAATGGCTCCGCCCCATTCATTCTGGATCAGAGTATACTGGGCCATGCCGTGCTCAAGCCCGAAAATATTGTTCGTCAGGACATACTGTAAAAAAGGGATGGCTTCTTCTCCATAGATGAGAAACCTCCCCATATGAGAGATGTCGAAGAGGCCTCCCCATTTTCTCGTGGATAGGTGTTCTTCGAGGATTCCTTTTTGATAAGAGACG
Organism: Thermodesulfobacteriota bacterium; assembly: GCA_030017685.1. Taxonomy (GTDB): domain Bacteria; phylum Desulfobacterota; class BSN033; order BSN033; family UBA1163; genus RBG-16-49-23. The sequence goes on along the minus strand of JASEHH010000093.1, from coordinate 2,930 downwards.
GGCATCTCCCAGCCCGCAAACTCCACCATCTGGCCGCCATGCTCCTTATGCCACGAATAGAGAGGGGGGCGATTTAAATCCTTCGGCATATTTTAAACCTCCTGATTGTTATGCTCTCATATTGTTACACCATTTTTAACCCCGAATCAACCAACGGCCAATGGTATAAACCTTATCTGATAGATTTGACTTATAACCATTAAACGATTTAAAATTCAACCAGCAATCTTACCGAACAAAAAGCGAAATAAAATTGAATAATCATAATGAAGGGACGGTTCCATGAGTACCAAAAAGCGACCAGCCAATGTTGGACTTCAAAAAGAAATCATAGAACGTAAGAAGGCTGAGGAAGAAATCAAACATAGCCTGTCCCTTCTCAATGCCACATTGGAGTCAACCGCAGACGGAATTCTTGTAGTAGACAGAGAGGGGAAGATAGAGAAGTTTAACAGAAAATTTGTCCGGATGTGGGGGATTCCTGAATCCATTCTTGCGTCAAAAGATGATGATCAGGCGCTTGCGTTTGTCTTGGATCAGTTAAAAGACCCAGAAGGCTTTCTTAAGAAAGTGAGGGAGTTGTATAATCTTCCCGAGGATGAGAGTTATGATGTCCTCGAATTCAAAGACGGCAGGGTCTTTGAGCGATATTCACAACCCCAGAAGATTGGGGATCAAATCATTGGAAGAGTGTGGAGTTTCCGGGACATCACTGAGCGCAAACAGATGGAACAGGCACTCATAAGAAATGAAACGACAGCGAATAGGCTATCTGAAGAAAATTCAGTTATGGCAGAGATTGGGCGGATTATCAGCTCAACACTGAATATTGAAGAAATATACGAGCGCTTTGCCGAAGAAGTTCGTAAACTCATCCCCTTTGACCGGATTGCGATTAATGGCATCAACATTGAAAAGGGCTCCCTTACAAATATCTACATGGCAGGACAAGGAATTGAGGACCGTAAAGTTGGAGAGGTCTACCTCCTCCAAGGCTCAGGCAATGCCGAGATGGTGCGTACAAACTCAACCCTACTCGTCCAAGCAGAAGACTTTAATGAGTATAAAGATCGTTTCCCCATGCTTTTGACCACTTTTCAAGCCGGTTTTCGATCGATCATGAATGTCCCTTTATTCTCAAAAGGACGAATCATAGGGGGGCTGCTATTGAGATCTTTTAAACCCTATGCCTATACGGATAAGGATGTGAGGCTTGCCGAAAAAATCGGTGATCAGATTGCCGGTGCCATTGCTAATGCTCAGCTCTTCGCTGAACAGAAACGAACAGAGAAGGCATTACGGGAAAGCGAAGATCGCTATCGGGACCTGGTGGAATTCAGTCAAGACTTAATTTGCACACACGATCTGAAAGGTAGGCTCCTCTCTGTAAATCAATGGGCAGCTAAAACCCTTGGTTATGACCAAAAAACTCTCATTGGGATGAATATCAAGGATGGTTTGGCACCTGAAGTGAGGGGCCAATTCGATGAATACCTGACTCGAATTCGTGAACAGGGTTCTGCCAAGGGGCTTTTCTTGGTTCAGACCCGGACAGGAGAAAAACGACTATGGGAATACAACAACACTCTGCGCACGGAGGGTGTGGCTGAGCCCATTGTGCGAGGTATGGCGCACGACGTCACTGAGCGCAAAAAGATGGAACAGGCCCTGATAACAAATGAGAAGGCAGCCAATAGATTATCTCAAGAAAATACAATCATCGCCAAGATTGGACATATTATCAGTTCGACACTGGATATTGACGAAGTCTATAGCCTTTTTGCTGAAGAAGTCCGTAGACTGATACCGTTTGACAGGGTTTCGGTGTCCACCATTAATTCTGAAGCCCAGACCGTTACAATGGCTTATACCTGGGGAAATGAAGTTGATGGCCGCAATCAGGGAGATGTTTTCCCCCTTGCTCACTCAATTTATGAAGAACTTGTGGCTACGCGATCGGGCCTTCTCATCCATGCGGAAGATGAAAATGAATTGTTTAAAGCTTATCCTCACCTCTTGAATTCCTTTCGTGCTGGATTTCGATCGATGATATCCGTTCCTTTGATTTCAAAGGACGAAGTGATAGGCGCTCTTCACTTTCGATCATTGAAACCGAATGCTTATGCCGAACTGGACCTCAGTCTGTCTGAAAGAGTAGGACACCAAATAGCAGGCGCCATTGCCAATGCAAAGCTTTTTAATGAACAGAAGAAGGCAGAAGCAGAGAAGGAGAAATTGATCGTACAGCTTCAAAAGGCTCTTAGCGAAGTTAAACAGTTGAGCGGGTTATTGCCTATCTGCGCATCCTGTAAAAAAATACGGGATGACAAAGGTTATTGGAACCAGATCGAGACCTATATTCGGGACCGTTCCGAAGCAGAATTCACCCACGGCATCTGTCCGGACTGTTTTAAAAAATTATATCCGGACATAGAAATTTAAATTTCCCTTTTCAGGGGTGCATCAAACTGCAAGCACTAAATCCTCGCTCGGATAAAACAGAGCTTTCACAGAGGGTCGCACCAAAACGACGATGGTAAACACGCCAAGAATCGTCCCGAAGGGCATAAAAAGACAGTTCAGACTGGCTATGACAAGACAGAAGATGTAGTGTTTATGCCTGACAATAAATCGCCCGGCCAGGATCACACAGACCGCAAATGCCCAGCCCGCGAACATGAAGCTTCCCCCCATAATGATAAAAATCCATCCCAAAAACGGGGGCGGAGGAGGGCTTCCTCCCATGCGGTGAGGAGCGACAAGAAAGAGGATTCCCAAGGCAAGATGAATGACCGGGAAGAAAGAGAATAGAGCGGCAATCCCTCCCACAATGTAGTGAAAAATCGATAACAATCTAAGATGCTCCTGATCCTGATGTCGAGTAGACATCTTTTATAACCTCCTTTCGGTTAATTAATGCCCCTCACAGA
>JASEHH010000018.1 GCA_030017685.1 Thermodesulfobacteriota bacterium | reverse complement strand
CCCCCTAAATACCGACAACTTATACTAACTGGAGTCAAGTAGATATGCCTAAAAAATTTTATTGTCAAAAAAAAAGAGATGGCTAACCCCGCCGTAAGCCATTATTTTAAAGAAGGAATCCAGTCTTTTTATAGAGGAGTTCCTGGATTCCCGCCTGTCTGCGCCTGCCTGCCCGTAGGCAGAGTAGGCAGGTTTACACGCCTGCGCGCTGAAGCGCTACGGCGCGCAAGCACGGGAATGACAACATAGGAAAACTATTTCAAAGAGCTAAAATGTTATTTTTTTTCTCATTCCTCTGTTGACAAGAAACAATGGATTTGAATATCCTCATTGTAATGATCGGGTTCCCCGATCGAGAGGATTTGAGAGATGCAATTCGGTTTCCATACCTCCATTTCCAGAGGATTTTCAAAGGTCGTTGAAAAGGCCGAGATGCAGGGCTGCGAGACCATTCAGTTCTTCTCCAGAAACCCGAAACAACGCCATGAAAATTCAATGGGTTACGGACACGGAACACGGTCACGGTCACGTTATTTCTTACTGATGATTGTCTGACATGATCCTTATCCATCCTCCTGTTGCCAAATCGTGTGAACCTCCGGTAGGCATAGCAAAACTCTGCGGCGCCCTGGATCATCATGGAGTAAGATACAGGGCTGTGGACGCAAATTTAGAGGGCCTCCTCAGCCTTCTCAAAAATCCACCTGTTTCATTGGATACCTGGACCTCACGGGCGCTTCGTCATCTTCCCGGACATCTCGATTCTTTAAAGGGTTGGGAAGCTTATAGGGATAATAGCCGTTATCGCCGGGCAATCAAGGATCTGAACCGGCTTCTTGAGATGACATCACGTTCCAGTCGTGTACGCATAAGTTTGGCGAATTATCAACACGAAGAACTCTCTCCAGCAAGGAGCACAGATCTTGTCAGAGCCGCAGAAAATCCCGAGGATAATCTCTTCTACCCCTATTTTAAAAAAAGGCTCATGGGACTTCTCGAAAGCGAACAACCTTCTATTGTCGGATTCTCAATGAACTATCTGAGCCAGGCCCTGTCTACATTTGCAATGATTGGTTTTCTCAGACGGGAGTGCCCTGGGGTAAAATTGATCCTGGGCGGAGGGCTTGTGACTTCATGGATGAGAAGGCCTCATTGGCAAAATCCTTTTGAGGGTCTGGTGGATGATCTTGTGGCCGGACCAGGGGAAGTTCCTTTGCTTTTACTCATGGGGGTAAGGGAGGCTGGAGATATTCCTTATACACCAAGTTATGATTCTTTCCCTTTCAAAGATTACTTTGCTCCCGGGCCCATTCTTCCCTACAGCGCTTCAAGCGGGTGTTATTGGAACAGATGTTCATTCTGTCCGGAAAGGGCCGAGGGAAATCCTTATCTTGCCATTCCTGTTGAGGAGGTAATCAGCGATCTTCTTCGCCTGGCGGATAGACATCAACCGGTTCTCATCCATTTGCTGGACAATGCGATCAGTCCATCACTGATGAAGGCCATCTCTGAACATCCTCCTGGTGTGCCATGGTATGGCTTTGTTAGGATTACTCGCCATCTCACCGACCCGGATTTCTGTCTGGCCTTAAAGCGATCAGGATGTGTAATGTTAAAACTGGGTCTGGAATCGGGAGACCAGGCCGTGCTCGACGATCTGCAAAAGGGGATCGATCTTGAGGAGGCTTCGTCAGCGTTAAAGAACCTGAAAAACGCAGGGATTGCCACCTATGTCTATCTTCTGTTTGGAACTCCCGTAGAAGCCCTGACAGAGGCCCGAAGGACCCTTGCGTTTGTTGTGAAACATCATGATTGCATTGGTTTCCTGAATCTCGCCATCTTTAATATGCCGATCTACGGGGCCGAGGCCCAGCAGATGGAAACAAAAACCTTTTATGAAGGGGACCTCTCTCTTTATGCGAGTTTCGATCATCCGAAAGGGTGGAACAGGCGACAAATCAGGCAATTCTTAGACAAGGAATTCAAGAGACATCCTGTCATTGCATCGATTGTGAGAAGAGATCCCCCTGTATTTACCTCTAACCATGCCCCCTTCTTTGTCAGGGGTGAGGGGAGTCGAAGATGAGAGATGAGTTCCGTCAATGGGAGATTAGGGTTGCTTTTTTAAATACCTTATGTAAGAATAATACAAGTAAGGATCAGAAAGGAGGAGGGCGATGCGTATCACATCAAAAGGTCAGGTCACGATCCCCGTTGATATTCGAGAGAAAATGGGATTCCTCCCAGATACGGAAGTGAAGTTCAAGATAACAGGAAATACCGTTTTCTTGGAGAGAGTAGAATCTTCATCGAAACGGAGTCGTCATCTGATCAACCAAATGCGTCGGAAAGCAACAGTAAAGATGACGACGGATGAGATTTTGGCGCTGACCCGAGGGTAACCTATGGACATCCTTGTGGATAGCAATGTCATTCTGGACATCGTGACAGAAGACAAAAAATGGTTTCTCTGGTCTTCCCAAGCACTTGCAAACTATGCGGAAACCCATACACTGGTCATCAATCCGATTATTTACGCAGAGGTATCAGCAGGATTTGATAGAATTGAGGATGTAGAGGAAGTATTGCCAGCGGCTTTTTTCCGACGGGACCCCATTCCATGGGAGGGGGCGTTTCTTGCGGCCAAATGCTTTTTGGCATATCGCCGGAGAAGAGGAGAAAAAAGCTCTACCCTTCCTGATTTTTTTATCGGAGCCCATGCCGCTGTTGTTGGAATCCCTTTGCTAACAAGGGATATCGCTCGCTATCGAACCTATTTCCCAAAGCTCAAAATAATCACGCCGGATTCATAACGTTTGACAATAGATTAATAAATCTGACCCGTTTTTCCATTAAGCAAAATAACCCTTGCAGTTGCATAAAAATTTTCAATGCAACATTAAGGGGATTTGACCGCTCTGGTTCCTTACGATATAACGAATTTGTAAGGAATTTGAATATAAGGCTTGCCGGATGCTATTTGGACTTTCCCCTCGCTATTTTATACATGCACGCTCTGCACGAACGTTCCCCTGGTTTACTTAAAATTAAATTTTTGGTATAAATAGGTCAACTTCCATGGGGATTAAAAATTCAAGATCGGGGTCGAAAACTGACTTCGTAAAGCCCAGCCTTTCAAGGAAGTGATCGAGAATTTGAAAGAAGATTCGATCAAGGGAGGCAAAAAGAAATACTTTATTACGATTGCCCTCGGCAGACCCTAATACTACCGCCAGACCGTCTTTACTCACGATTCGATGCAGAGATGGCGAAAGCGTGGGCCGAAAAAGTCTTCTCCACCTGTTCCGAATTCTTTGACCCCAGGTCTCGATGAAAAGAATCCTGCTTCACTTCTCTGCATTCTTGGCCAGATCAACTTATACCACCCTTGTTGCAGAGATGCCCCGCGCTTGGACGCCGGGGTGCTTCAGCGTGCAGGCGTGGGGTCTCTCTTTCTTGCAAATCCCTCCCGACCTCCCTTTGTCAAAGGAGGTGGGGAGGGATTTAAGAAAAATGAGGCTTTCCATCATCATGCCGGTTCTGAACGAAGCGCCGGCAATCGCCCAGACCCTTCTTGCCCTTCAACCTCTGCGAGAGGCAGGTCATGAAGTGATTGTCGTCGATGGCGGAAGCCATCATGATACAATCACCGTCGCGACCCCCTATGCGGATAAGATCATTCAAGGTCCACGTGGCCGGAGCCATCAGATGAATACTGGAGCCAAATTGGCAAGCGGTGAGATCCTGCTCTTCTTACATGGTGACACCTTCCTGCCCGGAAGAGCTGACCGGTTGATCATCGAAGGGATGAACAGGAAGGGGAGTGGATGGGGCCGTTTCGATGTAATACTCTCAGGAAAGCACCCCCTGTTCCGCATCATTGAGATCCTTATGAACTGGCGATCCCGGCTCTCATCTATCGCCACAGGCGACCAGGCCATCTTTGTAAAACGAGAACTCTTTGAGGCTATCGGTGGCTTCCCTGAAATTGATCTGATGGAAGATATTGCCTTATCCAAGATTTTGAAGAAATACGGCCGACCTCTCTGCCTCTATCAGCGGGTTCTCACCTCTAGCCGCCGCTGGGAAAAGAAAGGTCTTTTCCGAACCATCTTTCTCATGTGGTTTCTGAGGGTTGCTTATTTTTTTAAAGTAAACCCGAAGCGACTGGCGAAACTTTATTATCCAAAGATCGAATGGCACGAATGATAACGAATTTAACGAATTGTTGCATCATCGTCTTTGCTAAGGCGCCCATTGCGGGAGAGGTAAAGACCCGGTTGCTTTCCTCCTTGGATGCCCTGGTCGTTATAGCCCTTCATGAAAAACTTGTTTTGCATTCTCTGAATACGGCCGTGGAGTCGAAAGTGGGTTCTGTTGAACTCTGGTGCGCGCCCTCGAAAGAACATCCCTTCTTCCTTCGATGCGCTGAAAAGTTTCAGGTCGATCTCCATCAACAGACAGAAGGTGATCTTGGCAGACGGATGGCCCATGCCTTTGATGAGGCATTGAAAAGGGCGCCTATGGCCCTGCTGATGGGAACGGATTGCCCATCCCTCACCCCTGAGGATCTGAAAGAGGCAAAAAAAGCCTTAAAGCAGGGCGCTCCTGCTGTTATCTCTCCGGCCGAAGATGGGGGTTACGTCCTCATCGGTCTCTGTCAATATGAATCAACACTCTTCGAAAGAATCTCTTGGGGAACCGGCTCTGTTTTGGAAGAGACAAGGGTGCGGCTTCGCAGATTGAGATGGAACTGGCACGAACTCCCTCAGCGATGGGATGTGGACCGGCCCGAAGATGTGGAGAGGTTGAGGAGAGAAGGGTTTGGACATCTCACACCCTTTTAAGGTGAAAGCTGAGGCTAAGGTTGAGGTTAAGTTGAGGTTAAAAAGGATTTGCAGGGGTGCCCCTTCACTATGATCATAAAATCCATTTTTTTCATGATTCTCTTTCTGGGTTCTCCTTTCACTTCCTACAGTCAACCCCAGCCCATCCTTGAGGTGGGAAAATTTTCGTCAGAAAAGATCGAGAGCAAAATTCCATCCAATTGGAAGCCTCTGACCTTTAAGAAGATCGAACGGCATACGACTTATTACTTTGTAAAAGATGAGGGGACCATTGTGGTGAAGGCTGTCTCCGAATCTTCAGCATCGGGACTGGTCCGGGAGATCAAAATCGATCCAAAGGAATATCCCATCGTTCAGTGGCGCTGGAGGGTGGAGAATGTCCTGAAAAAGGGAAATGTCCATATTAAGGAAGGAGATGATTATCCGGCACGACTCTATATCACCTTTGAATATGACTCTTCCAAATTGAACTTCCTTGAGAAGGTAAAGTTTGAAGCGGTAAAACTTCTTTATGGTCAATATCCGCCTATTGCCGCCATCAATTACATCTGGGAGAGCAAGGCTCCGGTGGGCGCCTTCGTCCCCAATCCCTATACGGACCGGGTGATGATGATTGTGGTTGAAAGCGGCGAATCCAGACTGAACCAGTGGGTGAATGAAGAGAGAAATCTCTATGAGGATTTCAGGAAGGCATTCGGTTACGAGCCACCGATGATCTCGGGTGTGGCCATCATGACCGACACGGATAACACGGGTGAGCGGGCCATCGCCTATTATGGGGATATTCTATTTAAAAAGGGGAAAACGAATGAATGATTTTATTCTCGCCAATGAAAGAGTGATTCGCCTTCTCTTTTTCTTTAGTCTCCTGGTGACAATGGCCTTCTGGGAAACCCTTTCTCCCCGCCGTCCTCTCAAAACATCGAAGACTATGCGATGGTATAGCAACCTGGGGCTGGTCTTTATCGATACCCTTGCCTTGCGGCTATTTCTGCCAATCCAGGCGGTAGGAATAGCTTTCTATGCTCAAAATCGGGGCTGGGGGTTACTCAATAATGTTTTACTCCCTAATTGGCTGGAGATCGTCATTGGTGTTTTAGTTCTCGATTTCGTCATCTACCTTCAGCACGCCATGTTCCATTTCATCCCTTTGTTCTGGCGGCTTCACCGGGTCCACCATACCGACCTCGACTTCGATGTCACCACCGGAGTCCGGTTTCATCCCGTTGAGATTTTTCTCTCCATGGGGATTAAGATGATGGTTGTCATCCTTCTCGGTCCATCCGCCCTGGCTGTTGTCCTCTTCGAAATCCTCCTTAATGCTACGAGTATGTTCAATCATGGGAATGTTCGACTGCCCATTTCAATCGATAGGGTACTAAGACGGTTCGTGGTCACACCGGAGATGCACCGGGTCCACCACTCCGTATTGATCAAAGAATTCAATAGCAACTTCGGCTTCAATCTCCCCTGGTGGGACAGGATTTTAGGCACCTACCGCGCTCAACCCGAGGCAGGACACGAGGCAATGGTCATCGGCCTCGCCCAGTTCAGAAACCTTAATGCCTTGGCTCTTTCCCGCCTTCTCATCCTTCCCTTTCTCCGAAAACCTTGACAATAGACTGTACTCTGACTTATATTTTGGCTTAGATTTCAGATATTTATTTGACGCCAAGGGGAATGAACTTGTCTCTTTTCATCACCTTTGAAGGGGTCGAAGGAAGCGGAAAGACCACTCAGATTGAACGCTTAAAAAGATACCTGAAGCGAAGGGGAGTTTCCTGTAAGGTGACGCGGGAGCCGGGAGGACCCCCTATTAGTGAGAAGATCAGAAAGATCCTCCTCGATCCGAACCATCGAAAGCTGATCCCTCTTAGCGAACTCCTCCTTTACGAGGCAGCAAGGGCACAGCATATCTATGAGGTGATCAAGCCTCTTCTCAAAAAGGGAACCGTTGTTCTCTGCGACCGCTTCAATGATGCCACACTTGCTTATCAGGGCTACGGCCGCAAAATAGACCGGGAACTGATCCGGAAACTAAACCGCCTCTCCTCTCAGGGGATCAAACCCGACCTCACCTTCCTTTTGGATTGCCCTTCGGATCTAGGATTGAAGAGGGCGCTCCAGAGGAATCGAACATTGAAAAATGAGAGGGAGGGCCGCTTTGAAAAGGAGAAGATCCAATTTCATCATCGGGTGAGGAAGGGGTATCTGGCAATTGCAAAGAAGGAACCTCATCGGGTGAAAGTCATCGACACCCGCGCAGGCGAGAAAAAAGTTTTTGAGAAGATTCGTGAGATTGTGGATGAAATATTAGTTCGGAGTTCGCCTGCCTGCCGGACAGGCAGGGAGTTGGGAGTTCGGAGTTAAATTAAAATCCTATTTCAGATATTTTTTTATCGCTCCGAACTGTGAACTCATTACTCCGAACTCTTTTTGAAAAAAAGCCTATGTCCTTCAAAGATGTCATGGGCCATGAAAGGCCAATAAATTTACTTCAGCGGGCAATCGCTCAGGAGAAGGTCGTCCACAGTTACCTCTTCTTAGGCAGCGAGGGAATTGGAAAGAGCCTGGTGGCCCTCCAGTTTGCCAAGGCCCTCAACTGCCTCGAAGGAGAGAATAAACCGGATGGATGTGATCGCTGTCCCTCTTGCAAAAAGATCGATCACCGTCTCCACCCTGATGTCTCGCTCATCGAACCGGAGGGCCAGACACTCAAGGTGGATCAGGTGAGAGAGATGCAGAGAGCTCTTGCTTACCGGCCTTATGAGGGAAGACGGAGGGTTTTCATCCTGACGGCGGCGGATCGAATGGCGCCCAATATGTCCAATACACTTCTTAAAACTCTGGAGGAGCCTCCCCTGCATACGTTGATCATCCTTCTGGCAAATAGCCCCAAATGGATTTTGCCAACTATCCTCTCCAGGTGCCAGTCGATTCGCTTCAACCCACTACCCTCCCATCTGGTCTCTGACTGGTTGGCGAAGGAGAAAGGTCTGGAGGAAAAAGAGGCCCACCTTCTCGCCTCGCTTTCAGAGGGGAGCCCTGGAAAGGCTCTGGAGATTAAAGAGGAGATTGCCGGAATTCCAAGAAAAGAGCTTCTCATGGGATGGATGGGATTAAAATCGCTCTCCATAGAAGAGCAAGAGGGCTGGGTCGAATCCCTCCCCTCACAGAGAGAGAATCTCTATCTGATCCTTGAGATGGCCAAGACGCTTTTGAGAGATCTCATTGTGGTGAAGACATTGAAGGATGGCTCGAGATTGATTCACTCCGATCTCACGGAAGAGATGGAACAGATCGCCGGGGAATGGGATCTCTCCTCCCTTTTAAGACGGATGGAGATCCTCCATCAAACCTCTCAGGCGATTAAAGGCAATGCCAATACGAGACTGTCCCTGGAGGCGATGATGATCTTCTGGGCTGAGGGATAGAGAAGATGATTCGAATGGTCCATGTCAGATTGGCCAATTGCAAAGCAGAAGAGTTCGATGCCGGAGACCTTCCCTTTGGGGCGGGGGAGCCTGTCATCGTGGAGTCGGATAAGGGATTGGTTCTGGGAAAGGCTCTCTCCGCGCCGCAGGATACGGAGAAACGGTTCATCCTGAAATCTCCGAGAAAGGTGGTGCGCAAAGCCACTCCCGAAGATCTGGAGCAATTCGAGAAAAACCAGCAACTGGAAAAGGATGCTTTTCAATTCTGCCTTGAGAAGGTCAAGGAGAAGAATCTCCACATGAAGCTGGTCAAGACAGAGGTCCTTCTGGACCGCTCCAAGATTCTCTTCTACTTCACGGCGGAAAAGCGAGTCGATTTCCGGGAACTGGTCAAGGATCTGGCCGCCCAGTTCAGGATGCGAATCGAGATGAGGCAGATCGGGGTGAGGGATGAGGCCAAGATGATCTGCGGCGTCGGAAGTTGCGGAAGAGAGCTCTGCTGTGCCAAATTTATGAACCGGTTTGAACTGGTCTCGGTCAAAATGGCTAAAGAGCAGAATATCGCCCTCAACCCGACAAAGATCTCGGGCATCTGCGGCCGTCTGATGTGCTGTCTGGCTTACGAATATCCAACCTATATGGAACTCAAGAAGGATCTTCCCAGGGTGGGAAAGCACATCGTCACCCGCTCGGGCAAAGGAAAAGTGATCCGCCAGAATGTGCTCAACCAGACCGTCACCGTTCAACTGGAAGAAGGGGGAGAGATCACGATCCATGCATCCGAAATCTAAAGGCGCTTTCTACATCACCACCCCCATCTACTATGTCAACGATGTTCCCCATATCGGTCACGCCTATACGACCATTGCGGCCGACATCCTCACCCGGTTTAAGCGACTCGAAGGTTATCAAGCCTTCTTTCTCACCGGCACGGACGAACATGGTCAGAAAGTGGAGAAGGCCGCACAGGAACGGGGAATCGATCCGAAGGCCCACTGCGATGAAATGGTCAAACGGTTCGAGTCCCTCTGGCAGAGGTTCAACATCTCCAATAACGACTTCATCCGCACCACAGAGGTCCGCCACAAGAAGGTCGTCCAGAAGATCCTTCAGGACCTCTACGATCGCGGCGAGATCTATCAGGATAGCTACGAGGGGTGGTACTGTGTCCCCTGCGAACGGTTCTGGACCGAGAAGGATCTCATCGAGGGGAAGTGTCCGGACTGTCTCCGGGAAGTCGTTGAAATCTCGGAGAAGAACTACTTCTTCAGGATGAGCAAATATCAATCCTGGCTCATCGAACATATCGAAAAGAATGACCGGTTCATCCTTCCCTCATCGAGAAGAAATGAGATTCTGGGATTCCTCCAGCGCCCCCTTGAAGACCTCTGCATTTCAAGGCCCAAGAAGCGTCTGAGATGGGGAATTGAAATTCCCTTCGATACGGATTATGTCACCTACGTCTGGTTCGATGCCCTGATCAACTATGTGAGCGGGATCGGCTATGGCTCCGGGGAGAATTCCTTCTCCAATCTCTGGCCCCAGGCCATCCACCTCATCGGCAAGGACATCCTCACCACCCACACCGTCTACTGGCCCACCATGCTCAATGGCATTGGCCTCACGCCTCCTAAGATGGTTTTTGCCCATGGATGGTGGACAGTGGAGGGAAAGAAGATGTCCAAATCACTACAGAATGTGGTGGAACCGAATCGTCTGATCGACACCTATGGCGTGGATGCGGTCCGTTACTTCCTCATGCGGGAAGTTTCTTTCGGAATGGATGGGGACTTTTCCCATTCCGCTATGGTCCACCGGATCAACAGTGATCTGGCCAATGATCTTGGCAATCTCTTTAGCCGGGCCCTCAGCATGGTGATCCGGTATTTCGATGGAAATATCCCGACCCCTTCCTCTCTGAAAGAGATCGACCAGCGGCTTCAGGAGGTCTCCGTAAAGGTTCTCACTCAACTCCCCCAGCAGATGAACGACCTCTCCTTTAACAAGGCTCTGACCACCCTCTGGGAGATCGTGAGCGCTTCGAATAAGTATGTCGATGAGACCGCTCCCTGGTCTCTTGCGAAAGAAGAGAAGGATCAGCCCCGTCTCTCCACCGTCCTCTACCAGACCCTGGAATCTCTCCGCATCATCGCTCTTCTGCTTGCTCCCTTTATGCCCTCGACCGCCGAGAAGATGTGGTCTCAACTCGGGATGGAAGGCAGTCTCTGGGAACAGAATTTGGAAGAGAACGTAAAGTGGGGCGGGTTGAAACCGGGAAGGAGGGTGGCTAAACCAACGCCCCTCTTTCCGAGGATTGATCCCACTAAAATTGAAAAAGGGATTTAGGTCAGGGTTAGGAAGCCCGTATCGTATATGGTCAATCGGTTACGTTAAAAAGAATTTAAAGACGACTCACCCAACCTTTTAATAAAACGGGCCCTGAACCTAGCATGGTACAGGGCGGGCATCTTCACCCTAACCCTTTACCCAAATACTTTTATCTTGACTATGAAAAAGCCCCAGTCCATTCATACGATACTGGAACAGACCCTGAAGGGTTTGGAACTCGACGTTCCATTAAAGACTTACTCCATCTGGGGTGCCTGGAAAGAGATTGTGGGCGAAGCAATAGCTCTCCAAACTCAGCCCCATGCCATAAGAAATCGAATCCTTTTCATCGATGTCTCCCATTCCACCTGGATGCAACAGCTCCAATTTCTAAAACCAACCCTCTTGGGAAAAATTAATGGTTTCCTGGGCGAATCCCTGATTGAGGATATTCGATTCAAAGTAGGTAAAATCCCTCAGGCAGTGACTCCGCTTCCGGAGAGGAAAGAGGAGAGGCTTGACAGGCAGACGATGAACCAGATCGAACGACTGGTTGAGAACATCACTGATGCGGAAGTGAAGAAGGGATTCCGGGAGCTGTTGATCAAAAGCGCCAAACTGGAACAATTGAAAAAGAGATTAAAACACGAGCGTTAATTCCCGGGCGTCCTTATCTCAATCTCCATTCGGCCTTTCTCAATTCTTTGTCTAATTCTTCATTGCGCCACTTTTTGATCTTATTCCTCGTCTCACCAATTCCGAACCCCTTTTCATCGGATAATCGGCTACAATCCAGGTCACAAAAATTGTTATTGATGAGACATTTGGAATGATCATAAAATTTACACAATCTCTCTAAAGACATCTTCATCCCTCCTTTTTAGTCTGGCCTCCATTGAGGAGGTGAATACCCACTACACAAAATCAGCCCACACCTCTGGCAAAGGTAAGTATTCTTACCACACCCTCACCTTTCACTATCTTTCCATAATCCCCTCCTGTTTTCACTTGCCTCCTTCTCATATCTCCTGAACTCACCGAGATACTTGAAGGGATATTTTGTATAAGCGAATCCGTAACCCTGTTTGATTATCTCCGCATTCAGGAAAACCCCATCCGTCAGATAGACATAGGCTAAAAGACGGCCATACTTGTCTCTTCTCTGCCAATCGAATTCGAGGCGAACCTCTTTACCTTCAACCATTCTCTTGGTGAAGAGATCGGCTTCTTTTCCAAAGTATTCGACAGGCTTTTGTGGATGCTTTGTTTCAGGAGTATTTACTCCGATAAGACGGACCTTTTCCCCATTGGTGAGGTGGAGGGTATCGCCGTCAATGACACGCTTCACCTTCGTCACATCTTGACCATACAAAGATGTGAAAAGTAGGGTGATGAACAAAAATGGGAGAAGGATTTGAATAACCTCCGGTTTCTTTGCTCTCAACTTCTCAAATGTATGGTTTAGTTTTCTTTGCATTTTTTCCTCAACCGGATTGAGCGTTTTGGTGTGTTCATCAGATGACCTCACAGTATTGACCGCAGTCACGAATCACCAATGGCAACCGGAACCCACGTCTCTGGCAAACGTAAGCCGCAAACCCGCACTACACTCAATACAAGACTTTCTACACCTCTCCTTTTTTCCATCCTGTACTTGGTTATGGCAATAAAAAACCCGTGGCAAATATAGACCACGGGTTCCGAAAAATTTCCTCCGCTTCGGCAACTCGGCTATCCCGGGGATTTGCATTAGCAAATCCACTTAAGATCACCCTTAGCCACTGGCTAAAGGTAAGAAACCAAATTTTGGTTTCTTCTGGGACCCGTGGTTTTCCGCCCCACGATTACTCGTGGTTTGGCTTTTTCGACGTTATGAATGATGGTTACTTTTTATCAATAAATAATGTGCAATCTAAATGCCAATCAGTTGAGTCCTTGTTTTTCCCTCATTTCACCGGAATTGATTGAAATTGAGTTGCATGGGTTCAAAAATGAGACTTTCCACCATCCTAGGACAATTTTGAACAAAACTCATCCTCTACAAATGACTTATCCAAACCAGGACCTTCCAATTCTAATCCAATCTCTTTCGGGCGAGGGTGATTTGTAAGATACCGGCTGATATGGAAAAGGTTTTAATCTTTTTAAATCCCACCTTTTTAAAAGTTTCGTTCTGATTAAAATCAAAAAAGTTGAGGTTTCCTCTTTCGAACAGTTTGAAAAAGATGAGTGAAATTATTCTGGCGGTCCCCAAAACGTGAGGGTTGAAGTCTGCAATCACCATCCTTCCTTTCCCTTTTAATGCTGAATAGGATCGTTCGAGAACACCCAACCTGTATTTCTCTGGAAGTTCGTGGAGGGCGAAGGAGGTAAAGATTCCATCAAAATGGTTTTGGTATTCCCATGGTTGAGTGACATCCTTCTGTAGAAAGATCAAATTCCCCGATCCTCCATATCGATTTCTTGCCACATCGATCATGCCCTGAGTGATGTCCATTCCTGTTACTTCACCTTCTTCCCCAACCGCCTGCAAAATCCAGGAGGCCGCTCTTCCCGTTCCTGAGCAGAGATCTAAAATCTTCTCACCCCTTTTAGGTCCAAGAACTTTCACCGCCTTTCTTAAAAATTTGGCGTAATTTCCAAAGGTAAGGATGTCGAGAAGAAGATCGTAGTGAGGAGCAATCTTTTCGAAAAAATCTTTACGTGGATGATCCTGGCATAGAGCAGAGCGCATGGTGCATAGTGTTAAATCGTTTTTGTCATTGGATATTGGTGTTTGGAATTTATTTGGGATTTGATATTTGCCTGCCTGCCGCAGGCAGGGATATTGGAATTTAATCCAATGATTTTTCTAGGGCGATCTTTACCCCATCCTTCACTTTCAAAAAGACTTTCGGATCACCCAATACCTTTCCAATGATATTGACCGCGCTGGCAGCACGGATCTCATCGCCCCGGCTTGCCGGTGTGGGACCGAAAAAGATGCAGAAGGCATGGCCGGTGGGCCAGTATCCTAATTCGCCGGAGGAGACCACTTCTCTTGCTCCCTGTTCCAATCCGGTCTTGACAGGGATGGCAAAATAGATCTCCTCTCCCCAGGTGTTGACCTTCGCTTCAATGGGTAAACCTTCCCAGATCAACCGGGCTGTTTTAGAGTCGTTCAGCTCGGCTTCGACTTTCAGATCTCCGACAAGAATGTTAATCTTTTTTCCCATCCCCTGCTCCCAACTCTTCAAGAGGAGAAAATTCATTATAAAGACTTTCCTTCTCTCCGATCTCGGACAGACTGTTTGAGTAAAAAAGAATGTCCCGTTCCATCTTCACGGGCTCCCCCCTGAGGGAAAGAAATCGATGGGTCTGGGATCTCAATAAAAAGAAACTGAGGATGACCAGAACATAATTGGAGAGCTCTCTTCCCGCCACATAAAAAAACCGGGGATGGATGCCATAAAAGAAGTATTCTTCGAGGAGAAGCCTGGCGCTGTTGATCAGGAGGCCGAAGGCAAGAAGCAAAAGGAACCGTCTGATTTTAGTGGTATTCCGGGATAATAAGAGAAGGTGCTGGTCATAGGTTTTTTTGAAGTTTTTCCAGCTTTCCGAAAGATTTTTCAGAAGCTCCTGATAGGTCTGCTCATCCTCCCCGAAAACCTTCAAACGAACCTGGATATCTCCCCGAAAGTGGAGATATCGTTGCAACAGCTCTTCCCTCTCTAAAAGGGTGCCCTGATTTTTTTTAAGTCCCCGATAGAGAACAAGGCCTATGCCGACGAGCAGGAAAAAGGAAATCCCCTCATTCAAATATTTGATCCACATCGCTCCATTCATCTTCTAAACACCCAAATCGAATTAAATAGATTCGTTAAATTCGCTCCCATTCGAGTAATTCGTTTTATGATTTACAACCGGTTGATCAGGCTGGCCATATAGCCTGCCCCGAATCCATTATTAATATTGACCACTCCAATGCCTGAGGCGCAGGAGTTTAACATCGCCAAAAGCGCTGTGATTCCTCCGAAACTGGCCCCATATCCGACACTCGTGGGAACGGCGATCACCGGTTTATCGACCAACCCTCCCACCACGCTGGGGAGCGCCCCCTCCATCCCCGCCACAACAACGAGAACCCGGGCTTCATCCAATCTCTTCTTCTGGGAAAGCAATCGATGAATCCCCGCCACCCCGACATCATAAAGCGTCTCCACGCGATTGCCCATGATCTCCGCAGTGACAGCCGCCTCTTCGGCCACCGGGATATCAGTTGTGCCGGCGGTGATCACCAGGATCGTCCCTTTGCCTTCTAATTTGACCGGATGGGTATGGTAGGTCAGGACTTTTGAAAGAGGGTAGTAACGGCTCTTCAAAAAAACCCTTTTGATCGTTTTTGCTTTCTTCTCTTCGAGGCGTGTGATGAGGATGTTCTGGCCTTTCTCCTTTAACCCCTTCATGATCGAGAGAATCTGTTCGATTGTCTTCCCCTCCCCCCAGATCACCTCCGGAAAACCCTTTCGAAGGCTCCGGTGGTGGTCCACCCTCGAATGGCCCAGATCTTCGAAGGGAAGCGACTTCAACCGGGCCATGGCCTCATCAATCGAAGCTTTGCCTGATTTCACACTCTTTAAAAGAAGCTCCAGTTTCTGTTTATTCATCTTCTTATAAAGCATTCTATTCAGTCCACCGGTGAAAAGTCAAGGGAAAGCCCCAAAGGATCAGGGTAACGTCAAAGTCAGAGACCCCCATTTAATATTGTCATTCCCGTGGAAACGGGAATCCAATAAATACGCTAATCTGGATTCCTGCTTTCGCAGGAATGACGCCTGGTTTTCAAATTGTGAGCAATGCATTTACATGTCAGTAACTTAAATGAAACTTTGACTTTACCCTGCCCGAAGGGTAAACAACTTATTGATACTTTTCAATAAACCTTTCATCTTGACTTTGGTATCCTCCTTAAGTATAGTAAGTTTTATAGAATCCCTATTCCTCAAATGTTATCGAAGGCAAAATAGAGAGTTAGGCTCTTACGCATTGAAGTCTAAGAATTTATCTCTAACATTCAGGAAAAATCCCAAAAAAATCTCCCCTCCCCTGGTGGGAGGGGATTAAGGGGAGGGGGGACCAAATTCAGACTAAATCTCTTTTGTCCACCCCCACCCTAACCCTCCCCAGGTGGTACGGGCATCTTGCCCGTGTTGACAGGCTAGAAGCCTATTCCACCAAGAGGGAGGGGAAAGACTGGGAAATTTCAAATATTTTTGTTTAGATGGTTTAAGCAGATGGATATACACTGAACTCATTTTAGAGTGGAATCCTATGGATAGCCGTAAGGGGAGCCTTTCAGGGGAAGAGAAAGAGAATGAAGCCATCCATAGGATTCTTGTGAGGATTCTCGAAAAATGGCGCATGGAAATCGGGGCCGTGGAGGAGGACTTAGAGAAAACAGTCATTCTCTCTTCCGAAAGCGTTGAGCAGAAAGAGGGCCCTCTGCCTTCCAGATCGATCAAGGAAATCGAAGAAGCTCTCACCGAAACGGTGATCATCCCCTCGAAAGAGAATAGATCCAGAATCTCCACCTCTTCGCCAGCGGTGAAATCAAAGGGGCTGGATTCCATTCAAAAGCCTGAAGAACCCTCCGGTAAGGATGAGTTTCTGGAGGAAACCGTCATCCTCAAACCGGGCAAGGTTCGGGAAAAGGTGAATGAATAGTCCTGTTTCCATCGAGCGTTTAACCGATGAGGTCCGAATGATCTATCAATCCGACCCAGTGAGGGCGGAGAGAGTGATGGAGGCCTATCTAAAAGAAACCCTGAGAGAGCATTCCCATAACAAAAGAATCACCCTCCTCGAATCGCTGGCACGCCAATTTGAAGGGGTCCCTGCTCCAGTCGTGCAGGACGTCTTTCTTAAATCGAAAGAGTTTTCCCGCCTCTTCTCTCTTCTCTTCGGGGAAAGGGTCTCCGCCCTGGATCTGTCGTCCACCGAGCTCCTCGAGAGGTTAGCCCTTTCTTTAAACACCATTTTTGATACTTTGAATGAGATGATCCGGGTCATCGACACCACTCTCTTAGGGAAAAAGCCGGAACTCGAAACGATCCGGCACATCATTGGCTCCCATCTGGAGGGCGAGACCCAAACGGACTCCCTCCAGAATTATCTCGCCCGGATACAGGAGGCCTTCTTAATCTCCCATAAGGCTTTTCAAGAGGCCGCCCAGGCCAAATTCGGCGAAATCCTGAAAGAACTCGGCCCCGAACGTTTTGAATCGGAACCCATGGGAAGTTTAAAAATAGGCCCCTTTCGCAAGGCCGAACTTTTCGAAATGTATAAGGAGAGATTTCAGACGTTTAAGAAATGGTTTGAATCAGGCCGTTTTAAGGAAGAAATGTTAAGGGAATTTGAAAAGACCTGTCAAAAGCTCTATCATGCCGACCGGAGGTAAAACAATGAAGAACTACAGATCAATGTCATGTCTTCTTCTATTCGCCCTCCTCCTCTGCTCCTGCGCGACCGTGGTCGTGCCCCCGAGATGGGAGTATGAACCCAATGCTATTCGCCTCAATCTGAAAAGCGATCCCCAGCTCAACCTCTTTCAGGGAAGGGCTCACACGCTTGTCTTCTGCGTCTATTTCTTAACCGATCCCAATGAACTCAACCAGCTAATGGACGAAAAGGGAGGCCTGGAGAAACTCTGCGAATGCACCAAGTTCCATCCCAGCGTGACCAATGCGAAAAGACTCATCATCCATCCGAATCGGGAATACAAGGAGACCCTGGACCGGGCCGCAGGCGCAAAATATGTAGCGGTCGTTGCCGGGTATTTCAAACTTCAGAAGGAGAATGTGGTCCGCCTCTTCGCCATTCCGGTGGTCGATGAGAAGAAGGGAAACACCCTCTATCAGAAACCCGGGGTCCTCAATATCGATCTCTTATTGACCCCGCAACAAATTCAGGAAGTAAAGGGGAAATAAAAAGAATGGATATCCAAAGACCGCTCTTCTGGCATCAGGGACTTTTTCTTCAGCCCCAGCACTTTCAACTTCTGGATCTCTCTTTCCAATCCCTGCTAACTCCGTTTCATCATTTCATGGAGCCCCATTTCTGGGGAACGGGCGAACTCGAGATCCAGAAAGCCGGCCTGGGCTTGAGGTCTTTCAACCTCCTTAAAGGCACCTTTCTCTTTCCGGATGGGACCTTCGCCGTCTTTCCAGAAAACGGCATCATTGAAGCCAGGCCTTTTGAGGAGGCCTGGGTCGAAGGAGGAAAACCGTTCACCGTTCTCATTGGTCTTAAGAAGTGGAACCCGGCAGGCGAAAATGTGACCGTTGTTGATAAACTGGAGGATCTTTCAGGAGTGACCACCCGGTTTGTTACCACACCCGATCCCGAAGAGGTGAAGGACCTCCACTCTGGCGGCCCTCTGGGACGGGTCAAAAAGCTCCACTACCTTCTTAAAATCTTCTGGGAAACGGAAAGGGAGCAACTGGGCGATTATGTCCTGATTCCAATGGCTCAACTCGAAAGGATGGGCGAAGAGATCAGGCTCTCTCAACGCTTTATCCCCCCATGTCTGACGATCTCAAGCTCAGAACCTCTCTTCCATCTCATTAAGGAGATCAGGGATCAACTCGCCGCACGCGCTCACCAGCTCGAAGAGTATAAGAGCCAGCGGGGGATTCAGACAGCTGAATTCGGCTCCAGAGATATGGTCTACCTTCTGGCTTTACGGTCTCTTAACCGGTATGTTCCCCCCTTCTTCCATGTGACCGAAGTCCAGCAGGTCCACCCCTGGGCGGTCTATGGCATGTTGAGACAATTGATCGGAGAGCTCTCCTCCTTTTCAGAGCGCATCAATGTGATGGGAGAATTGGAAGATGGAACCCGCACCCTTCCCAATTACGATCACCGCAATTTATGGGAATGTTTCTCTGCGGCGCAGGAGGCGGTGATCCTGCTTCTCGATGAGATCACCGCAGGGCCCGAGTATGTCATCCGTCTGGTCTACGATGGCACCTATTACGCCGCTCCCCTGAAGCCTGCCATCTTCGAAGGTCGCAACCGCTTCTATCTCGTCCTAAAGACGGAAGAGGATCCAAAATTGGTTCTGAAGTCGATCGAGACCATGGCAAAATTGAGCGCCCGGGAGCATCTCCCCATTCTGATCGCCCGCGCTCTTCCCGGCATCGGATTGGAGCATCTCCCTGTGCCGCCCCAGGAACTTCCCCGCAGGGCGCACTCCGTCTATTTTTCAGTGAACTATCACAGCGACCAGTGGGCCCTCGTGCAGAAGAACAATAACATCGCACTTTACTGGGACAATGCTCCGGAAGACCTGGAAGCGGAGCTGATGGTAGTAGGAAGATAATTCTGAGTTAAGAGTGATGAGTTATGAATGAGGAATTGTTCTTCATTCAAAATTCTAAATTCTTAACTCATAACTCTAAATTCTAAACTGGAGTATACCATGCACCTGACTGATTCTTTCATGGAACTGGTGGCCTATGTGGTCTATTTCGTCAAAACGGTTGGAGCCAAACAGCCTCCCTATGAGCAGGCGAAGGCCGATATCCTGCGCCTCCTCACTCAGAGCGAAAATGTGGTCAAGAGGGGCCTCTTTTCACAGGAGGATTATGACCTGGGCCGGTTTATGATCTGTGCCTGGGTCGATGAGACCATCCTCAACTCTGCGTGGAATCAGAAAGCTCAATGGCAGAGGGAACAGCTTCAACGTCTCTATTACCATACCCTCGACGCTGGTGAAGAGGCCTTTGAGCAATTAAATGGACTGGGCCTCCACCAGAGAGAGGTCCGTGAGGTCTACTATCTCTGCCTGGCCCTGGGATTTAAGGGCCGTTTCCATCATCCCGGAGATGAGTATCTCCTCGAACAGGTGAAGACATCCAACCTTAAACTTCTCCTGGGAAGTTCGGTCGGGCTTCCCTCCCTCGAGAGAGCAGAGCTCTTTCCGGAGGCCTATCCGGTCGAAGCCGTGGAGCTCGGTGTCCAGAAACAGAAGTTTCGCCTCTCACCCTTCACAATCGCCTGCCTTGCCGGACCCGTCATCCTCTTCGGCCTCCTCTTCCTTATTTACCAATTTGCCCTCAGCGGAGTGGGCGAAAATTTTTTAAAGGCGGTGCCCTAAATGAAGACTTTCTTCTTTAAATATCTGAAATATGGACTCATCGCGGTTGCCCTCTTTCTGGCCATTATCCTGGTCTTCGGTCTGGTGCTCCTCCTCGACTGGCCCTGGTGGATGGGATTCTTCCTTCTGCTGGTCCTCATCGGATTGGGAATCGGTTTTCTCTTCTTGAGGAAGATCTGGCTCAGGCGCAAAGAGGAAAAATTCGTTCAACAGGTGATTGAACAGGACGAGTCCAATCTCAAGGCCATCTCTGGAAAAGAGAAGGATGATCTCAAAGAGCTTCAGAATCGCTGGAAGGAGGCGGTCGATGCCCTGAGGGGTTCCCACCTGAGAAAATACGGAAATCCCCTCTATGTGCTTCCCTGGTATATGGTCATCGGGGAGAGCGGGTCAGGCAAGACCACGGCGATCACGAGCGCTCGTCTCTCCTCTCCCTTTGCGGAGATGAGCCGGACTTCGGGCCTTTCAGGAACAAAGAATTGCGATTGGTGGTTCTTCGAGCAGGCCATCATTCTCGACACGGCCGGAAGGTATGCCATTCCTATCGATGAAGGCCGGGACAAGGAGGAATGGCAAAAGTTTCTGGCCCTGCTCATCCGATACCGGAGGAGAGAACCCATTCACGGCCTCATCATCTCCATCGCCGCCGATAAATTACTTGAAGGCCAATCCGAAGTCCTCGAAGAGGATGGTAAAAATATTCGTCGCCGGATCGATGAATTGATGCGGGTCCTCGGAACCAAATTTCCCGTCTATGTCCTGGTGACCAAATGTGATCTCATCCAGGGCATGACCCAGTTCTGCGACCATCTTCCGGAGAAGAGCCTTGATCAACCCTTGGGATTTATCAACCAGGACCTAAAAACCGATGTGGCCGCCTTTCAAGAACAAGCATTCCAGGCCATTGGTGAACGGTTGAGAAATCTCCGGATCCTCCTGATCCATCAACCCGGGGCAAAAGGGGTGGATCCCGGGCTTCTCCTCTTTCCCGAAGAGTTTGAAAATCTGAAGAGAGGTCTCCAGGCCTTTATGAACGGAGCGTTTAAAGAGAACCCCTATCAGGAGACGCCCATCCTGAGAGGACTCTTCTTCAGCAGCGGCCGTCAGGAGGGGAGTCCCTATTCCCATTTCCTAAATGCCTTGGGGTTGATCGGAGAGAAAGAGGTTTTGCCCGGCACGAATAAAGGTCTCTTTCTTCACGATCTGTTCGCCAGGATCTTCCCGAAAGACAGGGGCCTCTTCGCTCCCACCAAGCGGGCCGTCCAGTGGCGACTACTGACAAGAAATCTGGGGCTGACTGCCTGGATAGTTTTGGTCGTCGCCCTCTGCGGACTGCTCAGCTTCTCCTTTGTCAAGAATCTGAAGGTGATCAAGGATGCCCGAGATGAATTCGCCAAGCCTCCGGTATTAAAGGGCGAGATCCTTGCGGATCTCGTCACCATGGACCGGTTCTGTCAGTCGATCCTCAAAGTGGAGGACCAGAACCAAGGCTGGTGGATTCCAAGATTCGGATTGACGGAAAGCAAGAAGGTGGAGATGGGGCTCAAGGCTAAGTATTGCAAGCAGTTCCAGACCGTCTTTTTAGCCTCCTTTGATAAACAGATGGCAGGGACGCTGGCCACCCTGACGATCACCACGCCGGATGAGACGATCTCCCAATATGTGACCCATCTGGTCAGGCGGATCAATCTCCTCAAGGCCCGCCTCGAAGGACAACCCTTTCCGATCCTTCGAGCAAAGCCCCAGCCTTCCTATGAACCCATGCCGGTCACAGCAGATCTGAAGACGATCTCCGAGATGAAGATGAAGTTCGGTCAGCTCTATCTCTACTACCTGGTCTGGCGTATGGATGCCGGCGAGATCAATAAGGAGATCGCCATTCTTCAGGCCTGGTTAAAGGATCTCCTATCCACGAAGAGAACGAACCTTCGCTGGCTTACCCTCTGGCTGGACAGACAGGGAACGATTCCATCCATCGGGCTCAGGGATTTCTGGGGAGGGAGCCTCTCTCTAGCTGATGAGAAGTCTGTTGCGCCCTCTTTTACCCGGAAGGGAAAAGAGGCGATCGACTCCTTCGTCAAGGAGATCGAGTCAGCTCTTCCTGATCCGGTTCTCCTGGCCAATCAGAAGACCGACTTTGAAAAATGGTATCCCAATGTCTGTTTCGATGGCTGGCAGAATTTTGTGGCCTTCTTTCCAAGAGGAGCTGAGCGGTTAAAGGGAATCAAAGAATGGCAGCCCGTGGCTTCAAAAATGGCAACGGACCAGGGCCCCTATTTCGCCTTCTTAAACAGGATCGCCACAGAACTTGAACCCCTCCTCCAGGCGGAAAAGCTTCCCTTCTGGCTCCAGCAGGTCTATCATTTTCAAGTGGTGAAAGTTCTCAGTAAGACTCAGAAAGAAGGGGGGTTGCTCGATAAGGCGGCAGAGGAGGCAAGAAAATGGATCGCTCAACTGGAGAAGGTCATTGGAAAGGAAGTGGGACAGGCAGAAGTTCAATCCCAGGCTGCAAAAGCCTATCTCGAATATATCAATGGCCTGACCGCCATTGCCCAGACCACGGGCTCCAGGCCACAGGCCTTTCAAATGGCCACCCAGGTCTATGGCGAGGATCCGGCCACCAGCAAATCGCCTCTGATGGCCTGCGCCACTTCGCTCAATCGATTGAAAGGGTTGATGATGAAGGGGAGGCCCACGGAGGAGATCTCCTGGAAATTAGTTAGCGGGCCCCTCGACTTTCTCTGGTTCTTTGTCCGAAGAGAGACCGCCGGTTATCTTCAGGCCCAGTGGGAAGAGAAGGTCCTCGCCGAAGTCCAGGGAATGACAGGTCAGCAGGCGGTGCAGCTCCTTCTGGGGCCGGATGGTCATGTCTGGAAATTTATGAAGGGGCCTGCCGCTCCTTTCGTATTGAAGACCCCAAAGGGCTATGCCGCAAAAGAGCTCCTCGGAGGAGCCATTCCCTTCGAGGCTTCCTTTCTCACCTTCCTGACCAAGGGAGCGCCCGCTCCGGCCCTTGCCAAACAGAATTATACGGTCTTGGTGAGAGGACTTCCCACCGCGGCCAATCCCGAGGCAAAGCTCAAACCTCACAGCACGAAAATTGAACTCCAGTGTGCGGGCCAGACCCAGAGCCTCGTCAATTATAATTATCCGGTCAGCAAGAACTTTCAATGGTCCATGGAAACCTGCGGGGATGTCCTCTTCCAGATCGAGGCGGGAAACCTCGTCCTGACAAAGAAATTTACGGGCAACCAAGCCTTTCCCGACTTCCTCCAGGAATTTAAAGAGGGACAGAGGATCTTCTCCCCTGGTGAATTTCCCAATGAGAAGGCGGCTCTTGAGGGTATGGGAATCAAACAGATCAAGGTCAATTACCAGTTCGGCGGAGATTTTCAGGTGCTTGTGGGGCAGATCAAACCCATTCCAGGACAGGCGCCCGGAAATATTGTGAAGGCCTGGGAAGAATGAGAGCGAACTCCTCCTGGCAGTGGTCTGCATTCGGAAAACACCCGGTGGCCACGGACTTCTTCAGGCTAGGTGAAGACGCCCCTCTGCTCAAAGGTTTTGCCGACTGGGTGGAGAAGGGGTACCAGGCGCTGGTCTCCAGAAGGACGCCCTCTCAGGGCCTCCACGCCTGGCGATTCTGGGCAAGGGGTTCGCAGAAAGAGAATATCGCCTGCGGAGTGGTGAGGGACAGCAGTGATCGCGTGGGCCGGCCCTATCCCCTTCTGATCATCGGGACGGGTTTGCTCAATGGCTGGGAGGATCACTGGGACCTCATGCCCTTTGCCTGCGAAAGGACCTGGGATCAGATCGAATACCTTTCGGCTTTCGTTGCCAACGATCTTAAAAAATTGGAACAGGAGGTTCATCACATCAGGCCTCCCTATCCCGGATGGCCCGATTTTGAAATGAAGAGGAAGGACCTCAAAGAGATGGAAAAACAGGTTTCCTTTGGTTCGGATCAGGCAGAGCTCATCCTCGATCTGGAGATGAACTCCAATCACGACCAACTGACGCAGGTGAACCTCTATCACACCCTGATCAGGAACCAGATGAAAGCGGCTCCCAATGTGATTTTTATGGGAGGAACTCTGGACAGGACCTGCCTGGCTTTTTTCAGGCGTCCCCTCCAGACCTCCGATTTCGTTCAACTGTGGTCTGTCTCTATGACAGGATAGCATTGAAGATAAAAGTCTAAGGTCAAACGGTAAGGGTAACGAGGCCCGTATCGTTAATAAAAGGTTACGTTGATCGTCTCTTCATTCTTTACACGTAACCGTAACCGATAACCGAAACGCCTGCCTGCCGGTAGGCAGGGGCTTCGTCACCGTAACCTTAACCCGAACTTCCAGAGTATTTTCGTCGTTCAATGGTGACGAAACCATCATGACCAATGATATGAATCTCGAATCCTTAGGCAAGCAACCCATCAGTCAGGATCAGCCCGCTGGCGCCGATATCCGGTTTGAGCCACTCTTCGAAGAGCTCCAGTCCGAGGTCGGCAAGCTCTCCTCCATTTCAGGACCTGCGAGTGTGGATTGGGGGAAGGTCATTAAGCTCTCCTCCGAAATCCTGGCCGAGAAATCGAAGGACCTCCTGGTCGCCAGCTACCTCGCCGTGGCCCTGATCTACAACCGGCAGGTCGAAGGATTTGCCATCGGCCTGAAAGTCTATCAGGAGCTCCTCGAAACATTCTGGGATCGCCTCTATCCTCCAAAGATGAAGGGCCGTGCGGGCGCCATCGAATGGTGGATCGAGAAGACCGAGGGAGCCCTGAAACAGGTAAAGCAGCGCGCTCTTCCCCAGGATCAAATCAACTCTCTTAAAGAAAGGCTCGAAAAGATCGAGCAGTTCCTTGGCCAGAACCTCGAAGAGCCTCCCTCTTTCAATTCCATTCTGGATCAATTAGAAACTCTATCCCCGCCTCCGCCTGAGAAGCCAAAGGAAGCGCCGCCCCCTCAGGCGGAGAAAGCGACCAGCGGGGAGCCGGAAGCCCGGGAAGCCATAGCTACACCTCAAGATGCTCAGAAAGCGCTGAACAACGGGCTCCAGAAAATCCGTGAGGCCACAGCCTTTCTCTATCAGGAAAACCTCTCCAACCCCCAGCCCTATCGATGGTCCAGAATCATCTTATGGTCGAATGTGGAATCGCTTCCGCCTGCAAACAATGGCCAGACCCGCATCCCGCCGCCCCCTGCCCAGGTTAAAAATATCTTTACCGAATTAAAAAATAAGGGGGATTACGAAGGTCTCATCAGGTCAGCGGAAGGAAGGCTTCCTCAATTCATTTTCTGGATCGATATGAATCGTCTCGTTTCAGAAGGTCTGGCCAATTTAGGAGAGAATTACCAGAAAGCAAAAGAGGCTGTCATCGAGGCGACAGCCTTCCTCCTTCACCGACTTCCGGGCCTGGAACATCTCTCTTTCTCTGACGGAACTCCCTTTGCAGATTCTGAAACCAAACAATGGTTAAAAGAGATCGCCTTAAAAGGGGGAGAAGCCGAAGAGGTTTCTTCGACGTCTGCCTCGATCGCAACCCCACAGGACAAACATCCCATCGAAAAGGAGGTGGAAGAGGCTCAGGCGCTCATCAAGAAAGGAAAGCTCCTCGAGGCCATTGAGGGGCTTCAACAGAAATTTCAACACAGCCCATCCCAGAGGGAGAAACTGCTCTGGCGTCTCGCAATGACTCAGCTCCTGGTCAAGAACAAACAGGCCAAAGTGGCCCTTCCCCATCTCGACCAGATATTAAAAGACATTGACTTTTACAGGTTGGAGGAATATGATCCTGAATTAGCCTTAAAAAGTCTCAAGGCGGCCTGGATCGGATTCTCCTCTCAATCGGATCAGCCGTCAAAGGAAAAGGCCTCCGAAGTGTTACAGCGGATTGCAAAACTCGACCTGACAGAGGCGATCCGCATTGGAAAAACCTAATCAATTGCCCATGGCCGTTAGGCCACTCCTGCCTACCGCAGGCAGGCACGAACCATAAAAATAGTCTGTGGGTTAGGTTAAGGTTACGGTTACGAAGCCCGTTTCGTAATTCGGTAACGGTTACGTAAAAAGAATTAAAAGACGATAAACGTAGCCTTTTATTAACGATACGGGCCTCGTTACCCTTATCGTAAGACTTTTATCTTCTAACCAAAAAGAAAGGAGGGAACTATGCCGAAAGAAGCATCCGTTGCTCCAAAGGAAAGAATCAACATTGTCTATCGCCCGGCCACAGGGGATGTCAAAGAGGATGTGGAGCTTCCTCTCAAGATGCTGGTCATGGGTGACTTTACCGGAAAACCGGATGATCGGGCGCTGGAGAAAAGAGACCCCATCAATATTGACAAAGACAATTTTAACGAGGTCCTGAAAGCCCATGGTCTCGGTTTAAATCTCACAGTGCCGAATCGACTTTCCGGAAAGCCGGATGAGGAGACCACGGTGAAGCTCCAGATGAAATCGATCAAAGACTTTGACCCCGAGTCGATTGTGAACCAGGTTCCTGAATTAAAACGTCTTCTCGAACTGAGGGAGGCCATGCGATCTTTGAGGGGCCCTCTGGCCAACGTGCCGGAGTTCCGGAAGAAGGTCCAGGAACTGGTCAAGGATGAAACCACTCGAAAACAGCTCCTCAAGGAGATGGGGATCGGAGAATAAGGAGGGAGATGTATGGCTGAAGAAAGAGAAAAGGCAGCCGTGTCTGCCGAAACGCAGGTCTTGGAACAGCCCTCTCTGTTGGAAGAGATCATTCAGGCCACGAATCTCAAACCCACAGACGAAAACTATTCGGTGATGAAGAGAGGTCTGGAGGCCTTTCTCGCCGGGCTTCTCGAACCCGGCAGGGAAGCCGTCAAGGTCTCCAAAGCCGTTGTCGATGACATGATTGCCGAGATCGACAAGAAGATGAGCCTCCAGCTTGATGCGATTCTTCATCAACAGGATTTTCAGAAACTCGAGTCCGCCTGGCGTTCCATGAAATTTTTGATCGATAAGACCGACTTCAGAGAGAACGTTAAGGTGGAGATCCTCAATGTGAGCAAAGAGGACCTCCTCGACGATTTTGGCGACGCTCCGGAGATGGTCAAATCAGGCCTTTATAAAACCGTCTATACGGCAGAGTATGGTCAGTTCGGCGGCAAACCTTATGGAGCCCTGGTCGGCAATTACGAGTTCGGAGCAGGTCCTCAGGATATGAGGTTACTGCAGTATATCGCCAGTGTCGCCACGATGGCCCACGCGCCTTTCATCACAGCGGCCAGCCCCAATTTCTTTGGCATTGTCGATTTCACCACGCTTCCCCATCTGAAGGATATCAAGTCGATCCTCGAAGCGCCCCAGTATATCAAATGGCAATCCTTCAGAGAGAGCGAAGATGCCAGATATGTGGGTCTCACCCTTCCTCGATTTTTGCTCCGCCTGCCCTATGGTCCGGATACCCAGCCGGTGAAAAGCTTCAACTACCAGGAGGAGGTCTCAGCCAGCCATGACGATTATCTGTGGGGCAACTCTGCCTTTGCCTTTACCTCCAGGCTCACAGACAGTTTTGCGAAATACCGGTGGTGCGCCAATATCATCGGGCCCAGCTCGGGAGGGGCTGTTGAGGATCTGCCGCTTCATCAATTTGAAGCCATGGGAGAGATTCAGACGAAGATTCCGACGGAGGTGTTGATCTCTGAGAGAAGGGAGTTCGAGCTGGCTGAAGAGGGATTTATCGCCCTGACCATGCGAAAGGGAAGTGACAATGCCGCCTTCTTCTCGGCCAACTCAGCCCAGAAGCCGAAGGTCTTTCCAAAAACGAAAGAAGGTCGGGAGGCGGAAACCAACTACAAACTCGGGTTGCAACTGCCCTATATGTTTGTCATCAACCGGCTGGCTCACTATTTAAAAGTGATTCAGAGGGAGAACATCGGATCCTGGAAGGAACGGGTTGATCTCGAAAGAGAACTCAATGACTGGATCCGCCAGTATATTGCGGACCAGGAAAGTCCATCGCCCGCCGTGAGAAGCCGAAGGCCTCTGCGCCAGGCACGGATCATGGTGGAGGATGTGGAAGGGGATCCCGGTTGGTACAGGGTGAGGTTGGAAGTGAGACCCCATTTCAAATATATGGGCTCCTTCTTCACCCTTTCTTTGGTTGGAAAACTGGATAAAAAATAATTTTCCCGAATGGGTCGAATGATAACAAATTTGGCGAATCCCAAAATTCGATTCATTCGTTGTCATTCGTGTAATTCGATTATATAAAACCCAAAAAGGAGGACAAGACTATGCCGATGCCATTTCACATGTCGTTAACAGGAAAAAATCAAGGGAACATTTCTCAGGGATGCTGTGACATGCAGGGTCGTGAGGATACCATTCTCTGCCAGGCCCTCAATCACGAAGTCTATATCCCCCGTGATCCCCAGACCGGCCTTCCCACCGGCAAACGGGTCCATAACCCTTTCACCGTGACCAAAGTCTTTGACAAGGGATCTCCGAAGCTCTATCAGGCCCTTTCGACCGGAGAAAGGATGAACGATGTCACCATGAAGTATTATCGGATCAACCCCTCCGGCATTGAGGAGCATTATTTTACGATCAAATTGGAAGACGCCATCGTCGTCTCTGTAAAACCATGGATACCGAATACCTTGGATCCAGCCAGGGAAAGTTTTACTCACATGGAGGATGTCTCCTTCACCTATTCGAAAATTATCTGGACCTGGGAGGTTGATGGGGTTGAAGCCCAGGATGAATGGAAAGTCCCTAAATAATCTGAGGGGACTCTACTTCGGGAAAGAATGGTGATTTCCTGATATCGTAAGAGAATGTTGTTCGGCTGGATGGAAGAAAGGGAAGGAGGACCGAACAATGGCACAGAATATCCATGTATGGGTAAGGGGACCAAATGTTGGGGAGGTCCGTGGAGACAGCACGGTCACCAGCATGGGCCGCGAGGGATCGATCGAAGCTTTCAAATTGGAACACATGGTTAAAACCCACCGTGCGGCTTCCGGTGGGGCCACGGGGGAACGGTCCTACGACCCTATCACCATTACTAAGAGAATTGACCAATCGTCTCCCATCCTGCATCAGGCTCTTTGCAATAATGAAGAATTGGAGGTCACCATTAAATTTTACAGGCCCAGTCCCGCAGGAGATGGCACCACAGAGCAATTTTACACGGTCGGGTTGAGGCAGGGCCGCATCTCCTCGATCAAGACGATTTCTCCAAGCACCTTTGATGAAAGTACAGAAAACGTTCCAGCGATGGAAGAGGTTTCCTTCGTATTCGGAAGGATCACCTGGACCTATGAGAGTGGTGGTATAGAGTTTGAGGATGAATGGAGGTCATTCCCATCGGATTCTCAAAGGTGATTCTGAGGACCTATGAGAGTGGTGGTATAGAGTTTATGGACGAATGGAGAGTAGCGTAAGAAGGGAATTCTCATGAGGGAGGAAAGACTTTTAGAGAGACTTCAAGCCTGGGAGAAAGAGCCGGCGAGACGGGGCAAGGAAGACCCTCGAAGGATCGTGGATTCGGTCATCAGGCATTTACAGAGAATCCTCAACACCAAACAGGGAAACGTCCCCATTGCGGAGGATTACGGAACGCCTGACTTTACCGATTTCTTCCTCACCCTTCCTAAAACAGAGACAAACCCGAAGAAGGAGATTGAGAAGGCCATCCGGCTGGCCATCCAGAAATATGAACCACGCCTTAAGGGAGTAAGGGTCAACCTGGTCGATCAGGAGGAAGGAGAGGCGGATCTGCACGCCGATCCCCTGACGATCCGGTTTCAAATCACTGGAAGGCTTGTTTCGGAATCGAAGACCCAGATTTTCTTAGAGACCACGGTTGACAACGAAGGAAAAATTAATATCGTGGGCTGAAAAAGCACAGGCCGATAGCTATTTGCAAATCACAAATCTCATTGCGAGGAGTCCCATCATAGCGGGACAACGAAGCAATCCCAAAAAAAACAAGATTGCCACGCCCTTCGGGCTCGCAATGACATATAAAGATGATAAATCCACTTCTATTACCTAAATTGAGCGGTTTTTTCGTTAGTCATTACTTCAAGAATACTGGATTCCTGCTTCCGCAGAGATTTTAAAGGTACAGTTTATTTTACGTTTAGGCCATCTCTTTCTATTTTAGCTGAGAATTAGGCCGCAATTGTGTCCAATTAATTATGGCGGTTTTCTTAAAAACATGACTCCCAAAAGCCTATTTTTAGGGTATTCCATGTTCTACCAAAAAACTCGGCTCCAGAAATTACCGCCATATTTTATTTTACTACAAATGCGGCGAGTCAATCCATTGTCTCGAATATGTCTAATGCGCCAGAAAAGAAATGTAAAATTATGTGCCACCTTAAAATCTCTGCTTCCGCAGGAATGACGACTATCACCTAATGAATGCAAATGTCATTCCCGTGAAAACGGGAATCCAGAAGGGTTTATGTTTAAAAATAGTATTAAGAATCGCTCAATTTAGGTATTATTTATTTTCGATTAGGCCATTCACCGCAAACTAACCCATGTTCAATCGTTACTTTCAGGAAGAACTGTCCCATCTGAGAGACCTTGGCAAGGAGTTTTCAAGAGCCCACCCTGCCCTTGCTCCAATGTTGGCTGGCGCCACTCCGGATCCGGATGTGGAGCGCTTGCTTGAAGGCGTCGCCTTTCTCACTGCCCTTCTCAGACAGAAACTGGATGATGAGTTTCCGGAGATCATCAATGAGCTGATGCAATTGATCTGGCCCCATTACCTCAGGCCGATCCCTTCGACCACACTGATCGCCTTCACGCCAAAGCCCAGCCTCAGGCAATCGATGACCATACCCCCGGAAATTCAAATTGCCTCTGTTCCCGTTGAGGGAACCTCCTGCCTTTTCAGGACCTCCTATGAGGTGGAGGTCCATCCTCTCACCCTGTTGGATGCGACTTTTACTCAGCCCTCCGGCCAGCCGCCCCTGATCAAGCTCCTTTTTGAGACAAAGGGAATGAAGCTCTCCGACTGGCAGCCAAAAACCCTGAGGCTCTTTCTCGCAGGAGACTATCCGGATGCCTCTGATCTCTATCTTCTCCTGAGGCGCCATCTTCGCCGGATCCACATCAAGCCTCTTGAAAAAGGCAAGCCCTGCTCTCTCGGTCCGGAGGATTTAAAACCCATCGGCTTTTCCGATAAGGAACCCCTCATCCCTTATCCCTCCCATGCCTTTCCCGGCTACCGGATCCTTCAGGAATATTTCATCTCCCCGCAGAAATTCCTTTTCCTCGATCTGACCGGATGGGAGCGTTGGGAGGAGCGTGGAGGGGGTTCCAGATTTGAGATCCATTTTGAACTCCACGATCTCCCTTTCTCCGCTCCCCGGATCAAGAAAGATCACTTCGTCCTCTCTGTGACGCCTGCGATCAACCTCTTTCCTCATGATGCTGACCCTATCCAGATCGACCACCGAATGACAAAATATCTCATTCGACCTGCCGGTTCCAATCCTGAACATTATCAGGTCTACTCCGTTCAAAGTGTGGTCGGATATATTCAGGGGACCGCCCAGGAGAGGCAGTATGTGCCCTTTGAGGTCTTCAATCCCGATCCCCAGGCTCATCCGGTTTATCGGTTGACCATCCGTCAATCTCCCCTCAGGGAGATGTTCGATCTCTTTCTCTCAATCGCCTATCCACCTGGAATTGGCTCACCTCCCTCCGAAACCCTCTCCATTCAACTTCTCTGTACAAATGGGGCGCTTCCTGAAAATCTTCGGCTGGGGGATGTCTCTCTTCCGACGAGCAGTTCTCCCGAACCCGTGGAATTCAAAAATATCCAGCCCCCTACGATCAGCCTCCTGCCTCCGCTGGAGGGAAAAAAGGAGGGCGAGAAGGGAGGAGAGAACCTGAGATGGCGCCTTCTGGCCCACCTCTTCCTCAATTACCTCTCCCTGGCCCGCACGGAAAATTTAAAAGCCCTTCTCGAACAGTATATCTTTCCGGGAAGCCGCAACCGGACTCATAACCTGGCCAATCGAAAGCGAATCGAGGGAATCGAAGGCCTTGAGGCCAGACTTTCCGACCGGTTGGTCTCGGGCATCCTGATGCGGGGTCAGGAGATCGAGCTGAAACTTCGTCAGGAGAAATTTGCGAGTCAGGGAGACATGTATCTTTTCGGATGTATCTTGGATCACTTTCTGGGTAACTACGCCTCTCTCAACCATTTCACCCGGTTGACTGTCCAGGAAGTGGCAAAAGGAGAGAGCTATCAATGGCCGGCCAGGATCGGGGATCACCCTCTCATCTGAAATCAGACCTCCTCGGGAAGGCCCACGAATTCTCCTTCTTCCAGGTGATGAGACTTCTGCGACTTTTCCTCCACCACCTCGAAAAGCCCGGAGAGAAGAAATCGGCCGAAGAGGAATATATCCGCATTCGACCCGAGCTCTCCCTCTCTTTCCCTCCGGCGGATGTGGCCAAGATCGAAGAAGGCGATCGCGAAAAACCCCTCTTCTTCATCACCGCCACGCACCTCGGACTCTACGGCTCCTCCTCTCCTCTCCCCACCTTCTATACGGAGGACCTCCTCGATGAAGCCGCCGAAGATATGTCCGTTACCCGGGACTTCATCGATATCTTCAACCACCGTCTCTACCTTCTTCTCTTCCGCTGCTGGGTCAAGTATCGTCTCTTTCTCCAGGTGATCGAAGAGAATAACCCGGAGGTTCTTGGAAAGCTCTTCTGCCTGATCGGCCTGGGAGAAAAGGAGTTGAGAAAGGATCTTCCGGAATCGTACTCCCTGATCCGTTACACAGGCCTCTTCACCCAATTCCCCAAATCGGCCTCCGGACTCCAGGCTCTTCTTCACGATGCTCTGGGGAAAATACCCGTAGAGGTCATCCCCTGTGTGAAGCGGGTCGTCAAAATCCCTTTGGATCAGAGGCTCGTCATTGGAAAGGCTAAAAGCGGTCTCGGAGAGGAGAGCTTTCTCGGAGAGGAGATCGATGACCGGATGGGAAAATTCCGACTACGGATCGGCCCGTTGAAAAGCAATCCTTTCCACTGCCTCCTTCCGGGAAGCGTTGATCATCAGAGGCTTGCCTTTCTGACGAAGTTCTATCTTTTAGATGTCTTAGAGTATGATATTGAACTGATCCTTGCGGAGAAAGAGGCGGAGACGGTCTCTCTGGGAGGATCGGAGTGGTCAAGGCTTGGCCTGGACACCTGGGTCTTCTCCCTCGACCATCTCGCTGAAGTGAAAGCCACCTTTCCTCCACAAGGAGCACCTTGAAAATTGGAATAATGGAATGATGGAAGAATGGGTTTAAAGAGATAAAGTGAAAAATTTTTGTTTTTTTAACCAATATTGATGGTCTCGCAAAAAGTCTGAAGAGATATTTTCTGTCATTCCTGCGCAAGCAGGAATCCAGTCTTTTTAGGCACTTAGAATTCCCCTGGATTCCCGTTTTCACGGGAATGACGACTTTTTACTAATTCATCAATATTCCAATGTTCCATGATTCCAACATTCCATCATAGGAGAAAACAGTTATGATCACCGTTGACATTAAAACCCTTTTGAATCGATTGAATACTTACTGCACGCGAGTCCTGGAAGGAGCCGCCGGTCTCTGCGTCTCACGAACCCACTACGAAGTGACCGTGGAACACTATCTGACCAAACTCCTTGAAGAATCCCAATCAGACCTTCCCCTCATCTTCCGCCAATTTGACCTCGATGTCGGAAGGGTGAAAAAAACAATCGATCAGACCATTGAAGAGTTTCGAACAGGCAATGCCTCAAAACCCGTATTTTCTCCGCTCCTCTTAGAATGGTTTCAGGATGCCTGGTTGACCTCGTCCGTTGATCTCGAAGAGAATCGAATCCGATCAGGCGCTCTTCTTCTCGCTTTCCTGGCCAAACCTACCCAGTTTGCCACAGGCCGCTATGTCGATCTTCTGCGCCCCATTGGCCGCGAAGCCCTTCTTTCCCAATTTGGAAATATTTTAAAAGGTTCGATTGAGCATCCCTCTCCTGCTGAAAGAGCGGCGCGGGAGCCAGGGCCTCCGGGAGAAGGAACCGCGCTTGCCCGTTTCTGTACCGATTTTACAAAGAAGGCGGCAACCGGAGAGATCGATCCTGTCTTCGGTCGCGATCGGGAGATCCACCAGATGATCGACATTCTCGCCCGGAGAAGGAAGAACAATCCCATTGCCGTGGGCGAGGCCGGAGTGGGAAAAACGGCTGTGGTGGAGGGATTGGCTCTGAGGGTCGTGGAAGGAGATGTCCCGGACATTCTGAAGGGAGTCACCATCTTAGGGCTCGATATGGGGCTTCTTCAGGCCGGAGCAGGAGTAAAGGGTGAGTTTGAAAACAGGCTCAAGTCCGTGATCAACGAGATCAAGGCTTCTCCGAAACCGATCATCCTCTTCATCGATGAGGCCCATACGCTCATCGGCGCAGGAGGCCCCACAGGCGGAAGCGATGCGGCCAATCTTTTAAAACCGGCCCTGGCCCGCGGTGAACTCCGGACGATTGCGGCCACCACCTGGTCAGAATATAAGAAATATTTTGAGAAGGATGCGGCCCTGGCCCGCCGATTTCAGTTGGTGAAGCTTGAGGAACCCTCGGTGGAGACAGCGGTTCTCATCCTGAGAGGGTTGAAGAGCAAATATGAGGAGGCCCATGGCGTAATCGTGCGGGACGACGCCATTCTGGCCGCAGCCGAACTCTCCAGCCGTTATATCTCCGGCAGGCAGTTGCCGGACAAGGCCGTCGATCTTCTCGATACGAGTGCGGCCCGTGTCAAAATTCATCTCACGGCCAAACCCGATCTCATCGAAGACCGGGAGCGAACGATTCAGGCGCTCCAGCGGGAGAAGAAGGCTCTCGAACGCGATCAACTCCACGGCCTCGAAATCGATCCAGGCCGACCGCAGGAACTGGAAGAAAAAATCAAAGCATTAAATGAGGAGGTGGCTCAGCTTCAGGAGCGCTGGCTCAAGGAGAAGGAGCTTGCCCATCGTCTCATCGATCTGAGAAAGCAGTTTTATGAACTCAAGAACCAGGCCGCCCCTGAGGAGAAGCAATCCGAAATTAAGAAGGCAATCGATGAGGTCTTTCTTGAACTGTCCGGCCTCCAGAAAGATTCTTCCCTCATCAAAACAGAGGTCGATCCCGATGTGGTGGCCAAAGTCGTCTCAGACTGGACCGGAATTCCCCTCGGAAAGGTCCTGCGGGACGAGGCAAAAAATATCCTCAACCTCGAAGAAAATCTCAAACAGAGGATAAAAGGCCAGGACGAGGCCCTGTCCATCATTACACAGGTGATCAAATCAGCCAAAGCGGGGTTGAAAGATCCCCAGCAGCCCCTGGGTGTTTTTCTCCTGGTCGGACCGAGCGGTGTCGGAAAGACCGAAACCGGTCTGGTTATTGCCGATCTTCTCTTCGGAGGCGATCAATACCTGGTCACGATCAACATGAGCGAGTTTCAGGAGTCCCATACTGTCAGCCGTTTGATCGGATCTCCGCCCGGCTATGTTGGCTTCGGAGAGGGCGGGGTGTTGACCGAAGCCGTGCGTCAACGGCCTTACTCCGTTGTCCTGATTGACGAATGCGAGAAGGCCCATATCGATGTGATGAACCTCTTCTATCAGGTCTTTGACAAGGGCATGCTCTCCGATGGAGAAGGACGGATCATCGACTTCAAGAATACCATCCTCTTCCTCACCAGCAACCTGGCCTCTGATGTGATCACCCAGCTCTGCTCAAGTGAGGCAAGAGCTTCCCTGGAGACGGTGGTCAACACCACCCGTCCGGTTCTGAGCCACCATTTCAAGCCCGCGCTCCTGGCCCGGATGACCGTCGTCCCTTTCTATACGCTCGATTCGAATTTCATCCGGGAGATTGTGGCGCTCAAGCTCGATAAACTGGCAAAGCGAATGGCGGAGAGCCATAAGATCAAACTGGTCTACTCCCCTGAGGTGGTCGATCAGATTTCGAAGCGCTGCACCGAGGTTGAAACCGGTGCGAGAAATATCGACCATATGATGAACGGAACCATCCTGCCCCAGATGTCCCGGGAGATTCTGGGACGCCTGAGCGAAGGAGCCATGCTTTCGGAGGTCCATTTGAATATGGCTGAAGACGGTTCCTTTAAGATCGAATTCGGAGGTTAAAGATGGCACCGAGACAGACCGCCCATGAATCCAGATTTCTCTTTGAGGTGCTGGGGGTATCCTATCAAACTGCGGTGTTGGGATTTAAACTCTTTGAAGGAATCTCCTCACCCTTTGCGCTTCATGTCTCTCTGGTCTCTCAGGATGAGATCAACTTCGACGAGATGGTGGGAAAAGAAGCCCTTCTCACTCTGCTCGGGGAAGAAAACGATCGCTACCTTCATGGGGTCCTCCGTCAATTCATCCAGAATGGAAGCAAGGGACGATTCTATTTTTACGAGGCAGAGGTGATCCCCACCTTTTGGCTCCTGTCTTTGGAGCAGGACTGCCGGATCTTCCAGAACAAGAAAGTCGAGGACATCATTAAACAGGTCCTTCAGGAGGGGGGCATCACAGGCGACCGCTTCAATTTCCGGTTGCAGGGAAAATATCCGGAGAGGGAATACTGCGTCCAGTATCGTGAAACCGATCTCGACTTCATCTCCCGACTTTGTGAGGAGGAGGGCATCTTCTACTTCTTTGAACATGCAAAGGATAAACATGTGCTGGTCTTTGGCGACAGCACAGTCGCCTATCAGACTATTGAAGGAGAGGAGGAGATCACTTTCAATCCCGCGATAGGGATGGTGCCGGGTCAAGAGTTTGTCTACCATTTGGCTTTTTCTCAGAAAGTCTTCTCCGGAAAGATGACCCGGAGGGATTTCAATTTTGAAAAGCCCACTCTCGACTTAACATCGAAAGAGCAGGACAAATCCTATCAGAAACTGGAAGTCTATGACTATCCGGGCAGATATGTGGAGGAGAACCGGGGGAAAGGACTGACCAAGGTCCGCCTGGAGGAGTCCATCACCTTTAAAGAGAAGGCAGAGGGCAAGAGCACCTCTCCCCGTTTGACCCCTGGCTTCAAATTCAAATTGATCGACCATGAGCGCAAAAGCTTCAATCAGGAATACCTTCTCGCGGAGATTCGTCACGAAGGCCAACAACCTCAGGCGCTCGAAGAACTGGCTGATCCCAAAGAAAAGTTTAGCTATACGAATCAATTCATCTCCATCCCTTCCTCCGTTGTCTTCAGACCAGAAAGAAAGACCCCCAAGCCCGTGGTCAAAGGGATCCAGACCGCGGTGGTCGTAGGACCGAAGGATGAGGAGATCTACGCGGACAAATACGGCCGCATCAAAGTCCAGTTTCACTGGGACCGGGAAGGAAAGAAGGATGACAAATCCTCCTGCTGGATACGTGTGGCCAGCATCTTTGCCGGTGGCCAGTATGGTGCTATCTTCACCCCGCGAATCGGCCAGGAGGTTGTTATCGACTTTCTCGAAGGCGACCCGGATCAGCCCCTTATCACAGGCAGGGTTTACAATGCCGATTATATGCCTCCTTACCCCCTCCCTGACGAAAAGACAAAGAGCACGATCAAGACGAACAGCTCCATCGGTGGAGAAGGTTTCAATGAGATCCGTTTCGAGGATAAGAAAGGCGAAGAACAAATTTTCGTCCATGCGGAGAAAGATCTCGATATCCGTGTGAAGAGCGATCGCCGGGAGCTCGTTGGCAACGACCGGCATCTGATTGTCAAGCGGGATTTGAAGGAGAAGATCGAATTCGATAAGCATGTGATGGTTGAAAAGAGTGAGTTTCGGGAGGTCAAGAGTGACTACAACCTGAAAGTCGGCGGCAAGAAGGCTGTTGAGGTGACAGGCTCATCCTCACTTAAAGTTACGGGAAATATGATCGAGAGCTTCAATGCAAATCACAGCGAAAATGTGACAGGGACCTACCATCTAAAAGGAATGAATGTAAAGATTGAGGGAATGACCGGTATCGAGCTCAAGGTAGGGGGAAGCAGTATCGTTCTCACCCCGGCGGCTATCTTTATCCAGGGAAGTCCCCTCGTCAACATCAATAGCGGCAGTGGGCCTCCTGTTGCACCGGCCTCTGCTGCCCTTGTGCCTCCGGCCCCTCCGGCGGAGCCTGCGATGGCAGCCAGCGCAAGCCCGGGTGAGGAGAGGCATAAAGCAGATGAGGAGAAAAAGAGCTGGATTGAGATCGAGTTGGTCGATGAGGATGACAACCCCATCCCAGGCGAACGATATAAGGTGACCCTGCCCGACGGAAACACCGTTGCAGAAGGCACATTGGATGAGAATGGCTTTGCCCGTGTCGATGGAATCGACCCCGGCTCCTGCAAGATCACCTTCCCCAATTTAGATAAAGACGCCTGGGAGAAGGCGTAAATGGGTAGGAATCTATGGGAAAGGTATCAAAGCAAACCCCTGATAGCAAGAATTTTACTACCATTGCTAAAAGTTCGATTCCAATTGGTGTTAATTATCCCTGGGGTGGATATGGATGGGACTTTGGCGTTCATCCATGGGGAAGGCGGCCATGGGTAAAAACAATAGCAAGTGCTTTAAATCAGTTTAAAGATTTAAAGATAAGGGTAGTCCGTTGGTTTATCCTTGCAGATGGCATGTGTTACGGAACTGGAGCACAGGCCCCACAGTGGGATAAGAAGATTAAATATTGGGAATGCACTCCTCCAGAAAAAATCTCAGTTAAACCTATCGTGGATGATTTTGAATTATTGCTAAAGGAGTTCCAGAAAGTAGCCCCTATGCAGCTTCTCCCTTCGCTCATCGATTTCCACTGGCTTCAAACTGGAACACCAGCCATGGATAAACAGGGAAATCCAATGACGGGGATCATCAAGGGGGGACGTTACGATATCCTTTTGAATTCAAATAAAAGGAAGGCTTTTTTAGACACTGTCCTAAACAAATTACTCGATGTATCGAAAAAGTATAAAAACTCTTTGTACGCCTGGGAAATCATAAATGAACCCGAATGGTTGATGCAAGGCCATAAAAACCCAAGCACTTGGAAACTCGATAATGATCCTAATAAGGCTAAAAAAATCATAGCAGCCTTTCAACATCTTAAAATCGATTATGATCCAGTGACCAAACAGTGGCCAGAAAATATCCCTGCACGACAGACTCCGGATAAAGATATGGAAGAATTTGTTAGGGATGCTGCATCTCGAATAAAAGATAATGGTTTTAAAGCTACGGTTGGTTCTAAAACCGGAGGAGACTCCCGTTGGTTAAAATTTTGGAAAAATTGTGGGACAGACCTGCTTCAGTTTCATGATTATGAGGAACATAAAGGATGGGGAAAGGCGGAAGTGGCCTTGAAAAAGGCCGAATTGGATAAGGCAGGTTTGTCTCCATGCATTGTTGGAGAGTTTCCCACTCGTTGGAAACGCATTATCTATAGTAATGATAATGTTACAGAATCTTTCATCAGAGATGCGAAAAAAAATAATTGGCCATTGGTGATACCATGGTGTGTCTTTCAGAAGGATGACGCAACAGATTGGGAATCAGCAAAAAAAGTCATTAAAAAATTATTAAATGAAGGCCTTATCTATAAAGGACAGAAATGGCCTTTATAACCTTTATAATAGGACGATTTGGATTCAATCAATGCCAAACTATAAGGTGAAACAAGGGGATTGTCTTTCCAGTATTGGCCAGAAGTACGGGGTTTTTTGGGAAATGGTTTGGAATCATCCTAAGAATGCGAGCCTTAAGGAAAAGCGAAAAGATCCAAATATCCTGTATCCCGGAGACGTTGTTTTTATACCCGAAAAAGAGGAGAGGCAGGAATCAGGTGCCACAGAAAAAAAACATCGGTTCCGAAGAAAAGGGACGCCAGCCAAGTTGCGGCTTCGACTTTTAGATGACGAGGAGGAGCCTCGTGCTGATAAGAAATACATCTTGGAGATCGATGGTAACCTTTTTTCTGGAACCACAGACTCAGATGGCAGGCTTGAGCATTCCATCCCACCAAACGCCAAAAAGGGTAGGCTTATCATTGAAGAAAATCAAGACGAATATTTATTAGATCTCGGTCACATTGATCCCGTAGACGAAATCAGTGGCATGCAGGCGCGATTAAACAATTTAGGCTTTTATTTCGGTGCCATTGATGGGGTGATGGGACCTAAAACAGAGACAGCGCTCAAGGCCTTCCAGAAAAAATATGGTCTAAAGGAATCTGGCCAAACTGATGAAGCAACACGAAAAAAACTTTTAGATGTCCATGGCTGCTAAATTGATCAAGGAGGTCCATTATGTTTCCTGCGGCAAGAATTTTGGATCCCATCACGCATGACCAACTCGTGCCAAGTGGAGTGATTGGCCCGCCCTTACCGGGACGACCCATGACTGTCCTTATCGAATATCTTCCAGCCGCAGTCGTAGGGGACTTTGTAACCTGTACGGGTGCTCTGTCTGCCGGTATCGCCCATCCGCCACAGGCAGGCCCTCCGCCCTCAACACCCCCTTCTGTTCCAATCGTCACAGGAAGCGTCACTGTTCTGATCGGCTTTATGCCTGCGGCCCGCTGGATCGTGGATACGGCTGGTTGCGGCGTATTTTTAGGCGATTCAAAACTCGTGGCCACCCGAACAGTATTGATCGGGGGCTAAGGCAAATATGTGTCCTTCTACGAACCCTCAACCCAAAGGTCCTGTTCCAAAAGGTTCAGCGGCCGATGGGAAGTGGCACCGCATCCGTCAGGGAGAGACCATAGGAGGCCTTGCCAAAAAGAATGGTCACCTTCCCGAGACGATCTGGGATCATTCTGCCAATGAGGAGTTAAAAAGGCGTCGAAAAAATCAGAATGTCCTTCTTCCCAATGATTGGGTCTTTATCCCTGATAAGCGTATGCGAGAAGAGTCAGGGGGCACGGAAACTCGACACCGGTTTAAACTGAAGACTCCCTCCCAGACCCTTGTGCTTCAAATTATTCCCTCCACACTTCCAATCCACTCAAACACCCGAAAGCCACAGAGTCCTATTCCCTATACTTTATCGATAGGAGACCGAACCATCGAAGGAGAGACTGAGAGTGAAGGCATCATCCGTGTAGAAAATGTGCCGCCCGATGTGAATCGAGCCATCTTAACCATCATGGGTCGTCCAATCCAAATTCTCATCGGACACCTCGACCCAGATGATGAAGATTCAGGCATTCAATCTAGGTTGAGTAATCTCGGGTATCTACGGGGAGGAAGCGGCAGTAATCCAGGGCCCCAAATGCAAGCCGCCTTGCGAACTTTTCAAAGTTTAAATAATCTCCAGGTTGCTGGCGAAGCAAATACAGAGACCCAGGAGAAGCTTAAAGACCTCAATCAAATTTAGTTGAAGGAAAAGTGCCAATGGTAGATGAAGCACCTGAATCAACAGGAAGTGAGTTACCTGATCCTCTTTACCAGGCAAGCATGTTCAGCAGCAATCGATGGGGCAACCTCTTAAATTTTTTAGCAACCCACGATGCGACCAGTACCTTTCACCTGCGAAATGTCGTGGTTCTCTGCGACCAAAACCCTGGGCACCACGCCACCCGATTAATTGATAATATTACAGACAACGGTGGTAGAAGTGGGGGTTGTCTTTGGTGCTACCAACGACTGCTCAGCCGGTTCTTTCACAACCATCAGGAGGAGCTTGCGGCATGGTGGCATGAAGAAGGGAGGACGAATGCTCAACGGCGTGAAAGATTAGAGGCAGTGAAAGAAGATCACGCCGCCGCTGTTACCCGACAAGAAAATCCTGTCTTGATTGGGACCATGCCAGATATGAGCACATTTCAAAATCGGGGCCAAAGTCTTCGCAGGGAGCTCGACGCGATTGAC
The DNA here is from genome assembly GCA_030017685.1 of Thermodesulfobacteriota bacterium. Taxonomy (GTDB): domain Bacteria; phylum Desulfobacterota; class BSN033; order BSN033; family UBA1163; genus RBG-16-49-23. Next base: position 4,403 of record JASEHH010000018.1, on the reverse strand, counting down.
AATCTACTCAATCCCGGGGCTATGCGGCAGAGTATGGATGAGGTGGCAACGTTCCTCCGAAATGTCGGTCAACTATTTGGCCCCATCAATATGATTGCATCCATTCATCACGGGTTTTCCAATAAGATCCATCTTGGAGGTGAGCTGACGAATGGACAGATTGACTCATTCATAGACCGGATTCAGGAATTTCTCGCCGATGATATCCGGTGGATTTTCTATGCCTGCTCAACTGCCGGAGACGATCAACATCCCTATCAACCGGATGATCCTCCTTTTGCCCAACGGTTTCAACAGTCTCTTGCTCGAACCAAATCACAGGCTGAAACCTGGGGCCATCTTGGCCCGGGAGATACGATGGAACGACCTTATCTGGTGAGGTTCAGAGGGGGGAGCGCGATCTCTCTCTTCGACCACTGTCTTCAGGGTGCTGAGCGTCTGGGGGATGCTTACAATCTCTTTAAACCTATTCTACGTCGAGCTTTCGAGGATATGGGTTATGGACAGAATGGTTTTCCCAGTCCGGAAGACGCCATTCACTTCATTCCTCTCTGGCCCATCGATTTTGAACAAACCAGTTTACAAAGCAGATGTCTGGAGGCCTGGCGACAGCGCCTGGAGAGGAGGTAGGGAAATAAGATAATGCCCGAATACAAAGTCAAGCAGGGTGATTGTATTTCAAGCATCGCTACCAGGCACGGGCTTTTCTGGGAGAAGGTCTGGAATCACCCGAAAAATACAAAGCTTAAAGAGAAAAGAAAAGACCCCAATATCCTTTACCCTGGAGATGTCGTCTTTGTCCCGGATAAAGACAAGAAAGAGGAGTCAGGCGCCACCGAGCAGAAGCATCGCTTCCGAAAAAAAGGGACTCCTGCGAAACTTCGACTGCGCATGATGGAAGAAGAGCCCCCTCCACAGGAGTCTCCACAGAGGACTTCGGGAGTATCCCGGCCCCGGAATGAGAAGAACTTCTCAGGAGAAGATCCTGAAGTGGAGCAGAGGTCCCAGGAGGATAGGCCCCGGCAGAACATACCCTATATCCTTGACATTGATGGAAATCTGACCGAAGGCACAACCGATGGCGATGGGATGATCGAGGTGAGCATTCCTCCCAATGCCAAAAAGGGTCGTCTGATCCTGGAACCCCGAACGGTTAATGAGAAGGTTTTGCCCTTGAACCTCGGCGGTCTCAACCCCCTTTCCGAAATAAGCGGCATCAAGCACAGGTTGGCCAACCTTGGATTTGATTGTGGCGATACGAGTGATGAGGCCACTCCGTCAATGGGGGCCGCGCTGAGGGCTTTCCAGGAGAAGCACGGTCTTCAGGTGACAGGTGAAGCAGATCAGGCAACCAAAGACAAATTAAAGGATTTACACGGTTCTTAAGGGATGAGAAGAGGATGATATTTAGGGAGTAAACTTTTATGCCAGCTGATGAGAGAATCAGAGTGAGCTTCAGGCGGGTCGAGGTCCTCAGAGATGCGGATACGTTTGGGTCAGGGGAATGGTATTTCATTGCAAGCGTAGATGGTAATCCAGTCCCCCGAACTCCGGAAGACCGAAATGAGAGATTCGATGCCTATGAACATAGACCCATCCCTTTACTTCAACCTCAGTGGTCCATGGAGATCGATGTCACCGGAAGGGATTTAAATAGCAATCCGGTGAGGGTGAGTTTTCAGGTGAAGGATGATGATGTGACCTTTGATGACGATCTTGGAACAGTTGAATTTCAATTGCGTAGAAATGTAAGCCAGGGCAATTTTCGGTCTTTTCGGACACGAAACCGATACTTCATCCTTTACTGGAGCGCAGAGCTTTCGGTCCAGGGGGGATTCGGACCCCACCCTCCGGATTCGGTCTTTGCCACGCGAGAGCACAGCGGAAGTGTTTCCTGTACGACCGTATCCGGTGGATCTTTCATGGCCCGTATGGAAATCTGTCCTGTTCGGCCGGTTCCGCCTGATGGACCTGGTACATCTTTGCCCCCACGACCACCGCTGAGTCCGACCGCCGCTGCCATCGCTCCAGAACGAAACGATGGCCCCATCAATGTAACTCCGGCAAGTCCCATCAATATCATTCCCAATCCCTCTGCCATCCCAATCCTGACCGCAGCAGAAGCAAACGCTCAAACTGCGGCCCGAATCGAGTTCTCCTATTATCACCCGGGGACTCTTAATTTCACGGATAACGATCCCCGCCTGGAGTGGAGTTCGGTTGCGATCTCAGGAGGAGCAGTCCAGTTTCTGGGGCCGGCCCGCGGAAGAAAGGTGATGGTCTATGGCACAGCCGAAGGCGAGGTCCGCCTCGAGGTGCATTTTCAGGGAGCCCTTTTTGCTAGCTACCGAGCCTTGGTCCTTCCAGTCAGGCAGATTCTTTATCGAGCCAACATTTTGAACGGTCCCAGTGCGGCAAGCCAACCCAGAAGCACACCTGACCATGTTCTTGATCATATAGCCATTGCAAACCGATTCCTCCGTCAGATGGCCATCGAATTGGTGCCGGACAACAATAACACCGTCACACATGGGGCCACAACAACACCACACCGCGGTATCTTTCGCATTCGTGTTGCCGCTGGAGTGACCCGGAACATTGGTGTCACCGGGTGGCCCAGAGCTACAAGACTCAACTACCGTCAGGGAGTTTTTAATTTTGCATACATCCATTCGGATCGGGATGGCAACCTGGGCGCTGCGACGGACTATCCTGCCAATGGAGCAGGCAATTCCATCACGGACAATGGAACCCCGAGCACTTCCTGGATCATTCCATCGGGAATCGATCCGGACGGAGCCGCAGGTACGGTTACGATGAACCTGATCGACGACCGTCAGCGAAATACAGCCACATATCCCAGGCTCTATGCCATGTATGTAACCAATGCCAATGGCGACCCCGCTGTTCCAGCCGATCAGTTGACTTATGCTGGAACCATTGCCCATGAGTTGGGCCATGTTCTCAACCTGGGACATCGTGTGGAAGGACCAGATGCAAGCACCGCAACCGGTCTCGTTGCGAACGGGATATTCTTTGATGGCCTGACAACCCCTCCCGACGAGAACCTGATGCACTGGAATAATCCGACCACGCTGGCTCAGGATTTCGACATCATTCAGACTCGGGCTGTTCATCGAAGCCCTGTGGTGGTGCCATGAAGCATCTCATCTTTATATTGCTCGCTATGGGCCTGTTCTTAATGCAGTCCGGTAGCTGGCCCCAGGTTGTTTGGAGTTATCACCAGAACATACAGGAGGTTCGTATGGCTCAAACTGAACCCTCAAAAGAAGATCAAAGAGCTCTGGCCACAGAAGCCTTTGCTCTGGCCAAGAGCGTCCGGCCAGAGGATCATTCCTTGCTCCTTCAAAAGTTAAAATCAGAGGAATTTCTGAAAAAACTCGACTCTGAGAAGGCCTATCAAGGCCCTTCAAATCGCTTGCGTCTGAGGCACCTTCTTGAAACGCTGAGTAAGAATCCAACATCGAGCGCCCGAAACACGCTGGTGGCCCTCACTCAGATTCCGGAGTTCTATAAGGAACCGGCCCGTGCGGATTTATTGATCAAAGCCTGTGCGGAGGTCAGGCCAGCGCCAAGAGAGGTGATCAAATTCTGGGACAATCATTCTCAACCTGACGACGGGTTTACTCCCCTGACCATAGAAGCCATCGTTAAGAATGGAAGTGAACCAGCGATCACTCTCCTCGAGAAAAAAATGGCCGATCCCAAACATGAAGAAGAGGATAAGCTGGACTGGATGCGCTCCAGCATTCTCACCCATCGCAATGATTTCATCCTTCTGCAAGGATGTGAACGCATGCTCTCCGGAGGACTGCTTGACAATCTCCGTATTGCTCTGATCGAAGTGCTCTTCGACTATCGGCCAAAGGAGTGGTTCAGGCCTTCAACGGTTCTCAAGGCACCCGACCGGAGACAGGCCACTCCTGAAGCTCTTGCCCAGCTGCGAAAGATTGGCGAATTTGCCCTGAACAAGATGAACTTGAAGGAAGATCTCAGAAAAAAAGTTGAAAAAACTCTGGAGGAGATCAAGGAAAGACGATAGAATTAATATTGAACAGAAAGGAGGAAACGAACATGCCAAGATCTGAAAAAATTGGATCGGGGGGTGGACTAACGCCTCCCAGATCGGTCCTCTCAGGAGGGAAGGGAGCAGCCAGGGGAGCGGCGCAGGGGGCTGGGCAGGCTTCTGCCAAATCCCCCTTTGGAGGGGATCTCTATTGTTTGAAGGATCCCTTCGGTGCGGACTTTTATACCCGGAAACCCCCTTTCGGAGGAGGTTATTACTGGGAGGTTAATGGCCAAATGATCTATGGTTAACATGCTCCGCCCCTCTCCCCCTGCCTACCGGCCCCGGTCCCGACCGAGGGCCGGTAGGCAGGGGG